>BNUR01000032.1 GCA_025997495.1 Spirochaetia bacterium | reverse complement strand
TTGCTGCCTATCCACCCCGGTATCTTGTTAAATCGTTTCTGGTATTTTCCTGACATGACCCCCTTGGTTGAATATCGTCTTTTTATCGGGCTTACGGGAGTCTCTTTCCCTTAAGTTGATGATGTTGCCCTCCGGAGGCGCCTCCCCATGTTTCCAACGGGCACCCCCAATACTATTGTTGGCCGCATTTCCTTTACTAGGATGTGTGGAACGGGCTGGGCCGCTTCGCGGCAATGCCGGGCTTCAAGAGACAGGGAGAAGAGAAGAGCTTTCGGCACGAAGATGGGAAAGTGATCGCGCCAAAGGGAAAGGATCGTTAGATGACCGCCTGCACTCTGAAAACGGCCGGTGGCGTAGTAGTGTTGACGGGGCGGGAGCGGGAGCGGTACGGGGCGTGACAGGCCGAATGCATCCGGTCGTCCCTGCGGAGGGAGACCAAAAAGCCCCCTGGGGCTGGGCTCCCGTAGCAGATTCCCCGGCTAGCATGAGGACTGGCATGCCCCGTGCCGTTCCCGGCTTGGTCACCAGGCTCCCCCAACAGCATTCGGAACGGCATGCCCCACCACGACCGGCTGTGTCTACAGAGTGTCCGGGGAATCCAGCAGCGCCGGAAGCCGCATATAGGTTTCCATGTACCCCATGCGCCGTTTTTTAACATTGATATCCAGCAACGCATATCCATCGTTTTCCTCAACCTTGAAGCCCCGGATGGATACCGGATCCTGCTCCGAAAGGCCCGCCTCATCGGCAATGGAACCGCGCACCACTTTTTTAACCAGATAGGATGCGGAAAACCCCCGGTTCATGGAGGGGCTCAGGATGAGGCCGAAGAGGGGAGCGGCCATTCGTTCCCGGCTGTCTTTTTTTGCGGCCTCCGCCAGGGGGATGTCCGGACGGGGGGCGGTCTGAAGGATCCGGCGGACTCCATCGGAAGTCTTCATCTCCACCAATTCACCGGGACGGCCGGAGAAGAGCCGATCCTGGAGGGCGGGGATTAGGGAGCCCTGGGAAGCGGTGACCTCTTCGCCGTTGATGCTGGTGATGAAAAGCCCTTCGGGGATCTGCTGTTCCGCCGCAGGGGTATAGGGGGCTACGTAGATGATCTCCGCCCCCTTGTTGGTTTCGCTAAGGGTGAGACCCAGCCAGGGCCGTTGGGCTTTACCGCCGGCGATCATGGCGGGCAGGGCGGCGGCGAGCCGCTCCGCAGGAACCGCAAAGTTAAGGCCCTGGTACGCTTCTACCCCGGCAAAAACGATGCCTACCAGGCGTCCGTCGGTGTCAATCACGGGGCCGCCGGAATTGCCGTGGTTTACCGCCGCGTCAATCTGTATCACGTCTCCAATTTGAAGGAGCCGCCGGCCCAGGGCGGAAACGATGCCCCGGGTTACGGTTTTTTCCAGGCCCACCGGGGAACCGATGGCAAGCACCGTGTCCCCCACCTTGGGAATAACCCAGTCCACCAGGGAAAAGACATATTCCGGCTTTATTTCAACCTTGATGAGCGCCAGATCCATAGCCTTGTCCCAGCCGATGACCTTGGCGGGGATACGGGGACTGGCGGCGTCCCCCAGGCGTATATACATCCGTGAATATCCCTCATAGGTAGGATCCACCTCGCTGGCGATAACGTGGTAGTTGGTGATTAAGAGCCCCGATGCGTCCACAAAGAAAGCGGAACCAAGGATCCAGTCCGGAGAACCTGCGCCCCGCTGAATCCGGTAGCCCCGGTTTACCAGGACGGTAACCACCCCCTTAATCATATCGGCGGCGGTGTCCTGTCCCTGGGCATATACGCGCAAATTTTCCGGCGCCGTTCCCCCCTGTTCCTCAATGACGGAAAGGAAGAAGGCGGCGGCCCGGCGCTGCCGTACCGTTGCCGCCCGTTCCAGGAATAGCAGGGCGTCCGGCGGTAAGAGGGGCTTCAATGCGTGGGAACTAACGGCGTTCAGGAAGGCGGAAAGGTTGTCTCCGGCGGAAAGACGGTCTTTGGCGTCCGCCAGAAGAAAATCCGGTTCCATGCCGGTATGGGGCACGGCAACCCCTAAACTTGCCAGGGAACGGGCCATGGACGCGGCATCCTCCCAGCGTTTTTCACTGACCGCCAGGGCCTGGGCCGCTTCGAGGTTTTGTATCGCCTGTGTTTCCAGGGAAGCTACTGCTTCCAGGGATGCCTGGCTTTCCGCTATTTCTTGATTGTATATACTGCGATACATACCGATAAGATGGATGGTCTTGGCCGGTTCCGCCGAAACATGGCGCTCAATATCATCAAGCCGTACGTCTTTGGTGGATCGCTGCGGGGTAAGCCGTTTTTCCTGCTGGGCGGTAGAGACGCAGGAGAGTGGAAGAAATCCGGCTCCGGTGATCGAAAGAACAAGCGCCATGGCGCCAAGCTGAGAAGTACCGATACACCTGTTAATTTTTTGAAAAGCCATGCTTACCTATCCCTCACACCGGTTTCAGTATACTCACGGACGCCGTCCTTATCCATATCCCATGAGCGGATAACCGTCTCCCCTTCATAACGCTCCCCATATTCATAAATCCCGTCCCCGTCCCAATCACTTTCGGTCTCCAGGAGGGAATTTTCCTGAGAGTTGCCGCTGCGGCCCCATCTCCTGACCGTTTCCAGCCTACCGTCCAGATCCATGTCGATACGCTGAAGAATAGGCTGCCCTAAACGGTACTCCGTATCCGCCACAAGGGCAGCGTTCAAATACTCCCGGCTTCGGTGGGGTACCCCGGCGTTCATCTCTATCTGTTCAACACTTCCGGGGATCACCCTGCCGGGCTGTTTTATGGTGTGGGCAAAGGAAACCAGGGTACGCCGGGATATTTGAGGGACAAATTCCCGTTCCGGGTAGAGAAGATGCCCTTCTCCTTGAAGGCGCCCTTCTCCTTGAAGGCGGCTTCCCAGGAGATCCCGGAATTGCAGGGGCTTAAAAAAAAATGAAGCGGCCCGGGGGAAATATTCCACCCCCTCCAATTCCGCCCGGAATACCGCCGGGTATTGCTCCCATTCCAAATACACCCGGGAGTTCCCTGTATCGGGGCCCTCGGCAGGGACATCCTGTTCCGCCCGTACCGGAAGGCCGCCGGCGAAAAACACCTCCAGTTCCGGCCGCCTGTCCTGATCCGCGTCGTAAGAATAGCCGGTGAGAACTCCATCCCGGTAGCTGGTACGGGATTCACTGTAGCCGTCCCCGTCAATATCTTCCGTAATAGTTCCGGTGAACCGGGAAAGGTTGTCCGCAAAACGCTCCCGGCCTTCACCGCTGCGAAGCAGACTCCAGACCGTTTCGACAAGAGCCTTGTCCAATATCCTGTTCTCCTTGAACGCACCGTTCTCCTTGAACGCACCGTTCTCCTTGAACGCACCGTTCTCCTTGAACGCAGATTCCCTAAAAAGTTCCGCCATGGCCTGGTTTTCATCAATAATTCCCAGATTGAGGGCGGCGGGAAGGTTCGCCGGATTTATCCCCCCGGCAGCCCGGTACGCGGCCACGAGCCGGTAGGCTTCTTCGGTATCCCGGATAAAGGGGGCGGCGAGAAAACTCAGTTCCGGATCTGTTTCCAATAAAATGGGCAGCCGCCGCAGACAGATCGAGATAAGTTCCCGCTCCCCCGCGGCGGGGATCCGTTCCGCGGCATAGGTAAAGAGAATACGTACCGGTTCCGGGGAACGGGGGTATTGATCCAGAGCCTGGGTAATGGTTTGGATGAAGCCCCGGCTGTCCCGCAATCCCCGGTAGGCCAGGGCGCGGAGGCTTATTGCCCGGTCACTTTCCCCGGCCTGATCCAGGCTTGCCAGGGCATCTTCAAATGAATGGATAGCGATGAGGGTTTCCGCCAGGAGGAGCCGGGCGTCCCCGGCGGAATACCAATTCCAGCGGCCCACAGCCAGGGCACTGTTGAGGGCTTCCAAAACCGCCCGCCGGGGCCGTTCCTGATGATTCCGGGCCAGGGCCAAAAGGTAGGAAAGATCCGATGAAACACCGGCGTAATCCGCCGCCCGTTCCAGGGCTTCCTCCGCCAAATCCCACTGATCCTTTTCAATAGCCGTCCGGGCCCAACCGGCGTAGCGTTCCGCCACTGCGGCATCCCCGGTTTTCTGATCATTCTCATCCCGATCCTGGGCAGACAGGGTGACAGGGAACGCTAACAGCAAGGCTGCCATGCCGACTTGCAAAAGAGCGTTATGGAACATCAGGCGCCTGCAAGGCCGGGATCTATAGACCTTAGTCCGGGTGACCCGGAATTTTCTCTAGGCGGAAGCCCCAGAATGGATCGCACCTCATCATCAATGAGGGTTTCCTGGGTGATAAGCGCATCGGCCAGCTTTTCCAGTTCCGTTTTTCGGGCCAGGAGTATGGATTCCGCCAGGCTTTTCGCGCCCTCCAGGATCTTCTTCACCGCCCCGTCGATAAGACGGGCGGTATCTTCGGAATATTCCTTGTGCCGGGCTATTTCCTTGCCGATGAAGATGGGCTCATCCTCCTGGCCGAAGGTTATCGGGCCCATTTCCTCGTCCATACCCCATTCGCAGACCATTTTTCGGGCCATTTCTGTGGCCTGTTGTAGATCCTGTTTGGTACCGGTGGTGGTTTCGTCGTAGAAAAGCTTTTCCGCCGCCCAGCCGCCGTAGCAAATGGCGATCCGGTCTTCGATCCAGCCCCTGGTACGGCTATAGCTGTCTTCCAAAGGGAGGGACATGGCCATGCCCAAAGCCCTGCCGTGGGGAATGATGGTTACCTTGTGGAGGGGATCGGCGTTTTTGAGGAAGTAGTGGAGCAGGGCATGACCCGCCTCGTGGATGGCCGTCATCCGCCGTTCCTTGTCGGATATCACCAGGGTCTTCCGGGCCACCCCCATGATTACCTTGTCCCGGGCTTCCTCAAAGTCGGGCATTTCCACCGTGGGCTTATCCTGCCGGGCCGCAAAAAGGGCCGCTTCGTTGACCAGGTTGGCAATCTCCGCGCCGCTCATCCCCGGTGTTGCCCGGGCGATGCGGGTCAGGTCTACCTCCGCAGCCAGGGGGATCTTTTCGGCGTGAATTTTGAGGATAGCCTCTCGTTCCTTGATGTCCGGCATGGCTACCACCACCTGCCGGTCGAAGCGGCCGGGCCGGAGCAGCGCCGGGTCAAGGACATCGGGCCGGTTGGTGGCTGCCAGGATGATAACCCCGTCCTTGGAGTCAAAGCCGTCCATCTCAACCAGGAGCTGGTTCAGGGTCTGTTCCCGTTCATCGTGGCCCCCGCCGTAACCGGCCCCGCGGGTGCGTCCCACGGCGTCCAGTTCGTCGATAAAAATGATACAGGGGGCGCTTTTCCGGCCCTGGTCAAAGAGATCCCGTACCCGGCTGGCCCCAACACCCACGAACATCTCCACAAAATCGGATCCCGACATGTGGAAATAGGCCACCCCGGCTTCCCCGGCTACGGCCTTTGCCATCAGGGTCTTCCCGGTGCCAGGCATACCCACCAGAAGCACCCCCTTGGGTATCTTGGCCCCCATTTTGGTGAACTTTTGCGGGTCTTTAAGAAAGGAAACCACTTCCTGCAATTCGTATTTGGCGTCCACCTGGCCCGCCACATCGGCAAAGGTGGTCTTCTTCCCCTCATCCTGGTAGCGTTTGGCCCGGCTCCTGCCGAACTGGAAGGCCTTGTTGCCCGGCCCCTGCATATTCCGCATCATGAACCAGATAAAGCCGAACCCGATGATCCAGGGGAGCAGTTCCAGGAGTATCCGTATGGGGCCTACCTTGCTTATCCCGCCGGAAACATTGATCCCCTTGTCGCGCAGGGTGGGCAACAGCGACGGATCCTGGTAGGGGATGAGGGTTCTGAACTGCATGGAGGCCCCGGATACCCCCTTGAGATTTCCTTCTATTATATTGTTATCCAGGATCTTGACGGAGCTTACCTCGTTCCGTGCCAGGTAGTTGGTAAAGGTGGAGTAGGAAATCTCCTGCATAGCAGGGGTATTGGGCTTGAAAAAATAGGCGAAAAAAACCCCCAGGACGATGAGGAAAAAAAACAGGGCAAAGCGGTTAGGCCGGCCGGTCTGAATCGGCGGGCGCGGCGGCGGCGTCATATTATTCTTATCATCAAACATCACTATCCCCTTATCATTCAATGGAAAAGAAAAGCCGGTTTTTCCGGCTCTCTTTTTCCCTGGTCAACACAAGCGAAAAACCATCCCGCCCCCGGCCAATAAATGCCGCCGGCCCCTCCGCGTCTTCGGCGGTGATAAGGCCGGTACTGTCCCGGCTATACTCCGCAGCCCTCCGTTTCAGGCCCCCGCGAAGGATGAAATCCCCGGGATAATGTTGCCGTAATACCAGGGGAAGCGCCGCAAAAAAACCTATGGAACTTTGGTCCACATCCGGGGAAACCCTGATGGTAAGCCCCTTTAGCTTATATATTCCCGGCCCTTTAATCAACAGTGAAAACCCGGATTCCTGGAACCAGAGGTTCCTTGACCCAAGGTTCCTTAACCAGAGGTTCCTCTCCTGCCGCCGTTCCAGGCTAACCCGTTCGGCATCTCGCCGGAGGAAGGCGTGCCCCAGATCCAGCGTCTCAAGGGTCCCCCCCGCAAACAGCCGGAGAGCGCTTCGCCGGGGCGGTTTTTTGGCGCCAAGCGTCTCCTTGACGCCAAGCGCCTCCTTGACGCCAGACCCCTTATCCAGCAGGGCAAAGAGGGCCTCCTCCCTGAGTATTGGGCTGTGGGAAAAGAAGTTTTTTGATGATGCCGACCAGCCCTCATCCGTTTCCGTCCAGGGGATTTTTGCGGCGGCTTCGGCGGCAAGGAAATCCGCAGCCATGCGCTGGGTTTCCGCCATATCAAGCAGGGACTTCCACCAGCCGGGGAAAAATTCGTCCAGGCAGGGAATTAGCTTATGGCGAATACGGTTACGAAGGAATGCGGGATCGGCATTGGTGGAATCGGTTTGGTAGGGGAGGCCCCGGGCCGCAAGGTAGGCTAAAACATCGGTGCGGCGCAGATCCAGGAGAGGCCGCTGTATAAGGCCGCGGGTGCGGGGCATGGCTGCAAGGCCTGCGGGGCCGGAACCCCGGAGTATACGCATCAGCGCCGTTTCCAGGAGATCGTCCCGGGTGTGGGCCACCAGAACCTTTGCCGCTCCTACCCGCCGGGCTTCGGTGTTCCAGGCGCTATGCCGGTACAGCCGGGCCGCCGCCTCTATACCGGTACCCCGGCGCTTGGCAGTCCGTGCAATTTTCCCCGGGGCAATGGAAACCACGGAACAGGGGATACCAAAGTCCGTGCAGAGGGCCTCCACCGCAAGGGCATCCCCCCGGCTTTCAACAGCGGGCCTGATGCCGTGTTCTACGTGGAGGCAATGAAGTTCAAACCGGGATGTTTCTTTGAGGCCGGCCAGGGCGGCAAGCATGGCGGTAGAATCCGCGCCCCCGGAAACCGCAGCAAGAAAAACCGTACCTTCCGGCCAGTTTCCCAAGCCCGCAGCCGCCGCTGTTTCAAAGGCGCGTACTTCCATTAAGCACCGTTTAAGCCTTGGCATCCTTCGCGGCAGGTTCCTTGGCGTCCTTAGCGGGTTCCTTGCCGTCCTTGGCTTCCGGGGTTTCCGCTGCGGCTGCCTCGGTTGTTGCCGCTGCTTCAACTTCCGCTTTGGCGAATTTCACCAGGGCTACTACCTGATCGGGGTTGGAAATGAGCCGTACCCCGTCGCCGATCTTAAGATCCCGGACATGGATGGACTGATTTACCTTGAGTTCCGCAATATCCACATCAAGCCGCTCGGGGAGATCCTTGGGCAGGCATTCTACTTCAATTTCGTGGAGGGGCGCTTCCAGGATGCCCCCTTCCCGGACGCCGACGGGGTTCCCGTGGACGTGTACCGAAACTTTGGCCCGGAGGGTTACCCCGGCTTCGACCTCGTAGAAGTCAACGTGAAGGATCTGCCCGTTGGTGATGTTCCGCTGGGTATCCTTTACAAATGCCTGATGGGTCTGACCATCCACATTGATGGTGACAATGGTACTTTCGGAAATCCCCTTTGCACTGTTGATAAATTCCAGGGCGTCCATGTCTATGGACAGAGCTTTGCCGGAATGTCCGTACACCACCGCAGGGATACGGCCTTCCTTTCTTAACCGGCGGGACCCGGCGGATCCCGCATCCGCCCGGTTTTTGGCGGCAAAAACAACGTTACTCATATATAACTCCTGTTTAGTGCGGTATCTGCCGCACCGTTAAATCGAAGCGAAATGTAGTTTCGCATAACTCCTTGAGATAAATTTTCTGGGACGACTGGGTTCGAACCAGTGCATGCCGGAGCCAAAACCCGGTGGCTTACCACTTGCCTACGTCCCAATAATACTCAAATTTCTACAGTGGGATCATCCTGGACATTGCCGCTGTCATAGCGATCCAGAATCTTCTGCTGTAGTTCCGCCCGGAACTCCGGATGGATGGGATGGGCAACGTCCTTGTATTCCCCAACCCTTGTTTTCCGGCTCGGCATTGCGATAAACACACCGCTTTTGCCCTCGATGATTTTTACATTATGAACGACGAAACAGTCATCAAATGTAACCGTCACATAAGCCTTAAGTTTTCCCTCTCCGGCCACCTTGCGAACCCTAATATCGGTAATCTCCATGGCGTCTCTCCTTTTTGGTCCAGGTTCATAACGACTACAACCTATTTTAATACCGTATTACCCAAACGCGCAAGGGGAAAGGTCAAAAGTGTGAAAACTTCCGGCGCCGATAATGCCTTTGCTGCTTTTTCCGCCGGACCTGCCGGACCGCCTCCTCCTCCCGTAAATATCCCAAAACAGGCCGATCCCGACCCGGTAAGTCCACAAAAATCTGCCCCCGCTTCCTCCAGCCCCCCCAGAATAGCCCGGTACGTATCACGCTCTGACGGAGCGCCGCTTTCCAAAAAGACCTCCAGGAAGTCATTTCTGTAGGGCCACCGGGCAGGGGGGCCTTTCAGGGCTTCAACCGGAACCTGCTCCGAAATCCCGGCCTTCTCACCGGGGCTTCCCGGAAGCGGGGCGGCCGCAGGATGTCTTTCCCGGTGGGCGTCCAAAAGCTTGAACGCTTCGGCGGTAGCGCTGGAAAACCCGGGCTTTACCACTAGTACCGCACAATCCGGCGGGCCTTCGATGGGCCGTATATGTTCCCCACGGCCGGTTATATAGGCCGCTCCGGCAGAGCCCAGAAAGAAGGGCACATCGCTGCCCAGTTCCGCCGCCATCCGCATGAGGGCATCGCTTCCCAAAGCGAGCCCCGCAAGTTCATTCAGGGCCAGCAGGGTGGAAGCGGCATCGGAGGAACCGCCCCCTAAACCGGCGCCCGGTGGGATACGTTTTTCAAGGCGTATCCGTACAGGCGTATCAAACCCGGTCTTTGCCCGGAAAAGATTCACTGCTTTAAGGACGATGTTATTTGTCCGGGGCAGTTCCTCCATATTCTCCACGAGGAACTCATCGGCATCTCCGGCCTGCAACACTTCAAAATGGAGGGTATCACCTGAGGCCAGGGCCAGAAAAATACTCTCCAGTTCGTGAAACCCGTCGGGACGCCGGCCCTTTACCCGTAGGTGCAGGTTTATCTTACAGGGAGCTTCAATGCTCAGGGCGTTCCGCATAAGGTAAGGGGAGTGTATAAAAAAAACGGGGCTTTGTAAAGTAGTATCGCTGAATCTATAAAACTACTCTTTTGTGTAGTAAAGAATAAAAAATTTGAATTTCAAAAAAAAGTCTCCCCGGAATCGGGGAGACTTTTTTTACGTTTACAGGGGCTTTACAGCCGCAGGCTTACGTTTTGCCGGGGCTTTTCTGGCCGCGGGTTTCTTCGCTCCGGCTTTTCTGCCGGGGGCTTTCTTTGCTCCGGCTTTTTTCGCGGGCTTAACGGAAACTTTTACATCGGCCTTTAATGCCGAGGCATAGGCTTTTTCCGCAGCAAGGATATCCTTGTTGAGGGCTGCTTGCTTTCCGTACAGCTTTTTGAGATCGTCGAGAGCTTTTTCTGATTTTGCCATTGTATTCTCCTTTCTGCGATTTTATCACAGGTTGTTTAAACGTGTCCATACTTTTATGCGAAAAAAATTTTTTTTCTCATAAAAGTTTAATCATCATGATCCAGGGCTGAATCGAACAGCCGACCTGCCGCTTAGGAGGCGGCCGCTCTATCCCCTGAGCTACTGGACCTCTCATCAGGTATACTCCTTATCGGCGGTATCTGTCAATGTTTTAGGAAATAAAGTATATTTTTGTCATGGAAAACACAAGCGCACATGAGCGCAATGTACCTCGCGCCGCACACGCAACGGACAGAATCGGAACCGACAGGATTGGGAAATTGCTTTTTGATTTTTCGGCGCCCGCCATTATCGGGATGCTGGTAAACGCGTTATACAATATCGTGGATCGTATTTATGTGGGCCGGGGGGTGAATCCCCTGGGAATAGCCGGCATCAGCCTGGTGATGCCGGTGATGATGGTGTTGATGGCATCCTCGATTCTGATCGGCGTTGGGGCAAACTCACTTTTTTCTATCCGCCTGGGGCAGGGCCGCCGGGATGAGGTTGAAAAAATCATGGGCCATGCCTTTGCCCTCCTGTTTTTGATTCCCGGCGTGGTGATTGTGGTATGCCTTGTCTTTCTGGACGATATCCTGATCAACATTCTGGGGGTCAGCAAAGCGGTTTTCCCCTACGCCAAGTCCTATTTACAGGTCATTCTCTACGGCGGTGTTTTCGGCGCCATGGGGCCGGGGATCAATCATTTTATCCGATCCGACGGGCATCCAAAGACTTCCATGCTCACCCAGATCATCGGGGCGGTGATCAATATCATTCTGGATCCTATTTTTATCTTTGGGTTTGGCTGGGGGGTGGCCGGCGCTGCATGGGCAACCATTATTTCGCAGTTTATTTCTTTTGTCTGGGTTATCGGTTATTTCAACTCCCGGTTTACCCTGCTCCGTTTCCGTTGGCGCGCCATGAAACTTGAACTGCAGACGAGCCTGCAGATTCTGGCAATCGGCTTCGCCCCCTTCGCGATGCAATTGGCCATAGGGCTGGTAAACATTCTTCTGAACCGCACCTTGTCTACCTACGGCGGGGATATTGCGGTTGCCGCCATGGGGATTGTGTACAGTATTTTGATTGTGATTATCATGCCCCTCCAGGGGCTTAACCAGGGCGCCCAGCCTATCATCGGGTATAACTACGGCGCAAAAAAATACGACCGGGTGAAGAAGACCTATAAGTGGGCGGTCATCTGCGCCACCGTATTTGTCTCTGCGGGATTCATTCTTTTCCAGATCTTCCCCCATTTTTTCATCGCCATTTTCAGCAAAGAGGAGGGAGATCTGATGGAGATAGGGGTTTTTGCGCTGCGAAGATGTACCATGGTCCTGCCGGTTGTCGGTTTTCAGATCCTATCGTCAAATTTCTTTCAGTCCATTGGTAAACCGCTGCAGGGAACGGTGCTGAGTTTGTCCCGGCAGATACTGCTGTACATCCCCCTGCTGATCATTCTTCCGAGGTTTTTCGGCATACACGGAGTCTTTTTCGCCATGCCTGCGGCGGATCTGGGAGCGTCACTCCTTTCGGCGTTTGTTATAGGCCGGGAGATGCGGACCTTGAAGGGATTGGAAACTAATGACCGTATCTGAGGCTTTTAAAAAAATAACGGTCCTGACTGCGGCAAACCCTGCGAGTCTGGCTGAACTTATCCCCTATGGGACAATCAGGCAGTATCGAAAGGGTGAACACATATTCCTTGAGCGGGATGAGATTTGCCATTTTTTCTGTATCCTTGAGGGTATTGCCGCTTTGTACAAGTTTAACAGCGTTGATGAAAAAAGGGGCATTTTCGTCTGTAGAACCGGTGCAATACTCAATGAGGTTATTTTAGATGGGAAGCCGGCTTCGCTGAATTGTGAAATCCTGAAGGATGCCGCCGTTCTGTGTCTGGAACGAAACGGTTTTTTTAATGTTTGCCGTAAAGATTTTGGGCTGACAAAGGCGGTGATGGATTCTATGGCATTGAAAATCCGCCGTCTCGAACATCAACTTAAAAACACTTCAACCAATATCCGGGGGGACAAACGGATTGCCTCAAAGCTCTGGAAATTGTCCCGGGATTTTGGCGTAGGCTGCGGCAGGGGTACGAAAATCGATTTTGACTTGACCATCACCTATTTGGCGGAACTTCTCGGGTCTCAGCGGGAGACCGTATCCCGGCAGGTTAAGATGCTTACCGAACAGGGCTTGGTCATTGTGGACAAAAGCCGCTTCATCATTCCGGATCGTGAAAAGTTGCAGGATTATTTTAGGGAAACGTGAATAGTCAGCCCTAATTCCCAAGAAAGCGCCGGTAACCGATTTTCCGCGGTAATGCCAACGCCGCTCATCGGTGAACCACGCGGTCATCTCCGCCGCCGCGTTTACGTCACCTTCAAAGAGCAGATAAATCGGGTATTTGCGGCTCGCCTTATATTCAAAGCTTATGGTTTGCGCACCCGCTTCCCACACGGGGATGAAACAGAAAAACACAAACGCGCCGGCAGCCGCAATACCCTTTTTCATCGTTCTTAGTTTGCCCTCTACTGTGCCTGGAGCCGCCGTACCGCGCCGTCCATGGATGACCCGGCTGCGATAAGGGCCAGGGCGGCAACGTGATCCGTATCGGCGGCGGTGGTGCTGGCGGCGGCGATTCTTGCGGGGTCCCCTGACCGGTATGCTTCCCGTTGCGCGGAAACTGATTGCGGGCCTTGCTTTAACGCCTGCTGTTGGGCGGCAACTTCCGCCTTGAATTGGGCTTCGGATTTTTCCCGTTCGTATTTGACCTCCGCGTTAATTTCGTTGAACATACCGGCGATGGTCTGCTGGGCCTTGGTATCCGGCACCTGGCCGATAATGTCGCGGAGATATTTTGCCACCACCTGATCCCATACCGCCGAATCGCAGGCATACACTACATAATACACATAGGTCTTGGTCTTTCTGCCATTACCGTCATCCACTTCCCTAAGCTGCCAAAAATCGGTGACCCGCTCCTGTCCGGCGATACTCACCTGCGCCTGGGTAGCGGCATCTTGCACGACCTCAAATTCTCCGTCCGAGCCAAGGCTTATTCCCGCACGGCTCAGTACCGATTGTTTAAGCTGATTCGCCAGCCGGGCCGCATACTGCACGTCCGCTACGGTTTGTGCGGCGTTCAGGCTTGTGTGCTGGGCAAAGCCAATCTTGAGAACCTTGTCCGGGGTAACGGGCCACTCCTGTTTAAAAATGTTCCAGTTACCCCGGACTGCCGGTAAAAGCCAGAGGGGAGACGCAATCTCTCCAATGCCGCGGTTGCTCCAGTCAAGGATCCGCTGATCCTGTGCAGTCCGTTCCGCCTGTACAGAAGCTGCTATCGAACTGGCCGCCTCCGTGCCCGCCGCTGTTGTTTTGCAGGATGCCGCAAAGAGCAATGCGCTTACAACACCTAATGCAAGAGTGCGTGTTAAAGCTGTTTTCATAAAATCTCCTTAGATTTATTGTTTTTCGGAATTCTTATTGAACTCCGTTGAGAACGTTTTTTGTACCGCCTCCGCAAGTGCGGTATAGGCGCGCCGTTTTGCCACATCCTCCCTTACCGCACCAGCCTGTTCCGTAGAAGCATTGTAGGTAAAAAGCGTACCGGAACTTGTTCCGGAGAATACCGCTTGTAATGAAGGAAAATAAAAAATACCTAATTCGCGTTTCTGCATTCCCTCATCAACCGTGACGGCGCACACGGCGGCGGCTTCGGAGCGGGTCTTGGCAACCGGGAAACCTTCGGTGCTGAGGGTGCGGGAAAAGGCATTGACAATGGCGGATTCAAAATCTACCGGGCAGTCGATGTACACCGCAGCGTTTCTGCGGGCCGTATCAAGTTCTTTCGGTATGGACGCAATTTCGTCACGGACACCGGCAAAGGCGGCGTTCATTCGTGCTGGGGAGAGGATCTGCCCAAAGGTATTGGCGGACTCGAATTCCGGCCTTTGGCTGTATTGTTCGACGGCCCGCCAGCGCAAGGCTTTTCTGAACTGGTCGCTTTCAGCATCCGCCGCGTCATACAGCGCCCGGAACGAATCGGCCTGCCGCTTGAAGCGGGGTTCGTAGAGCGCCCATGCTTCGGCGCGATCCAGGTAAGCCACGGTTTCCCATTGCTTTGACGCCTTGTTGTAAAAAGCGTCCTGGGCGTAGCGAAGGCCTGCCAGGTTTATTTCCGATGTCACGAAGGTGGAGGTTTCGGTTTCAAGGCTTTCGCCGGTAACGCCGTTCTGCGTGCTGGTGGTGGTTCTAAAGCTGCTGTTCGCGTTTATCTGGCTGGTAAAATACCGGGCGATTTCCGCAGCGGCGGCGGCTTCCGCGGCATCACGGGTTTGGCCCCGGCCTCTTTGGGCGATGTAGGTTTCGGCGGGGTATACCTGGGTGATGGCGGCGGGGGATTGCGCCCAGTCGGGGATGGGGGCGGTGGTGGCGCAGGAGAGGATGATGGCAAGGGAGAAAACCAATAAAAGATGTCTTTTCATATTAATAGTTCCTCTTTACTTTTTGTGTAATATGCTATTCTTATCACATGATGATGGTGCAACAGACTAGGACAGCCGCGCCAACGCTTACTCAAGTTCCATTTGACCGTATTACCGCAGATCCGCTTGTTATGGGCGGTAAACCTTGCATTCAGGGAATGAGAATAACCGTTGGCGTCATACTTTCCCAACTTGGTTCCGGTGAAACCATTGATGAGCTTCTTGTAGATTATCCGTGGCTTGAACGCGAAGATGTTCTGCAAGCAATACAGTATGCCGCATGGTTGGCCGAAGGCCGCGATGTTGACCTTGCTACTCTGTAGACGCACAACATGAAAATCCTTATAGACATGAATTTGGCTTTCCGATGGGCGGAGATGCTCTCGGATAAGGGTATTCCCGCAGTCCATTGGAATACCATGGGGAAATCCAACGCGCCGGATATTGAGATTATGTCTTATCGTATTCATATTCTTCCATTCTCCCCGCAGGAATTGTGAGCGGCGGCGGTTTCCGCGGCCTCACGGGTTTGGCCCCGGCCTCTTTGGGCGATGTAGGTGCCGCCCTTGCTTATAGCCCCCATTTGTTGTACATTAGCGGCAGAGGCTTTTATGGGACATATATTCGCAGACATCACCTTGAAAAACGCGGGGGATGTAACTAATGTTGGGCGTGGGTATATCAAAGCCCCGGAAGTGCGGGAAACTGCCGTGCGGGCGTTGGTAGACACCGGAGCGGGAACCTTGGTTATCAATGACTGGGTACAGGCTAAATTGGGTCTTACGGTGGTGGGCCTCCGGCGGGTCTCCCTGGGAAATAACACAAAGGAGATTTGCAAGGTAACGGAGCCCGTAGAGATACACTGGAAAGACCGCCAAACAACCTGTCCTGCTTTGGTCATCGCGGACCAAAGGTCCGTTGGCGGTGGTGATGTTCTGTTGGGTGTGATACCCCTTGAAGACATGGATTTAGTGGTGGACCCCACAAAACAGGAACTGCGCGGCGCCCACGGTGATGAAGTTATATCCCTGGTCATGTAATCGTCCTTCCCATCTCGTTTTCCCTCATCCTCATCCAGTTTACTCCTATACACGTGACAAAACAGCGCTTCTTACCCTATATTGAAACCCAGTAGGGGGTACAATATGCTTAAGCAAATGACCATTTCCGTTGAAGAAGATGTGTATCATTCACTCGAACCAATAATCGCGCTGCGTAGCCTTGACGATTATATTTCAAATCTTGTCCGTTCCCGCAACGCTGAAGCCGCAGTGGAAGAAGCATATATTGCAATGGCGGCAGACTCTGAACGGGAACAAGAGGCGCAGGAATGGTGTAACGCATCTTTTGGTCCCATAGGTGAAACGCGGCAGTATCTGGTGGGTCGAATTTGACCCGGCTATAGGTTCGGAAATCCGTAAAACATTCATAGCAACACCTCTCAGAGATGTTGCTATGCTTCTTTCGGCGTTTATTCAGTAACGCCGCATCACCCGCCCGGCAGCCCTTCATTTCATGCCACCTTAAATTTAAGCAAACATCCTCATCAAAGCTCTAATTTTGATGCCTGATATTCATCCCGAAATTTTTTCCATGTATAGCACACAGCTATTACACTTTCACTTGTTTGTGAAAGGCCATTCATAAATGATCTGTTTGTAATTTCTTGTAATAATTCGACCTCTATATCTGGTGCGAATCTTTCAAAAATTGTATGCGTTGTAGATTTACGCTGTGCCCCACCCATAAGTGCTACAGCCGGTGATGCTCTTCCGTCTTCTTCAACGAAATAATTCGTTGGATTACCATAGCGTTCTGTAAGCACATTTACTAGTGTAGTATGGGTATTTGTACTACCATCTTTATAATAGACCCAAACACGATAAAGTTTATTGCCATTGAATAAAAACGTTCTTTCAGATATACTATCTGAAACATTTTTTTGTTCTAAACTTAGAATATTCTGGTCATCTTCAGCGGTAATTGCCACGATTTCATCGCCGATATTATAAGCAGATCGTACATCTTCAAGAGTAGAACCCCACACTACTTTGTCATATCCGACAGAAGGCCCATCTTTTTTTGCAGCAGAAGCCGTACCTTGAGTTGCATCTTTTTCTGTCTTTTTTTCACAACTTGTAAATATCGTTACGATACTCACAATCACCATAATCATCAAAAACCTTGTTTTAGCCATTTCAATCTCCTTGTAAAACTTTTATTGCAACACCTCCCAGAGCTGCCGCAATCTTTCTTCCGGCGTTTATACAGTAACGCCGCACCTGCCGTATTTCATTGTCCAGTGTAACGCCACTTAGGGGCGCCCCACCCATCACGTCCATCAACAGTATATGTTCCTGCTTTTTTGCCATTACTGTTATAAACCTTTAGTAAATCACCTTGAAAAGCATTACTGTAAATCGTCACATTTGCAGCAAGAGTAACACTGATCAATTCATCGGCAGAATAAAAAGCACGATTTCCAATGTCTGTAACGGGCTCTCCATTAATCGTTTCTATATTAATAGCTTTTAGCCCGGAAAAATTAGAGCCATCTACATGTCCATCTATGTATCCATCCCTAAACACCAACTGTGCAAAAAAATTCGCTTCCCGTGCGGCAATGCCATGGGGCGATAAATTATATTGCGACTTGGCGGTAATCATAATATGACCATCCCTACCCGCTGTTTCGGCGGCAACGCCATCCACGCTGACAAATTTTATGGTCAATTTGTCGGTAATCAAATCCGCCTTGATTGCGGGGAAAGTTACCGTCTGACTGACAACCGGTTTTGGAATTACTACCATCCTGGGGTCTTTTAAATATTTGAGACTAGCCCCTTCACGATTCCATGATGTTTGTACCGATGCAACAAAATCAAAGGCCCATCCATAGGTTAAGGTAATACTCTGCCTGCCTATGGTAACTCCATCTTCATTGACCAGTTCCACGACAATGGTAAAGTTCTTATTCTGATCGGTAAAAGGGCTTACACCTCGGGATACCGTTTTATCCGGCCAAGATAGCCAAGTAAAACTTTTCTCCCCATTCGCATCATCCCAATCCTTCTTTGTTTCGTAAAAGCCCCAAGTTTCGGCTCTATCAGTAGCGGCTAAACCTGTTTTTACCGTTTTCACCACCTTTGCCATGGTATCAAACCATTCCATTGAAGCAGGAAGCAGTTCTATTCCAAAACTCAACTCCACGGTTCTGTTGGCGTAATTCGCCGCTCCGGTCTGCACATCCGTGGAGTACACCAGATCGTAGGGCGGGGGCGTTTTGATATAATTCCTGAAAAAGTTCTCCGTTTCCGTTAAGCGCGTAACCCAGGCATCCCGCCAGGCAATATCGTTCCGTACATTCTGGCCAATATTGCCGCTTGAGATATTGGCGGACATCACCGATACCCGGCTCACCGCTTCGGCTAAGGAGGGATCGATGGCGGCGGCCTGATAGTAATAGGCCAGGGTCTCCACCTCGGTCTTGCTGGTAATGCCCTTGGCAAGGGCTGCTTCGGCTCTGCTGGATTGCGCCGATCCGGCGCTCAATAGTTCTATCCGGCCCCTGGGGGTAAGTTGAACGCCCATTTGAGCAAGCAGTTCTAGAGAGACTTTTTTGACACCCGTAAAATTTTCCAGTTCCCCGGCGGTGCAGAACCCGCTGTATGAGGCTACGGTTTCGCCGCCGTTGGCAGTATCGGCAATCTGTACCTGCAGGGCAAAACCCGAGGCGGTTTTGGTGAGCGCCCCGGTTAAGGCATACCCCACATTGGCGATTTCCCCTAACTGGAGATAATCTTCCGCATTTTTATAGATACCGCTTTCGGTTTCCTTCAGCACCTTTTCCAGATTTTGCCTGTCCAATACCGACATGGCGGAATATTTGCTTATGTCCGTCACAAAAACGCCCTGTACCAGGGTAGGCAGATGCACATCACCGTCGCTGAGGTTTCTTCCCTCCGGAACCAGTATAGCAAGCCGTTTTCCTTTGCCGCCATCGCCGTCAAAGTAGGGGGTCCGGGAAGCCGGGGGTGGGACGAGATTCGCGGTTTGAGCCGGGGTCGATGTTGCGGCTGGGGTTGTTTGCTGGGGTCTGCTTGTTGTCGTTGCGGGAGCGGATGCCGGGGCCTTCGGTTTCTCCCTGCCGTCATCGTCGTCAAAGTAGCCCGGTGGTGGCGGTGGCGGTGGTGGTGCCGGGGGAGAAGGTGGGAGAGCCATAGATGGGGCGGGCGCCGGGGGAAGTGCTTCCTTGCCGCCACCAGCATAGAGGGCAAAAGCGGCGGATAAAAGCAGGGTAAGGGCGAGTAACTTCTTCATGACATTTCTCCTTATGCGATATAGCATTAATCAAGCCATCAAACATGCCAAACGGCATAACCTTGAAAAGATTATGCCGCCAATATAAAAAAAGTCAAGAGGGTGATTATGCTGTTTAGCTTATTATAAAACAATGGGATTCAAGGAAAACCTGAAATCTGAGCTAGTCTACCGGGGTATGCTGGTCAAGGAACTTGCCGCTTTATCCGGCGTAAGTCGGCATACCCTGGACAATTATCTGAATATCCGTGGGCATATCCCCTCGGTGGACATTGCCGTCAAAATTGCCCAGGTTCTGGGTGTTTCGGTGGAATACCTGGTAACTGGTCAGGAAAAAGCGTCCTTGAGCCCTGATACTCGCGCTTTGATACGGACTATTGAGCAATTGGACGAAAATGACCGTAAAATGCTGTACGGGATAGCCCAATTGTTCAAAACCAGCCGGAAAGGCAGGGGGTAGCGGCAATTGGCGGGGATATTGACGAGGCGTTGAAGGCATAGATAGACAGCTTGACAAGAAAGCCGGATTAACCTATATTAAAAAGATAGAGGAAAGTGGGCGAAGACGTATTCGGCGTAAGCTCGGGGGGCCTTATGGGCAGCATCGAAGCGTCGCCTCGCCTCTATGTTTTGTGCCTATAACATGTTACCGCAGACCTAATGGTCTGAGCTATCCAACCGCCGTAATGTATTCTGAGTTCCAGAACAAGGGTGATTTTTCCCCCGATATTTTTATTGATTTCAATACAATCATTATTTTGGTGGGTAGTAACCGATAGTTTTATATCTACTGCGGTATTGACTATATCAACAACATGCAAAAGATCGTCATCCCGAAGATTATGATCCGCTCGTTTATAAGAATGTCTCACGCCTTCGCTTTCAAGCATGATATTTGATACATCCTTACCGCAGACCGCTTTTATCCGATTCGCAGCATCGTCTTCAACCGTCCCTATGAAAGCTTTTTTATTTTCCTTCCCATTTCTGGCTTCATCTATGAACTGTCCAAGTTCCTGGGGGGATAGCTGGTGTAAATACCAATTTTCCGGTTTCGATTCTGCCTGTATCACCATCCCATCCTTATTATTCAAATATTATGCAGGTGGATTCATCCTAACATTTTTTTATACCCTGGAATACCGGGAACCTTCGGTTCCATGTCACCGGGCAGGAAAAACCGCCGGGAAAATCACCTATGAGCCCTGAAATTGACGCTTTGGTTCAGACCGTCAAGCAATTGGACGAAAATGACCGCAAAATGCTCTATGGGATAGCCCAATTATTCAAAAACAACCGGAAAGGCAGGGGGTAAAGCGCCCGGATACACTATTTCCGTAATTGACCGTTACATAGTTTACCCTTATACTAAGGATATGGATAACGATAGGGAACGCATCTATGTAGAGACCACTATTCCAAGCTTGGCAACCAGTAGACTTAGTCGTGATCCGGTCATGGCAGGGCGGCAGATCGTAACAAAGAATTTTTGGGAGCAGGAGCGGCACAAATACGAATTGTTCATCAGCCAGCATGTTATTGATGAGTGCAGTCAAGGCGATCCGGAAGCGGCACAAAAGCGGCTTGATCTAATTAAAGGCATCACGTTGCTGCCCACGACAGAACAAACAATAGAACTTGCCGGTATCTATCAAAAGATTTTAGATATACCTGAAAAGGCAAGACTTGATTGTTTTCATTTATCCACTAGTGTTGTTTTCGGCATTGACTATTTACTTAGTTGGAATTGTACTCATTTAGGGATTAATGCGTATGCAAAGGTTCGGGGTTATAATGAACGGCACGGGCTATGGACGCCCCTCCTGATTACCCCCGAAGCCTTAATAGAACTTTCCGGGGAGGAACAGGAATGAAATGCCTTGATACAGATATTATTGCGGAAGTTCGTCAGAACCGCGAAGCTTTACTCGAAAAATACGGCGGGATAGAAGGGTATCTCAAACACTTAGCTGAAGAACGCCCCCAGCTTGAAAAAGATGGTTGGAAGTTCGTTAGCATTGATGAAGTTCCCTCAAGGAATCATCATCTACAAACAGCCTTATCATAGCCACGGAAATCCAATCGGTTTTTCCACCAAAAGTTCCCCCCCGCCGAAAATGCGGTCAAGTTTGCCCAAGTTCCGGATGTTTCGGTGCGATAATCCCGTAGTCTATTCCCCTGCGCCATAAATGTGTTATATACTGCTTTAGGGATGGAAATATCATATATCAGCCAAAATGCGAACCTTTAAAAAGTTTTGAATATTTTCAGATAGTAAAGAATTGATGCGAGGTAGATACTCGGTATCAGTTTTAGAAATACATGCGTCAATAGTGCGCTTAAAATCTTCAAAAGAGCCATGATACGCTGCATTCAACACAGAGGATTTGACAAATTTCCATAACC
>BNUR01000031.1 GCA_025997495.1 Spirochaetia bacterium | reverse complement strand
TTATAAACCAGTGCGTGACCCTCCGGCTAGAACCCTTTCCCCTTCATATGCCAAGGCGGCGATCTGGCGACCTGGAACGTAGGGGATGGTCCCCTGTGGGGCGAGGCAGTGAGGTTAGGCCCTGTACCGGCTCCTCGACAAAAGGGCATATAACGTTATAGGGTTTGCGGACAATAAATGTGCGGGCAGCGCCGTTATGGGCCTCCGGGTTTATGCGGCCCATGAACTGGCCGGCTTACACCCCGAAGCGGTGATGCTTGCCCTGAAGGGCGCGGACCGGCGGGCGGAAATTGCCGCTCAGCTTAGGCCTTACGCCCTGGAAATTATCCTCCCGCCCCTGGACGCGCTGGACATACGAAGAGCGGAACTACACCTTTTAAGCGAACAGATAAACAGCAGAACTGTTGCGGGTTCCGTGGCGGAACTCGGGGTTTATAAGGGCGATTTCGCCCTGGAACTGGCGGCCTGTTTTCCAAACCGTCCGCTGTACCTGTTCGACACCTTTACGGGATTTGCCGAAGCGGATCTGTCTTTGGAGGGATCAAACGGGAAAGCGGGTGATTTTTCCGACACCTCCTTTGAGCAGGTCTCCGCCCGCTTTACCCCCTATCCAAACGTGACCATCATCAAAGGCCATTTTCCCGAAACCGCCTTGGGCTATGAAGGTGAACGATTCTGTTTTGTAAGCCTGGACGCGGATCTCTACGGGCCGGTATATGAGGGGCTCCGTTTTTTCTATCCCCGCCTGAGTCCCGGCGGCTGCATTCTGGTGGATGACGCTGATAGTTCCCAATATCCCGGCGCCGGGAAAGCCCTCCGCGCCTTTTGCGAAGAAGAAGCGCTTTTCCCCGTGCCCTTTTGTGATGTTCACGGAAGCGCACTGTTACTAAAGCCGCATTAAGTGCGGAACTGCCCCTCCGCATAGGTCACCGTAACAATACTGCCGTAGGGAACCTTGTAGTAAAACAGATCGTTTAAGTCGCGGCCTTCCACGTAACAGAGAAACGCCCGTATGAAGCCGGCGTGGGTGACGATGCAGACCTCCGGTCTCTGGGAGTCCTGTCCTGCAGCGGCTATGGTGGTAAGCGTCTTCACCGCCCGGGCCTGGCACCGGAGGAAGGCTTCACCCCCTTCCGGGGTGAAGCCGGCCATGTTGAGCCCCCTGGCCGCGTATTCATCAGGATAGGTGTTTTTAATCTCCCGGACGGGCCGGTACTCCCAGCGTCCCATATCAATCTCCGTCAGTTCCGGAATTGCAGTCCCCGGCGGCAGCCCCAGCTTGTCCGCAATAATTTCCGCAAAATCCCTGCACCGCGCAAGGGGGCTCGTATAGACCGCCTGTATGCCCTTATCCGCAAGATAGCCGGCAGCCTGTTCCGCCTGGGCCATGCCGCCGGGGGAAAGGGGGACATCGGTACGGCCGATATAACGCTTTACCGAATCAGGAAGGAGCGGTAAACCGTGCCGCAGGATATAGAGGGTGACCGCCATCATTTAATCCTATAGTTTACTCGTAAGGCCCCCTAGCGGCAAGCGGCTATTTTCTATACAATCATTCTTAGTAAGCGCCACGAGAGGAGGCCCTATGGCAAAGAAGGGTAAGGTCGTTATTGACCGGGAATTGTGTAAGGGGTGTTTGTTGTGTATCCGGGCTTGTCCGGTACAGGTTCTGGAAAAGGATAACCGGCTCAATGCGCAGGGGAGCTACCCCTCATTTCCGGTTCACCCGGAAAAATGCATCGCCTGCGGAAACTGTTTTGAAGTTTGCCCCGATGTGTGTATCGAGATATATGAAGCAGAGGGGGTTTCCGCATGAGCAGCGAAGGCATCCAGTTGATGAAGGGCAATGAGGCCATCGGCGAAGCGGCGATCCGCGCGGGGTGTACCTGTTATTTCGGCTACCCCATTACCCCCCAGAATGAAATAACCGCCTATATGGCAAAGAATATGCTTGAACGGAACCGGATTTTTATCCAGGCGGAAAGCGAAGTTGCGGCGATTAACATGGTATACGGCGCTTCCACCGTCGGAGCCCGGGCCATGACCAGTTCATCCAGCCCCGGTATCAGCCTGAAGCAGGAGGGCATGTCCTATGCCGCCGGCGCGGATATTCCCCTGGTGCTGGTCAACGTGGTCCGGGGCGGTCCCGGCCTGGGTTCCATAGCCCCCGCCCAGAGCGATTACTTCCAGTCCACCCGGGGCGGCGGTCACGGCGATTACTACAGCATTGTCCTGGCCCCCAAAAGCGTTCAGGAATGCGCCGACCTGACCTATCTGGCCTTCGACTTGGCAGACCAATACCGTATGCCGGTGATAGTCCTGGCGGACGGCATGATCGGCCAGATGATGGAAGGGGTGGTTCTGCCCCCGGATCGGGCACTGAACGGCCTTCCCAAGCGGGATTGGACAGCGGGACATCTGCCGGAGCGGGAGGGGCGTGCAGGTGGCCCGGCGGTACATATCACCTCCATCTTCCTTGACCCTGCGGTACTGGAAGCGCGGAATAAGGAGCGGTTTGTCCGCTATGAAACGATAAAGGCAAAGGAGATCCGGTTTGAAGCGGTGGGTTATGACGCCGGAACCCCGGATCTGACCCTGGTCGCCTACGGAACATCCGCCCGGATTGCCTTAGGGGCAAAGATGCTTGCCGAAAAGGAAGGCATCAAGCTGGGGATTTTCCGGCCTATCTCCCTCTGGCCCTTCCCCTACCAGGCCCTGGCAAAGATTGCCGAATCAGGTAAACCTCTGCTCACCGTGGAGATGAGCGAAGGCCAGTTGGTGGAGGACGTGAGGCTCTCGGTGTATGAGGCGGATCCATCAAAGCCCCGTGCGCCGGTGCATTTGCTCTCTCACTCAGGCGGAGTTATTCCAACGGAGGAAGAGGTCTTTGCGGAAGTGAAGAAGATACTGGGGGTGTTCCCCTCTAAAGGAGGGGCGTCATGAAACAGCTCTACGGACATCCCAAAAGTTTATACAACATATCTACAAAATATTGCGCCGGCTGCGGCCACGGGGTGATTCACCGGATCATCACGGAGTTGGTGGATGAGATGGGGCTGCGCGACCGGGCTATCATCACCAACCCCGTGGGCTGCGCTATCTGGGCGGATCTCTACTTCGACTTTGACACCGTACAGCCCCCCCACGGGCGTACCCCTGCGGCGGCCACGGGGATCAAGCGGGTGCTGCCGGATCATCTGGTTATCTGTTACCAGGGGGACGGGGACATGGCTGCCATCGGTACGGCGGAGATGATCCACGCCGCCAACCGGGGGGAAAAGTTTACCACCATCTTTGTGAACAATGCCATCTACGGCATGACCGGCGGCCAGATGGCCCCCACCACCCTGATAGGCCAGAAGGCAACCACCGCCCCCCTGGGCCGTGACCCGGACGCCGCCGGCATGGGCTACCCTATAAAAGTGTCGGAACTTTTAGCACAACTTGAGGGAACCCGGTACATAGCCCGGAGCGCGGTGAACACCCCCGCTAATACCCGGAAAACCAAACAGTACATCCGCAAGGCCCTGGAAGCCCAGATGGCCGGCGTCGGATTCACCATGGTGGAAGTCCTTTCCCCCTGTCCCACCAACTGGGGCATGGAACCGGTACAGGCAATGGAATGGCTGGAGAAGGAGATGATCCCCGTGTACCCCCTGGGGGAGATTAAAAACACCCTTGACTCCAAAGGAGGCGCCAAATGACAGAAAAATCCTTATTCGCCGGTTTCGGCGGCCAGGGAATCATCTCCCTGGGGCAAATCTGGGTGTATTGCGCCATGAAGGAAGGGAAAAACGTTACCTTCTTCCCCTTTTACGGCGCGGAAAAGCGGGGCGGTATAGCCCGTGCGGGAGTAATCGTCTCTGACGAGGAAATCGCCAGCCCCCTGGTTACCACCCCCGATTCGGCCCTGGTGATGAACCCTGAATCCCTTTCCCTGTGCGAAGGAATCCTCAAACCAGGCGGGCTGCTGGTGATCAATTCAAGCCTGGTCAAAGATGCCCCCAAACGGAGCGGCCTTAAGGTGGTTACGGTTGAAGCGTCCGGTATTGCAGAGAAAATTGGGAACGGCCGTATCGCCAACATGGTTGCCTTTGGGGCAATGGCGAAGCTTACCGGGGCATTTTCCATTAATGCCATAGAGCCTATTCTGAAAAATTTCTTTGGGGCGGACAAGCACAAGTTTGTACCCATGAATGTAGAGGCCATTAGGGCGGGGTTTGAAGCGGTATCGTAAGGGACCTACCGGTTCCCCGCATACCGTTCCATATCCACCGTGCCGCTCCTGCTCACCTTCACCCCCTCGGCACGGAGCAAGCTTATTTGGAGTTCTCGGCCGTTTCCTGCCTCAAGGGCGATGTGCCCGTCGGCTTTGATGATCCGGTGCCAGGGAAGGTTTTCCTGTTCTCCCAGGGAGTGGAGTATCCGGGCCACCTGCCGTGCGCCGTTGGGTAGTCCCGCCGCGTGGGCTATGTCCCGGTAAGAGGAAACGCGGCCCGGCGGTACTGCTTTGATGGCAGTCAAAATGCGCAGGGTGGAATCATGAAACTTTTTCATTGTGTCCATTCTATCATATTGTTGACCCCGGGGGCAATTTCTTCTAGTATAACGTTATGGTAGCCCGTAAGCCTGTGAAAGATAACTTCCCTCCAATGCCGCCAAATATGCCGCCGCCGATGCCGCCGTATATGCGGGAACCGAAAAAACCGATGGGATTTCTTTTCTGGACCCTTTTTTTCGTAGTGGTTTTCAGCCTTTTTTTTTGTGTCCGCCCCGCGTATCCGGACTACCCTCGAAAATACGGGTCTCCTGGAACGCCTCTCCCAGAATAACGAAAATGAAACCGTGAATCCCGGTACGTCTCCGGCTATTCCCCCCGTACAGCCGTCCGGATCCCCCATAGTTGAGAATCCCGCTTCGGAGAATCCTGTTTCTCCGGAACTTCCTGCGGAGGAACCGCTTGCCGCTTTGCCGCCGGAAGACCCCCGGACTCCCGCTGTCCCGGTAGCTGCCCAGCCCGTAAATCCCCCCCCTGCCGGGGCAAGCCGGGATAGGATGTTCTACTTCATACGGGTCGATGGGGATGGCGCTATCCTTCGTTCCCCGGTTACCCGGGCCGTAAAGGTATCGAATTCCCCCCTAACGGATACCCTGCGAATTCTGCTCCAGGGCCCCACGGCAGAGGAACAGCGCCGGGGCCTTATCACCCTGATCCCTCCGGGGACTAAATTGCTCAGCGCCCAAGTGCGGGGCTCCACCGCCTATATCAGTTTTAGTGAGGAATTTCAGTTCAACACCTATGGAATGGAGGGCTATGTGGCCCAACTGCGGGAGATCATCTGGACCGTCACGGAATTTCCCAACATTGCCGATGTGCAAATCCTCATAGAAGGCCGCATAGTTGAGTACCTCGGGGAACGGATTAAGATTGGAAGCCCCCTAAGCAGAACTTCTTTTTAGAAAAATATACCTTTGACACCCCCAATCCTGGGCGCGCAAACAGCAAGGGGCAGAATACATTAGTAATGTGAGCCGGCTCATGTTATTCGGTATTATTCTATATGTATCCCATGGATATTGAAAAATCAAGCTACTTTACAATTTCCCTGTTTTCCCGTACCCTGTACGTATGTTACTATCAGAATTAGGGGCTCCCATCGCGGAGCTAAAGGCAAAAATCTACGATACCTGGAGGCGTCTTTGAAAATCCTGCGCCCGGAACCCCTTCCTTCGGCCAACGTATAGCGGATCTGGAGGCCAGGACGGGGGAGGCGGATTTTTGGAACGATAGCGCCGCGGCGGAGAAGGTTATGGGGGAAATCAAGGCCCTCAAGCGCCGTTACGAGCCCTGGAAGGCCCTGGTGGCGGGTATTGATGACCTCCAGGTGCTTTGCGAACTGGCTGGGGAGGAAAAGGACGAATCCCAGGGGAGTGAAATCGAAAAAACCCTGGAAATATTGGGATCCCGTTACGAAAAACAGAATATTTATGAGCTGATGGGCGGCGAGGTGGACAAAAACGGCTGTTTCCTTACCATCCATGCCGGCGCGGGGGGGACCGAGGCCTGCGACTGGTCCCAAATGCTCTACCGGATGTACCTCCGCTGGGCGGAACGTCGGGGTTTTGGGACCGAAGAGGTGGATCGCCTAGAGGCCGAAGGGGGAATCAAGTCCGCCACCTGCCGTATCGACGGGGACTATGCCTACGGCTACCTGAAGGGCGAATCCGGGGTGCACCGGCTGGTGCGGATCAGCCCCTTTGACGCAAACGCCCGGCGGCATACCTCCTTCGCCTCGGTGTACCTGTTCCCGGTGATCGACGATTCCATAGAGGTTGATATACGCCCCGAGGATCTCCGGGTGGATACCTACCGTTCCGGCGGCGCAGGGGGCCAGCACGTAAATAAGACCGACAGCGCGGTGCGCTTTACCCACCTGCCCACGGGGATAGTGGTGGCATGCCAGAGTGAACGGAGCCAGACCATGAACCGGGCCATCGGCATGAGCATCCTCAAGTCCCGGCTCTACGAATATTACCGGCAGGAAAAGGAAAAGGAAAATGAAAAGTTTGCCCAGGAAAAGAAGGACATCTCCTGGGGGAATCAAATCCGGTCCTATGTGTTCCAGCCCTACACCATGGTGAAGGATTACCGGACAAAGACGGAGATGGGCAATATCCAGGCCGTCATGGATGGAGACATAGATCCCTTTATCGAGGAGTATTTGCGTTTTGCCTGGAAAAACAGCCAAGTATAGCATTGCTGTTCTTGCCCTTATCCTCGTCCTTTCCGCTCCCGTGTTTGGAAAGGGGAAGGCCGAAGATGCGTCTGTCATAGATCTAAACCCCCAGTGGGTTCTCTCTATCACCGCCTTTGATGTTTCTTCCCTGCCCCCCGCCCAGCGTGTTGTGGGGGACATCATGGTTCGCAGCCTTGCAAAATCTCTTACGGATGTGAATCACCGGATCAGGGTGTCGGAAGAATATTCCTACTACAAGAACCTGGCCTTTCTTCTTGCCCTGGAGGACGCGGGGAAAAAACTGGCCGCCAGGAGGGAGGCCCGGGATTTGCTTCTCTATAAGGGCTATCCGGAATGGCAGTATAAAAACGAAATAAAAACCGCCGATGAGGCGATAAAAAAACTGGAAGAAGAATACCAAAAGGCGGAAGAGGCGGTGATAAAGGTTTCTGCCGAACCGGTTTTTAAACTGACGGAGGAGAATACCGGGGGAACTTTTCCCGCCGCCCCCGCGAAGAACGGCGAGTACCGTTACTGTGTCAACAAAAAAGCCGACGCCTTTGTTACAGGTGTTGTGTCGGAATTCCACGGAAGGCTCGTCCTCACTATCCGCATGTATACCCTGTATACCCGTTCCTTTGACTACGAAGATAGTTTTATTTTTTCCGCCGATGATATGAACCTGATGGAAGAAGAAATGGCCGGGCGCCTTGCGGCGGCCATTTCCGGCGCGTCTCCTTCGGCGCTGTCCATAAGGGCGGATCCGGAGGACGCCGTTATTCTGGTCAAGGAAAGCTATGCGGGGCAGGGGGATACGGGGATTCAGGAACATTCCCCGGGGCCGGTGGATGTGTCGGTCTCTGCGGCGGGGTACGGAAGCGCTTCGGTGTCGGTGGAGCTTGCGGAGGGGGAATTGACGGAAATGCAAGTTATACTCCGTCCCATACCGGAGACGAACTTTAACATCATATTTCCCAATGGGACAACATCGGTGTATCAGGGAGCCCTGTACATTGGGGAGGCGCCCCTGGCCCTGCGCGCGCCCCTGAATCAGTTTGAATATATCCACGGGGAAACTCCGGCGGGGGATACAACATCGGTAATTTTCCGGGCGGGCCAGACCGGAGACGTAATAAACCTGCCGGCTGCTATTCCTAAGGGGAAAGATAATAAGCCCCTGGGGACGTCCCGGCGGAGATTTTACGACGGCTGGACCGCGTTCTGGATCGCGCTGCCGACGGCATTTATCCTTGAGGGAGTAAAAAATACCTATAGGAACGCCTATACATACTGGGGGGATGCCGATGTGGGTGTTACCAGCGATGTCCTGAACGGTGTTTCCATCGGCGCATGGGTTGGTTTCGGTTTGGCCGCGGGGTATTCGGTATTCCGGATGATCTGGTATAACCACACCGCCAGTAAGAGTGTGCCAAAGATGGTGAAAAATGGGAAGTAGTTTTACTGAGCGGTTAAAAAACTTTTTCGGCCTGGGGAAAAAGGTTTCGGAAGAATTATTTGAAGACCTTTCGGATCTTCTGGTGGAGGGTGACTTCGGCGCGGCCTTCGCGTTTAAAACCGTGGACGCCCTCCGTGCCATCTGTAAAAAAGAGGGGCTCTCCGATCCCGCCCGGGTGCGGGAGGCCCTTGCCGCCCTGCTGGAAAAACAACTGTGCCCTGTGCCGGTTATTGCCCCCTCTGATCTTACGGTGATACTGCTTCTGGGGGTGAACGGGGTGGGGAAGACCACCACCGCCGCTAAACTGGCGGCCCGGTATCGGACCCTGGATAACAAAAAGCCCATCCTTGCGGCGGCGGATACCTTCCGGGCGGCGGCGGTGGATCAGCTCAAGATACACGGGGAGCGCTTGGGGGTGCGGGTGGTAGCCCACAAACAGGGGGGTGATCCCGCGGCGGTGGTGTACGATGCCCTGGAGGCGGCTCAGTCCGGGGGCGCTGATATGGTTATCGCCGATACCGCCGGGCGGATGCACACCAAAGCTGCGCTGGTAGAAGAACTGAAGAAGATAGACCGGGTAGTGGAGTCCCGGGCCCCGGATGCGCGGTATATCCGGTGGCTGGTTCTGGATTCCACCACCGGGAGGAATGCCCTGGCCCAGGCGGAGACCTTTCAGGCGGCGGTGGCCCTGGACGGGCTAATACTGACAAAGTTTGATTCCAGCGCCCGGGGGGGGGTGGTCTTCTCCCTGGCGGCGGAACTCGGCCTCCCGGTGATTTTTATCTGCGACGGGGAACAGTACGGGGATATTAAACCCTTTGATCCAAAGGAATTTACGAAGGAATTTATCGGCTTTGCGTAACAATGGGGTGAGAAAATTATGGTTCTGTTTCGTGCTGGGGCTGATTGCTTCCATGCTGTATTCAGAGGACTGGTATGTTTCCAATGCCGGCGGGATGGCCCTGGAACCGGCCTTTTCCCGGTTTGCCCTCAGAAACAAATACGCCCTTTCGGTGGGGAGCGCCTCCTTTTCTGATTTGCCCGAAAGGCTGCAGCAATACTACGATCCGTCCTACCGTATAGAACTCCGGCGCCTCTATGAAAAAGGCGCCATTTCCCGGCGTCAGTGGTCCTTCAGGGATGATGCGGAGAACGCGCTGCTTGCGGCGGTTTTTGAGGATAACGGTTCGGGGTTTATAGAACGCTACAATGCCGATAAGCTTATTGCCGAATCCCATCAAATAGCCGCCGACGGTTCCGATTATATCACCTACTATTACTACAACCGCGGTTTTCTTATCCGGGCGGAAACCCTGCTGTATACTCCCTTTACGCCGGAACCGGAAGAAGAGGGGGAGGGGGAGGAACCGGTGGTGAAACAGGAAGGCGAAGGGAAAGAAGAGCCGGTTTGGACCGATTACTATCACTACAACCGTTCCTATGCCATACGTTCTGTGGAGCGGCGCTTCCTTAATGTCCCTGGGGAGCCGGCGTTTTTCCGATCCCCTACGCTCATTATCGGCCTTGCGGCGGAGGGTGAATTTGTCAAACCCGGTTCAGTGTTCAGCTCCGAATTTTTTGAGGATGTGATCATCAATTCCGGTGACCGGATACTCTACACTACCGATGACCGGGGCCGTATTCTGAGTGAAGTCCGGCGTGATGAAAATGATGAGGTGTTGGGGGAAGTGATAAACACCTGGTCCGGTGATCGGCTTGCATCGGTACTCTGGAAATCCGAGGATGAGGAACGGCTTATCGAATATGAATATAACAGCGGAGGGGATCGTATTTTTGAACGCAATTTTCGTGACGGTGTATTGGAACGGACGGTACGCCGGTCCGGGGAACGGGAAGTGGAGGAACTCTATATGAACGGCGCCGCGGTACTCCGGGCAATTTGGGAGGATGGCCGCAAGGTTTCTGAGGAACGCATTCGCCAGAACGATGTTCGTTCAAAGGAAGCTCAATGAAAAAACGGGTAATGCCTGTCCGGGGATGGATAGGATTTGTGGCGATCCGGTATTTCCGGGGACGTAAAAACAGTAAATCTCCGGCGCCGGTTCTGGCCATACTGGGGATAGCCACCGGTGTATTGGCGCTGACGGTTATCCTCGCGGTGATGAACGGGTTCCAACTGGGGTTCATCGAAAGTATCGTTGAAATTTCCTCGTATCATTTGCGGATAGAATCATTCCCCGGGGGAGAGCGGGGGGAGGCGCTGCGGGAGGCCCTGGAAGAGCAGGGCGGGATCACCTCAACGGTTCCCTTCCGGGAAATTCAGGGGATCCTCCGGGGACGGCAAAGGGGGCATCACGGAGCGGTGATTCGCGGCCTTCCGCCTGATGCCCTGGAACGGGATCCGGGTATGGCGGGAAGGCTAACCTTTGAAAAGGGTTCCTTCAACCTGAAGGAAAAGTCTTCCATACTACTGGGCGCGGAATTGGCCAGGCGTCTTGATGCGGACATTGGGGATTGGATTAGTGTGGTGTCCGTATCCGCGAGTATGGAAGATATGTTAGGCGGCGGTGAAGAAAAAGCCGGGAATGGGTCCGGGAGAGATCCGAACACAGAAAGTTCGTCCCGGTTCCTGGTGACGGGTATTTTCCGTTCCGGTTTTTACGAATACGATCTGGGCTGGGCGTTTATCAACATTGACCGCGGCGAAGATCCGGGGGATCTTTTTTTAGGCATCAAACTGAAAAACCGCTGGCAGGACAGGGCCGGAATAGAGCAGGTACGGCATATCCTGGAAAAAGCGGGGGAGCCTGAACCTAAAATATTTTCCTGGCGGGATTACAACCGGGCCTTCTTCGGCGCGCTCCGCACAGAAAAACTGTTCATGTTTATCCTGGTGGGACTTATTTTTATTGTGGTGGGGCTTAATATTTTTCAGGCCCAGAGGAGAACCGTACTTGAACGCCGGGAGGAAATCGGACTGCTGCGGGCGGTGGGGGCCACGGATACTGCGGTGCGGCTGATATTTGTCTGGGACGGATTTATCATCGGCCTCCTCGGGGCGGGCGCCGGTATGCTCCTGGGCCTCCTTATCGCCTGTAACATCGCTCCGTTTTTTTCCATCCTGGAAGGGATTGTAAATTTCTTTATCCATATACTCAATATAATTGCTTCTCCCTTTATGGGCGCCGATACCGCCGGTGAAGGGTTTGCTATTTTTTCTCCCACGGTGTTTTATATCAAGGAGATCCCCTCTCGGCTCATCCCCCACGAGGTGCTGCTCATATTTTTATTCGGCTTCTTCTCCGCCCTTCTGGCGGCGTGGTTTGCCTCGGGAAGGGTCTCCCGGACAAGGCCCGCGGAGGTACTGCGTTATGAGTGATGTTCTTGTATGTGTCCGGGACTTGATAAAGACCTACGCCTCGGGCACGGAGACCCTCCATATATTGCAGGGCGCTGAATTTGAAATTAAGAGGGGAAGTTCGGTTTCGGTGACCGGGGAAAGCGGCAGCGGGAAAAGCACCCTCCTCAATATTTTGGGGGGCCTGGATCGCGCTGATTCCGGATCCGTCATGGTTGGGGGCGCCGAAATAGCAGGCCTTTCCGAGTCCGCCCTCAGTGTGTACCGCAGCCGGCGGGTGGGATTTATTTTTCAGTTTCACTACCTGTTGAAGGATTTTACCGCCCTGGAAAATGTGATGCTCCCCGCCTACATTGCGGGGGTGAAAAAAAAGGATGCCCTGGAACACGCCCGGCTCCTCCTGCAGGATGTGCATCTGGAAGACCGGCTCCACCATTATCCCTCACAGCTTTCCGGCGGCGAGCGGCAGCGGGTTGCCGTTGCCCGCTCCCTGGTGAACGATCCCGACCTGATTCTGGCGGACGAACCCACGGGCAACCTGGATTCGCAGAACAGCGCCCTGGTGGCGGAACTCCTCTACGCCGGCGCCGAAAAGTGGGGCAAAACCCTCATGGTGGTTACCCATGATAAGGGTGTTGCGGAACGGGCGGAAGCCCGCTATACCCTGGCGGGAGGAATACTGCGGACTGTAGAAGGCCTGGAACCTGTGAAGCTTGCGACAGGGGGAGCTCAGACTGGAGGTTTGGAACCTGAGGGTTCTCAGGCCGGAGCTTGGGAACCTGGAGGTTGGGAACCGGGGGGTTCTCAGACCGGAGGTCGGGAACCGGGAGGTTCCTTGTGAAAGCGGGCCCCCTTAGTTTTATTAGTTTCCGGTATCTCCTGGGCAGGGCCAAAGAAGGGGGCCGGTATCTCAGGGGCGCTGCGGGCGGTATTGCCCTGAGCCTCATCCCCATCATCGTTACCCTCATGGTGGCGGACGGCATGATCCGGGGTATCACCGACCGGTATCTGGAACTGGGGACCGGGCACATACAGGTTTACGATTTTATGGACCCTATGGAAGTAGAGAACACGAAGACTGCGCTGGAGGGTATGCCGGGACTCCGGGGGGCATGGCTTGAACGGCAGGGCCTGGGGGTACTGGTGGGGAAGAAGGGCAAGACCGGGGCCACCATCAGGGCTACGGAACCTTCTTTTTGGGAAGACCCGGGGAGCGGCCGTTTTTTGGAGACCATTGCGGGGAGCGCAAAACTTACGGGATCCCGGGATGTCATTCTGGGGGAGGCCCTGGCGGAAAACCTGGGGGTGGCGGTGGGGGAAACCCTGCGGATAATGACCCTCCGCATTGCCGCCGACGGCATGAGCATTCCCCGGCTTTTTCCCTTTACCATTACGGGCATTGTCTCTTCCGGGTACCGGGAATTGGATGCCCTCTGGTGCATTGTGGACTACGAGGCAGGGAAACGGATCCTTGCGCCGGAATTGTCATCATCCTATCTTATGGTAAAGATCGATGACCCCTATACCGGCGCCGATGATGCGTCCTACGATATCTATGAAAGGCTGGGCCCCGGTTACGGTATCTATACCTGGAAGGAACTCCAGCGTTCCCAATACAGTTCCTACGAATCGACCCGCCAACTCCTTCTATTTATCATGGCCCTGATAGTAATTGTAGCGGCGGTAAATGTATCTTCCGCCACCTCCATGCTGGCCATTGAGCGGCAGCGGGACATTGCGGTTCTGAAAGCCTTCGGCGCCGGTCCCCGTGGTATCAGCAAAATATTTATCTGGGGGGCCTTTTTTACGGGCCTTACCGGGGGGATTGCCGGCATTGCCCTGGGCCTCGTAATTGGCTTTGCGATTAATCCCCTCATTCACGGGCTGGAACAGGTGTTGGGCTTTTTTTCCGGCCTCTTCCACGGCGGGGAGGTGAAGATACTGGACCCGGGGTATTATCTGGAGAACATCCCCCTGGTTATTGACTGGACGGCGGTTCTTATTATCGGTATCGGCACTATCCTGGCGTCCATGCTGGCCTCCTGGATACCCGCACGCCGGGCGGGGGCTATTTCGCCGATAGAATTATTGCAGAAGCATTAGGAAGAAAGATGAAGATTAAGCACAAAGGACACGAAGGAAGAGAAGAAATGGAAGAGGAAGAAGAAGATTAAGCACAAAGGACACGAAGAAGAGGAAGAAGAGGAAGAGTTAATAAACCACGAAGGACACGAAGGTGAAGAAAAGAGAAGGAAGAGAAGAAAGGGGAAAGAAGGGGGGCTTGTGCTCTTTTTCTCTTCTCTTCCCTTTGTGTTCCTTTGTGCCATTCCGCGAACCAAAGGTTCGATGTGTCCTTTGTGATAAATTCTTCTCTTATGCGCTTATTCTGTATTAGGGAGATAAGGAGCTTACGATAAATGATAGAATTACTGAAGAGTGGCGCATATTATGTTGGCGGTAAACTGATTGCGGATGATGAAGCGGGTGTTGCTGAACTAAAGCGGCTTGGTAAAAGTTTTTCCCGTGAAGCGGGCCGGAAGGGAACCATTACGTATTCGATACTATCCGCTCACAATAGCGGTGATGAGAAAAACCTTAACATAAAATTTGATTCCCTGGCCTCCCATGATATTACCTATGTGGGGATCATCCAGACGGCCAGGGCGAGCGGCATGGAACAGTTTCCCCTACCATACGTGTTGACCAACTGCCATAACACCCTTTGTGCGGTAGGGGGAACCATCAACCAGGATGATCATGTGTTCGCCCTGTCTGCGGCGAAAAAATACGGCGGCATGTATGTGCCCCCACACCTTGCGGTTATCCATTCCTACAACCGGGAAATGATGGCGGGCTGCGGGAAGATGATCCTCGGGTCGGACAGCCACACCCGGTACGGCGCGTTAGGAACCCTGGCGGTAGGGGAGGGCGGCGGGGAACTTGCCAAGCAATTAGTGGGCAGAACCTACGACATCCCCTATCCCGAAGTGACGGCGGTATGCCTTACCGGCACTCCCCGGAACGGCGTCGGCCCCCAGGATGTGGCCCTTAGTATTATTGCGGCGGTGTTTAAAAACGGCTATGTGAAAAATAAAGTGATGGAATTTGTTGGGGAGGGCATCGCCGCTCTGCCGGTGGATTTCCGGAACGGCATTGACGTGATGACCACCGAAACTACCTGCTGGAGTTCCGTCTGGAAAACCGACGATGCGGTAAAGGAATACCTTGCTGCCCATACACGGGGAGGGGACTACCGGGCATTAAACCCCGCAGAGGGGGCCTATTACGATGGAGCGATCCTGGTGGACCTTTCGACGATCGAGCCCTCCATCGCCATGCCCTTCCATCCCAGCAATGTTTATACGATCCGGGAACTGAAGGAAAACGCCGCAGATATTTTAGCAAAGGTCGAGGAGGAGGCAAATAAGGCTATCGGTGTGCCGGGTATCACCATAAATTTGAGAGAAAAACTGCGGGGCGGCGAACTGTATGTGGATCAGGGAATTATCGCCGGCTGTTCCGGGGGTACTTTTAATAACATCATGGCAGCTGCGGATATTCTTGCGGGCAAGTCCACCGGGGACGGCGTTTTCTCCCTCAGCGTGTACCCCGACAGCCAGCCGGTTTTTGCGGAACTGGTGAAAAACGGCGCCGTAACAAAACTGATGGACGCCGGAGTTATTGTGCGGTCCGCTTTCTGCGGCCCCTGTTTCGGCGCGGGGGACACCCCGGCAAACGGGGAATTTTCTATCCGCCATACCACCCGTAATTTCCCCAACCGGGAAGGCTCAAAACCCGGCGAGGGGCAGATCGCCTCGGTGGCCCTGATGGATGCCCGTTCCATAGCCGCCACCGCCGCAAATGGCGGAAGGCTTACCGCAGCCGGTGATGCAGACCGGTATGATACGCGCCCCACATATTTCTTTGATCGCAGCATTTACGATAAGCGTGTTTATGACGGCACGGGAAAACCGGACGGAAAAACAGAACTGGTGTTCGGGCCGAATATCAAGGACTGGCCCGCCATGCCGGAACTGGCGGAAAACCTGCTGGTACGGATTGTTAGTTATATTACCGACAGTGTTACGAGTACCGATGAGCTTATTCCGTCCGGTGAAACTTCCTCCTACCGGTCAAACCCCCTGGCCCTTGCGGAGTTCACCCTGAGCAGGCGTGACCCGGAATACGTGGGCAGGGCAAAGGCGGTTAAGGCCCTGGAGGATGGCCGGCGGAAAGGGCAGGGGACGGCCCCCGCCGAATTGGCCGCCCTGTATGCCAAGGTTAAAACGATTCCCGGCTGTAGTACCATTACGCCGGAACAAGCGGGCATAGGCAGCGCCATCTACGCCAACAAGCCCGGGGACGGGTCTGCCCGTGAACAGGCCGCTTCCTGCCAGCGGGTGCTGGGGGCCTCTGCGAACGTTGCCCTGGAATACGCCACCAAACGGTACCGCTCCAACCTTATCAACTGGGGCATCCTGCCGTTTCTGGTAAGGGACAGCGCCGCTTTTAAGAACGGGGACTGGTTATTTGTGCCGGGGGTCAGGAAGGCGCTGCTGGAAAAGGCCGATACTATTCCTGCCTATGTGATGGGTGATAGTATTACTGCGATACCCTTATCACTGGGGGCGCTTACGGAAACGGAGCGGCAGATACTGGCGGACGGGTGTTTGATTAACTATTATAAGCGGTAGGGGCCAGGAGGCCGTTGTTACACGTATTCCTCCCAGGCCTTAATCTCCAGCCCCTTAGCCCGGAAGTCTGCAAGCGCATCAATAAACTGCCGCGCCACCTTAATGTTGGTGAACAACGGTATGTCGAAGTCCACCGCCATGCGCCGTATGATGTAGTCGTTCTTCAATTCTGTTTCCCGGTTGTTCTTAGGGATGTTGATAATCATGTCCACTGTCCGGTTTTTGATAAACTGCGCAATATTCGGCTCCCTGGATTCCAGGGGCCAGTTCAGTGGCTGGGCCGGTACGCCGTTTGCCGCCAGGAACTTTGCGGTGCCCCGGGATGCGTAGAGTTCGTAGTCCATTTTTATCAGTTCCCTGGCGGAGTCCAGGAAGTCCAGCTTATCCTCGATGGGGCCGGTGGAAAGGATGATCCGCTTTTTGGGGATACGGTAGCCCACAGACAGCAATGCTTTCATGAAGGCGTCGTTCAGGTCTGTACCGATGCAGCCCACTTCGCCGGTGGAGGCCATCTCCACCCCGCTGATGGGGTCTGCGCCGTGGAGCCGTGAAAAGCTGAACTGCGCGGCCTTCACCCCCACCCAGTCAAGGTCAAGCGCCGATGAGAGGGCTTTCTGGACGGGCTCATCCAGCATGGCCCGTACCGCCATTTCGATCATATTTACTCTGCTGACCTTGGAACAGAAGGGGAAGCTCCGGCTTGCCCGGAGGTTACATTCGATGACCCGCACCCGGTTGCGCTGTGCCAGAAACTGAATATTGAAGGGGCCGGTGATGTCCAACGCTTCGGCGATTTGCGTACTAATCTTGCGTATCTTCCGGACGGTTTGAAGGTAGAGACGCTGTGCGGGTAATACTACGGTGGCGTCCCCGGAATGGACTCCGGCATTCTCCACATGTTCGGTGATGGCGTGGAACAGTATTTCTCCCCGTTTAGCCACAGCGTCGATTTCAATTTCCTTGGAGTTCTCAACAAACTTGGATATCACCACCGGATGTTCCGCCGATACGTCCGCCGCAAGCCCCAGAAATTTTTCCAAACTTCCGTCGTCCCAGGCCACGTTCATCGCCGCGCCGGAGAGGACATAGCTGGGGCGGATCAGCACCGGGTAGCCAACAAGGGCCGCAAAGGCTTTAGCGGATGGCAGGTCCGTAAGTTCCTTCCACTCAGGTTGTTCGATCCCCAGTTTATCTAACAATGCGGAAAACTTATTCCGGTCTTCCGCCATGTCGATGGAGGCAGGGGAAGTGCCGTAGATCAGCACACCTAAATCGTAGAGCTTGGTAGCAAGGTTGTTGGGGATCTGGCCGCCCATGGAGAGGATCATCCCCTCAGGCCCTTCACGTTCATAGATGTCCATGATCCGTTCCAGGGTAAGTTCCTCGAAGTAGAGCCGGTCGCATATATCGTAATCGGTGGAAACCGTTTCGGGGTTGCAGTTCACCATGATGGAGTAGCGGCCCAGTTTCCGGGCCGTTTCCGCCGCGTTGACGCAGCACCAGTCAAACTCCACGCTGCTCCCGATCCGGTATGCGCCGGAACCCAGCACCATCACCCCCCGTCCTGCCGGAGACACATCATCGGTAGCGCCGCTTCCCGCACCGCAGCTTCCATAGGTCATGTAAAGGTAATTTGTCTTAGCGGGATACTCCGCAGCCAATGTATCGATCTGTTTGATCCGCGGCCGCAGCCTAAACCCCTCACGAATACTGCGTATCTGCATCTCCGTCTTCCCCACAAACACCCCGATCCGCGCATCAGAAAACCCAAGGCTCTTAGCCCTGGCAAGCAATTCACGATCCAAAGCAAGCGCAGAATCCCCCTCTGCGTCCTCTGCGGTTTCTCTTCCCTTCGTGTCCTTCGTGTCCTTTGTGGTTTCCCCTCTTCCTCTTCCTTCTTTCTCATCTGTATTGCTCAATGCCCGTAATTCCATCTCCGTTTCCAGTGCGTTGGCAATTTTGTAAAGGAACCACCTGTCTATCCTGGTGATCCGGTGAATTTTCTCCACGCTCCAGCCGTCCATAAGCGCACGGTAGACAATGAAGATCCGCCTGTCCGTGGGCTTGGCCAGGCTATCCCGGATATTTCGGAGGCCGTTTCCGCACAGCGCATCATCCCCGGCCAGGCCCGGCGCCCCGATGCCGGTCATCCGCAGGGCTTTTTGCAGGGCCTCCTCGAAACCGCGGCCTATGGACATCACTTCCCCCACAGACTTCATTTCCGATCCGATGCGGACATCAACATTCTTAAACTTCAGCAGATCCCAGCGCGGCACCTTTACTACGCAGTAATCCAGGGCGGGCTCGAAACAGGACTTGGTAACCCGGGTGATGCGGTTTTCAATGTCCGTAAGGGAATAGCCCAGGGCAAGTTTTGCCGCCACAAACGCCAGGGGGTAGCCGGTGGCCTTTGACGCCAGGGCGGAACTCCGGGAAAGCCGGGCGTTCACCTCGATGATCCGGTAATCCTCGGAGGCCGGATCCAGGGCGTACTGCACATTACATTCGCCCACAATGCCCAGGTGGCGGATCACCTCAATAGCGATGCGCCTGAGCTTGTGGTACTCCGAGTCGGTTAGTGTTTGTGAGGGGGCCACAACGATACTCTCCCCGGTATGTATTCCCAGGGGGTCGAAGTTTTCCATATTACAAACAGTAATGCAGTTATCAAATTTATCCCGCACCACCTCGTACTCAATTTCTTTCCAGCCCCCCAGCCATTCCTCCACCAGCACCTGCGGGGCGTGCGCGAAGGCCCGGTCACAGCGGCGGCGTATATCCCCTTCGTTGCGGCAGATCCCTGAACCGGATCCCCCCAATGCGTAGGCGACACGAACCATCACGGGGTAGCCTATCTGTTCCGCCGCCTCCGCCGCGCTATCCGTATCGGTGACCGCAATACTGCGGGGGGTCAACGCGCCGATTTCTCTGAGCCGTTCCACGAACAGTTCCCGGTCTTCGGTATCCTCAATGGTCTTAACCGGGGTACCCAGAACCTTGACCCCGTACTTGTAGAGGGCCCCCTCCCGTTCAAGGGCCACCCCGCAGTTCAGGGCGGTCTGCCCCCCAAAGGAAAGGAGTATCCCGTTGGGCCGTTCTTTTTCGATCACCTGCCTGACATACTCCGGGGTCACCGGTAGGAAGTAGGTGGCATCCGCCATGCCCTCGCTGGTTTGTATGGTAGCAATGTTGGGGTTAATCAGCACAGTCTTTATGCCATCTTCCCGCAGTGCCTTCAACGCCTGTGACCCGGAATAATCAAACTCCCCGGCCTGCCCAATCTTCAAACCCCCGGAACCGAGGACCAGTACTTTTTTTATCGAACCTACCCGATTCGCCGTATCGTGTATAGATTTAATCATGATGCACTCCCTTAATTTAATAACAAAAACGAAGAAGGATATTTAACCACGAACCACACGAAAAACACGAACGAGAGAATTAGTAAGTTCGTGTCGTTAGTGTGGTTCGTGGTAGATTTCTTCTCTTCATTACATTTCCTGTTTCACCTGATCCAGAAACCGGTCAATCAGAAACTCCGTATCCCGCGGCCCCGGGCAGCCCTCCGGGTGGAACTGTACCGCTGAAAAGGGATGTTTGGTTGAGCGGATTCCTTCTATAGTATTGTCGTTTGCGTTAACAAACCATGGTTCCCAGCCCTTGGGGATGGTTTCCCCCCGTACCGCATAGCCGTGGTTCTGGCTGGTGATGTAACAGCGCTTTGTTGTTGTGTCGATGCAAGGCTGGTTTTGGCCGCGGTGGCCGTAGGGAAGCTTGTAGGTGTCCGCGCCGGCGGCCAGGGCCATGATCTGGTTTCCCAGGCAGATGCCGAAGATAGGCTTCCCCTTGTCAAAGGCCCGCCGCAGGGTGGCAATAGTTTTACTGCACACCTTGGGATCCCCGGGGCCGTTGGAGAGAAAGAGGCCGTCGTATTCAATGCCGGAAAGGTCCGAGTCCCAGGGCACCCGGATAAGCTCCACCTTCCGGGAAAGGAAACAGCGGAGGATGTTTGCCTTCGCCCCGCAGTCCACCAGAACGATCCGGGGGAGCCGTTCATCATCCGCCGTTCCCGGGGAGCGGTACCGTTTACTATCACGGGGGGAGACCTCCGCAACCGGGTGGGGGACAAGCCCTGAATCCATGGTAACATCCCGGCAGCCCTCCACCAGGATCTTCCCCTGCATCACCCCGTGTTCCCGGAGCCTTTCGGTAAGGGCCCGGGTATCAATGCCGTAGATGCCGGGGACATTGTTTTTGTCGAGCCAGGACGCAAGGGACGCGCCGGAGGCCCAATGGCTGGGTGTTGCGCAGGCCTCGGCCACCACAAAGCCTGAAACCTGAACCTGGCCCGACTCAAAATGGGTGGGGATACCCTGCTCGTCGAAAAAGGGTTCCGCCGTTTTGGGCTTTACCGGTACGCCGTAGTTGCCCATCAGGGGATAGGTGGCCACCAGGATCTGCCCCCGGAAACTGGGGTCGGTCAGGGACTGGGGGTAGCCGGTCATGCCGGTGGTAAAGACCACTTCCCCTGCCTGGGAGCGGGCCCTCCCAAAGGACCACCCCGCAAATTCTGCCCCATCCTCCAGGACAAGCTTTGCCTGCCGAACCTGTTTTTTCATTCCAGCCTCCGTATGTCAGAATACACGATTTGCCGTTTTTTATGCAATCTCATAGAAATTAGGAACGGAAAATGAAAAAATACCCATTTTCGGCTGTTTTCCAGGGGGCTTTTGGGGAAAAACGGGAATTTTGTTCCTGGATTGTGGGAATTAAGGATGATTAACCACGAAAAATACGAAACACACGAAAAAGAAACATTAATGTACTATTCTTTTTTCGTGTGTTTCCTGTCTTTTTCGTGGTTGATCTTCTTATTCTTGGTTATAAGGTACTAGACATGACGCGGTTTTTTTGCTAAATTTAAAACATTCTAGTATCATTCGGCGCCGTACCCAAGCGGTAAGGGAGCGGTCTGCAAAACCGTTATGCAAGGGTTCGATTCCCTTCGGCGCCTGTGACTAAGTTTATACTATAAAATAGCCCTATTATTATCGGATAATCGGGTATGAGAACTCGTTTATGCGAGGGAGGCTCTGCGGCAGCAATTCTAAATTTACCCTGAATCGACAAGTCCGCCATCGGTATAGAGAAAGACGAGGAAAGCAGACCATGAATCGTGGTAAGCGAAACGCAGGCAAAATCGCATGGCTTCAAAAAAAGCTACCC
>BNUR01000030.1 GCA_025997495.1 Spirochaetia bacterium | reverse complement strand
AGTATAGTTTTCCGAGCTTTCTGTAAATTTTCAAGCCTAATGCAGTATAAGGCGAATTTTATCTCCCGCAGAAAATCTATTGCATCCCGTATGTTCCGGTTTATTTCGGATCGTTTCATGTATTCCTCCATTTTACCATTATGTACGCCCAATCTGTTCCCGGTACGCGGCAATGTAGGGCGCTAGCCGTTCCCGTTTTTCCCGGGGATAGGTTTCGTAAAAAGTGCCCCCCACCGTAAAGCAGGCGAAGCCCCCGGCGGCAGTCCCCAGGATACAGGCCTCCCGGAGATCTATATTCCCCTTAACCGTCCGGGCTGCCTGTTCCGCAATACCGGTGATAATGCCCCCGGCAAAGTTATCGCCGCAGCCGGTGGTATCCCCCCTGCGTTCGGGGTGAGCCGCTAAGTCCCGGTTTACCAGTTCACAGATCGGCAAGGTTTGGGATTCCAGGGGGCGGCATATTCCTTTCCCCGCAGCAATTCTGATGGAAGATGCCCCTTCGGTAATCAATACCGCTCCGGTTCCTTGGGACAAAAACCACGCCGCCGCATCCGCCGAAGAGGAACAGCCCGATGTATGAAGGGCCTCGTCATGGTCGGCAATGAGGACATCAATAGAAGGATAGGCATCGTCCCTGATCCCGAGTTTCCATTTTTGGCCCGGGGCGTTTATTTCACTGCGGTAATCGTACACCAGATTCACCACCGTTACTGCGCTATTTTTTTTGGCTCGTCCCAGAAGTTCCGTAAGACCGTCATGAAGGGGCGGTGTCAGGCCGGTTCCGCCCAGCGCAATTATATCGGCATCAAAAAAACCATCTCCGAGGTCTGCGGGGGAAAAATTGCGGGCCGCCCCTAAAAGATTGATAAAGGTTCGCTCCCCGTGACCGTTATGGTAAGCGGGATCCGAAAGCACATCCGTCCGGGGGGTGGCGCCGGGTTTTGCGAAAAGCCGGTATGTGCGGAAGGGAAGCCGGGAAAGGGCCGCTTCCACCAGATCCCCGGTTTCATCGGAACCACGAATACCGAAGAAGCACACTTCGGCGGTTTCCCCCAGCACTTGGGCGGCATGGGTTAGTGATACTACGGAAGGCCCACCCAGGTTGTGGGAGGCGGGGGGCATACCGCCGCTTATAGCTTTTAGGGCGGTCGCGTAGGGCTGTTCCATGAACCGTTCAAAATCTTCGGCGAAGACCAGCCGGCCCGGACTTAAGCCCCCATCTCCCTCCTGCCGGGAACGGGCCTGCTGAAAAGCGGCGGCGGAAAAATCAATCGAGGGATATAAAAAATCGATTAAGCAGCAGCCGGTTCCGTGAATAGTCATCCTGCGCTTCCCCCCATCAACAGATCTATTACTTTTTTGTCAACAGCATTACTGCTGTCCAGGCCGGAAACTTTTTGTAAAACTTCTGCAAGCTGAACGGGATCCCCCGAGCGGAATTGGGCATCCGCAGGGAAGAGGAGTCCCTTCGGACCGAAGTCCGCTTCGTCGGTTGCGGCAAAGTTCAGCGCCGCCTTATACACCGCGGCAATCGCGCCAAAGGGAAGATTGTGTTTAGCGCAAAGCAGCATGGCCCCCGTCAGGCGATCATCCCGGCTTAACTTCCGGGGGAGATCGCGGCCCACCCGGTGAACCGTATCCCCCAGGGCGGAATTCTTAAACCGGAAGAGAAGATCTTCCATATAATCCAGGAGATCCTGCCGGCTGTATGCGCCGGGGTATTCTAAAGCCAGGGCATTGACCGACTCGTTCATGGCCGACCTAACCCCCGCTTCAACCCCTGCCAGTTTCAACGCCCCGGCAATGAACCGTTCCCGAGGATCCTGCTGATACCCCAGGTAGGCGGCGGCGGCATGGCCCAAATTATGGACAAAGAGCTTGCGATCCACAAATGCCTCGATGGGTTCCATCGGGCACAGACCCGGCAGTTCCGGCAGGGGGCCCTTGAACGCCCGTTTATCCAGGATAAGGGTCTCATATTCCTCCGCAAAAAGCCGGAGCGGGTCCTCCGCCAGGTCTTCTTTCCGCATAAGGGGCACCATTTTTCCGATACTGGTCTCCACCAGGCCCACCAGGAGCGTAAAGGGATACGCCGCCCCCAGCTCTTGGGTAAGAATTTTTCTGAAAAGTGCCGGAGCGGTCCGATCGTTTTCCGCAATAATGATATCCAGGGGCCGTTCGCTTTCCTGTGCAAAACGCTTTTTCAAACCCCGGGCCAAAACCGGCAGCACCTTGGGAAGCGCTCCTTTACCCACACTGGTGGCGGCCATATCCGCAGTGGCAATCTCTTCGCTCACCAGATCAACATCCCGGCCGTCAACCGCCCGCACCGGCCCTATGCTCCGGGTTTCATCGGCTCTGCCCTCCCGCTTAATTACCACATTATAGTACCGTGCCTGATTGAGACGGGAAACAAGGAGGGGATCAACATCAACAAAGACCACTTCCCAGGCGGCCCTGGAAAACAAGGCTCCGATAAAAGAGCGGCCGATATTGCCGCCGCCAAACTGCACCAGTTTCATAGCCGCTATTGTAATCATTATGGCGCATACTTGTCGATTCACCCTTTCAAGGATAGACTGGGGCAAATATAGAGGATATTGATGCAATTTAAGTCCACCCGATCTGATACCTTAGTTTCTTTTAAGGACGCGATCCTTAACTGCCTGCCGGAGGGCGGCGGGCTCTACGTGCCTGATAGCGTATTAGACATGCGGCAATATATTCTCTATATGGATTCCGGCACCACCTACCCGGAACTGGTTGCCACCGTGGCTCCGGCGCTGCTCCAGGGGGAACTGAACCCCTTTTCCGCCGACCGGGTTGCGGAAAGCACCTTTGATTTTGAACCGCAGTTGCGGCAATTAGATGATACCCTTTCCGTTCTGACCCTCTGTAACGGCCCTACCGGCGTCTTTAAAGACTACGGCATTGCCTTTTTGGCGGCGGTGATGGAGGAACTTCTTCAAAACGATAAAAACGATAGGCGCAGTAGTGCCGGACGCGCAATGATCCTCTCCGCAGCCAGGGGTGATACGGGGGTCAGCATAGCCCATGCGTTTTCCGGACGGAAGGGCATGACTTCGGTTATCATCTATCCCTCCGGGCCGGTCCGGGGCCTGGATCCCGCGTCCTATGTTACCAATGGGGGCAATGTCATCTCCATCCAGATTAAGGGTACCTTTGATGACTGCCAGCGCCTTATCCTTGAGGCCCTAAACGACCGGCCCTTTGCGGCGCGCTACGGGATTACCAGCGGAAACGCGATTAACCCGGGCCGGCTTCTGCCTCAGGTGTTTTACTATTTTTATGCCTTTATCAAGCTGAAAAAAATCCTCACCGGGGAGCTGGTGTTTAGTGTGCCCACGGGGAATTTTGGCAATTTGATTGCCGGGCTCTATGCCTGGAAAATGGGGATGCCCGTGAACGGGTTTATCGCCGCCATGAACGCCAATAACGCCTTTGGGGACTATATCAAGGGTGAGGCATTTAAGCCGGGGAAACTTATCCGGACCAATTCACCGGCTCTGGATGTAAGCGCCCCCTCAAACTATGAGCGGCTGGCGTCCTTTTATGCGGAAGCCCCGGCGGTAATGCGGCACATGGTGTACCCCGATACTATTGATGACCGGACAACCCTGGCCGCCATGGAAACGGCCTGGAAAAAATACGGTATCCTGCTGGATCCCCACAGTGCTGTAGCCTTTGCCGCGGCCCGGCGATTGACCCGGGGCGCCGGTGGATTTAACGGCCATGTGGTGGTTCTTGCCACGGGGCACCCGGCAAAACATACCGAACTGGTTTCCCGGGCCACGGGCCAACAGGTTCCTATCCCAAAAAAGTTTACCAAACTCTGGAAAAAAACTGATCCCATGGCAACGATTTCGCCCCAGCTTGATGCCCTGGAGGGCGCCATAGCCAGTTGTTGTTAAAACGAACACCGGAAGGAGACCGTTATGAAAATTAAAAAAAGTTTACTTATTGTGTTTATGTTGTTGGCAGCATTACTGCTTCCTGTTAACGCGGCGGCCCAGGAAGCGGCGGCGGGCGGTGAGGAACCTGCCTCCCGGCCGGCGGCGGTAGAGATGGCGCAGGACGCTGCTCCGGCTGGGCAAGAGCAAGCTCCGATCCGGGAACCGGTTCCTGAGCAGAAACAAGCCCCGGCGCCGTCCCCCGCAGCCGGTGGGGCCGTAACCATTACCATTACTGCGCCGGCGGAAGCCTTTTCCTTCAGCCCGGCCCAACCGGGGGCTGCTTCCGGCCAGCCCGGCGCTGTTGTCAGTAATGGCGCTGTAAATGGCAAAGCGGCGCCGGGCATGGCGGATGCCGCGCCGGCCCTTCGGGAATTGGAGGAGGACGCCGAAGAAGCATTGGGGGTCGTGGATTATATTATCAAAATCGGTATCGCCCTGGGAATAATCGCGCTCCAGGTAGTGCTGATTTGGCTTGTCTGGCAGAAATTATTCAAATGGCTTACCCTGCAAGCCCTCGGGTGGGGGCAAAAAAACATCAAACCCCTGAACATCAAAAAATTGCACCTCCTGTCTGTCAAGCAAATGCTCGGGGCCATTGAATTTTTACTGAGGATACTGAAATACGTGGTCACCGTATTCCAGCTTTTTCTCACCCTGCCCATTATTTTCAGCCTCTTCCCGGCGACCAAAAATCTGGCGCACACACTCCTCGGCTTTATCCTGAATCCCCTAAAAACGATGGCCATTGATGCCGTAAGTTTTGTTCCGAATTTAATTACCATCGTGATCACCCTCTGGGTAACCAAATATGTGATACGGTTTTTGAAATTCTTCACCACCCAGATTGAAAAGGAAAAGCTGGTCCTTCCGGGTTTCTACCCCGATTGGGCCCAGCCGACCTTCAACATCCTGCGGGTGCTGGTCTATGCCTTTACCGTGGTAGTGATATACCCCCACCTCCCCGGCTCGGGGTCCGCCGTGTTCCAGGGGGTTTCCGTATTTATCGGCGTTATCTTTTCTTTGGGATCCTCCTCCGCCATCGGCAACCTTATTGCCGGAATCGTGATTACCTATATGCGGCCCTTCAAAGTGGGGGATAGAATTAAATTTCAGGATGTTACCGGGTTTGTGGTGGAAAAAACCATGACGGTTATCAGGATTCGTACCCACAAGAATGAATTTGTTACCTTCCCCAATACGATGGTTCTTAATTCCAGCATCGTGAACTACAACACCTCCGCCAACGAAAAAGAGGAGGGCCTGACCCTTCATGCGGATGTTACCATGGGCTATGCGGTTCCCTGGCCCCAGGTGCACGAGATCCTTCTGGCCGCCGCGAGAAAGACCGCGTTTACCGAAGTAAACCCCGCTCCCTATGTATTGCAAACCGCCCTGGATGATTACTATGCCCGCTACCAGATAAATGTGTATACCAAGGCGGTAGAAAAGGTGCCGCGGATCTATTCGGATCTGTATCAGAATCTGCAGGACGGGTTTAAGGATGCGGGAATTAGTTTAACTGCGCCGATGTATCATATACGGCTGCCGCCTGATGCCGGGGTGGGAGGGCCAACTACCGCACACAAGTACTGATCCATCAAAATTTCTTCAAATCCCGACCCACTTAACCGTATGCGCATATCAAACCCCGCCGTAAGTGCCAGGCACCTGTCGGCGTTGTAGCGGCGGGCGGCGGAAGCGTAATCCTTGCGGTTGAAGGTGTTTATGCCGATTTTCTTGAGATCAAAGTCGTTGGGGGCTCCCGCAGCGGTGAGGGCCAGGTAGTCCCGAAGCTTGCGGAAGCACCATGTCAGAACCGCCAGGATTGCCACCCCGGTCTCCCTGGCAGCCAGCAATGTGTGCAGGATTTCTACGCTGCGGTTCAAATCCCCTTCGGCAATGCGGGAAAAGAGGGTGAAGGCCGATTCTTCACGGGTGTGGGACAGCCATTTTTCTACCGCCGCTTCCCCCACCTCCTCCCCCTTGCCGAGGAACAGCATGAGCCGGGAACATTCCCGGCGGAGACTGTCGGTGTTGTTTTCCACCAGTTCCAGGATGGCCTCTATGCCCGCGGCATCGATCCGGAAACCTTCCCGGCGGAAAAAATTGGCAACCCATTCGGTTTTCTTGCTTTCAAAAAGTTCCCAGAAAATCCGTTTATCCTTGCCCGCCGCCTTTTCCAGGGTCTTGTCCACGCCGGTATTGTCGGAAATACAGATCAGGATGGTGTCGTCCTGGGGGGCTGCCATGTAGGAGGCCAGCAGTTCCACCTCGTCCTTTTTTTTCAGAAGTTCCGCGTTTTTGATGAAGATGAGCCGGGCATCCGCAAAGAGGGAGCCGTTACGCAATACCGAAACCATCTCGCTTACCGCCGTTTCCCCAGCGTAAAAGGAGGTTTCTTCCGGGGGCGTACCGGCCTGTTTGCGTATACTTTGCCGGATCCCGGCGATGGCGTCCTGTTTCTCCCCAAATTCGGGGCCCAGAAAAAGGTGGCAGTTTCCTTTAGCCATACATCCCTCCGGATTTAGGCGCCGCCATTCGGTGAAACGGCGTCATGTTAGGCGTAGGAACGGATGATATGCGCCAGACGGCCCAGGATACGGACATGCTGGGTATAGATGGGCTTATAGTTGGGGTTCTCCGGTTCCAGCCTGATCCGGTTGGCTTCCTTAAAGAACCGCTTTAGGGTTACCGCTTCATCATCCACCTGGGCCACCACAATTTCATGGTTTTCCGCATGTTCCTGTTTTTCAATCACCGCGATGTCCCCTTCCACAATGCCCGCTCCGATCATGGAATCCCCCCGAACCTTGAGAGCGAAATACCGGGTGTTCTTCTTTAGAAGGGAACGATGGATGGGAACGACCCCTTCCCGGTTTTCTTCGGACAGAATAGGCCGTCCGGCGGCAACCGTACCCAGCAGGGGCACCGAAACCACCGGATCGTGGGCAACGGCGGAACCGGTTTCGTCCTTGATAATTTCGATGGTCCGGGAGCGTTTATCCCCCAACCGGAGGATCTGCTTTTTCCGCAGGGCCTCTACATGGTCGTAGGCCCCTTTGACGGAAATGCCAAAGGAGTCTCCTATTTCCCGAATTGTGGGGGGATAAGCGTGAATAGTGATATAATCCGTGATGAAGTCCAGCACTTCTTTTTGCCGCTGAGTAAGCCCTTTCATCGTTCTGTCCTTAGCCCATACTTGCGTATCTTCGCATGGAGGTTACTCGGATAAATACCAATAGCTTCCGCCGTATGAGAAATGATACCATTGTGTTTCGCAAGCTGCCATTCCAGATAGTTCTTTTCAAATAGTTCTTTGGCTTCGGTATACCCTAAATTAACTATATCGGGGGATAACGGGTTTTGTAAAGTAGTTGATCCCGGAATTTCCGCTTTTTTTTCTAAATTTGGCATACTTTCCAGGGAACCGGTTTTTCGCAGCAGTCCCCGGAGCGCCTCGGCCCGAATCGGGTCCCCGGCGCCTCCGGCCATCACCATGATCCGTTCCGCCAGGTTCTTCAGCTCCCGCACATTTCCCGGCCATTCATAGGTTCGCAGCAGATCCTGGGCCGCGTCTTCTATCTCCAGCTTTTCTATCCCCAGTCCCTTGAGGAAGTGGTGGAGCAGGAGGATGACATCATCAGACCGTTCCCGCAGGGGGGGCATGTAGATGGGGATGACGTTCAGCCGGAAAAAAAGGTCCTGCCTGAACCTGCCTGCTGCGCATTCCTTCTCTAAATCTTTGTTGGTAGCCGCCAGAATCCGCACGTCGGTCTCTATGGTCTTTTCGCCCCCCACCCGTTCAAGCTTCTGCTCCTGGATGACCCGGAGAACCTTTGACTGGGCGGCCATGGACATATCCCCAATCTCGTCCAGGAAGAGGGTACCCTTGTCCGCCAACTCGAAACGGCCTTTGCGGGTGGAGACGGCGTCGGTAAAGGCCCCTTTTTCATGGCCGAAGAGTTCACTTTCAATGAGGGAATCCGGGATGGCGGCGCAGTTCACCTCCACAAAGGGCTTGTCCGCACGGGAGGAGAGGCGATGGACGGCCCGGGCTACCAGTTCCTTCCCGCTGCCGTTCTCCCCGGTGATCAGTATCCGGGCATCGCTGGCCGCGGCCTGTTTGATGGTCGCCCGTACCCGGTTAATGGCATCACCGGTACCGATGATTTCATCCTTGGTTGCAATGCTTTTTTTTAAGTCATGGTTTTCTTCCCTGAGCTTCTGCATGGTCAGGGCGTTGGTGCACACCGTGAGCACCCGATCCAGGGAAAGGGGCTTTTCCAGAAAATCGAAGGCCCCAAGCTTTACCGCCCGTACCGCCATATCCACATTGGCGTGGCCGGAGATCATCACCACCCCAAGTATGGGCCAGGTACTCCGGATACGCTCCAGAGCTTCAAGACCGCCCATCCTGGGCAGCAACACATCCAGGAAAACCAGGTTGACCGGCTCTTCACCCAGGATTTCCAGGCCCCTGATTGCGTCTTCGGCGGTAAATACCTGGTAGTGTTCGTCCTCCAATATGGAAGCCAATGTTTTGCGGATACCCGGTTCATCATCGATAATTAAAATTTTTGTCATGCTCACGGTCATCCTTACAACCTACCGGTTGTCTACATCCTACCGGCTGCCGTCTTCATCAATGGGCAGGTCGATAAAAAAGGTAGTCCCCAGCCCTATTGCCGAATTAAACCAAATGGCCCCGCCGTGGTCGCTTACGATGCGCTCCACAATGGGAAGCCCCAAACCGGTGCCGGATTCTTTGGTGGTAAAATAGGGGGTAAATATTTCAGCCCCCTCTTCCGCCGAAATACCCTTCCCGGTGTCCTTGATACTTAGCCTACAATACCGGCTTTCCCGCTTTTTGACAAGATCGGTACGTATTTCCAAACACCCGCCGGGTGTCTGGCCCGTAGCCGTCCGTCCCTCGGCGTTCATGGCATCAATGCCGTTGATTATCAGGTTGGTCAGGATTTGGGAAAGGTAGCGTTTTTCCATCTTTACCGAAACAGCCCCAACATGGGAAGTGTCAAAGGTTATCCCCGGATAGCTGCCGCGGTAGAGGCCGATGGATTCCTCAATCTGATCCCGTATCGGTGTTTGTTCCCGGGAAAGTTCCGTAGGCCGGGACAGGGTGCGGAATTCGGTGAGCATGGTGGAAAGGCCCTCCACCTCCTGGATGATGGCCAGCATGGAACTTTCCAGAATTTCCCCCACCCGCTCCGGCTCGTTCCGCCATCTTCGCAGCACCCGCTCCGCCGAAAGCTTAATGGGGGTGAGGGGATTTTTTATCTCGTGGGCCAATTGCTGGGCCATGGTCTGCCAGACCGATATTTTTTCCGCCTTGAGCAGGGCATTTTGGGACTTTTCTAAATTTTGCACCATTCCATTAAACGAGGTAATCAGCCGCCCCAGTTCATCCCCGGGCCGGGAGAGAATTTGGATGGAAAAATCGCCCTCCGCTACCCGGGTGGTGGCATCCGCCAGTTCTGCAATGGGCGCCGTAATCTTCCGGGAAAAGGAGATGGTGATGATGATGGTCATCAACAGGATAGGAAACAGAAAGACACCATAATAGTAGATAACCAGGGGTTTGACATTTAGTTCCAGGGAATCAATTACCTCAAACCGGGCCCGTTCGTTTTCCAGATCCGCTATTGCCTTATCAAAGCCCTCCCCAAGGGAATAGCTAAAAATCCGGTAGAAAGAGCGCCGGGGTATCTGGATGTACCGGACAGTATCATTGTCCCGGGGGAGTTCCCGGGATACAAAACCCGGTTGGTTTGACGGAGGGGCGCTGAGTTCCCGGCCGTTTTCCCCCCGAAAACTCACACTTTTCCAGGTTCCGTCATCGTCCAGCCGGAAATCCTGCACCGCCCGGAGGCCGGCGGACTGGAGATCGGCGGTTTGCAGGTATTCAGCCAGTGGATCGTTTGGGGCGGCCATAAGGGTGTCGAATTCCGCTTCAAGGACGAGTATCTCGAACCGTTCCAGGTGCATGGAGTAGTTTTCCATGGCCATATTCTGGGCATACTGGAGGGCGCTGTTGATGTTGATGGATCGCCAGAAGCGCACCAGTTCGTATACCGATTGGATGGTAATAATGGTAACCGGTACTGCCGCCAGCGCTACGGTAATAATAAAGTAGCTCATGAGCCGGGTTTGGAATTTACTTCCCGTGCGGTGGAGTATCGCGTCCCGCAGGAGACGTATCAGCGAAAAGGCCATAAACACCAGGAGAACCACGGGAACCGTAAAAAACACAATGATATTCAGTACACTGGGGAGACGGCCGTCCTGGAGGGTTTCCCCGAAAAAGGAGTGGGAAAAAAGGATCGTCAGGATAGAGAGCAGGACGTAGAGGAGAATAAGCCCCCGGACATTGATGATTGAGTATGTTGGGTGGGTCCGGACCATCTTCACAGTAAAAAATGTTACTGATTTTGGGAATGTTTTCAATCACCAAAAAACAGAGTAAAAGACCTGTAATTTATCGGATATCCCCTTCTGAAAAACGACTTTTCGGAGGGGGCTCAAATTCGGATTTGCCAAGTCTTTATAGTACAAGGACAAGCAATTACCGACGAACTCGCCATGATACATTGACGCCCCATCGAACCTGCTGATCGCTCGAACCTACTGGTTCGCCGCCAGCCGCCGTACCGCTTCCTTCCACAGCCGCCCCCGGTCAAACTCATTCAGAAACATCCCGAAGCTGGCGCAGCCCGGCGAAAGGACCACCACATCCCCCGCCGCTGCCGTTTCCAGCGCCGCCCTGACCGCCGCGTCCACCGCATCAAATGGCCCCTGATACCGGATCCCCGCCCCGGCAAGAAGGCCGGTAAGTTTGCCGCTACCGGTTCCCGCTAAAAGGATGATCGCCCTTGCCTTAGCCGCCGCCGTCACCAGCGGCCCAAAGTCCAGGTTCTTGTCTGTGCCCCCGGTTACCAGCACTACCGGCTGCTCGAATGCCCCTACCGCAGCAGCGGCCGCTTCAGGAATGGTGGCGGCAGTATCGTTGTAAAACCTGACTCCCCGGTTTTCGTAGAAAAATTCCAGCCGGTGTTCTATGCCGGGGAAGCTCCCCAGGCTCTCCCGGATGAATCCCGCCGATAAGCCCAGATCCAGCAGGGCCAGAGCCGCGGCAAGGAGATTTTTTTTCTGATGATACCCCGGAACCAGAAGTTTTGCCGGAACCAGTTCGACAATTTCCCCGGAAAACTGCGCCAGGCCAGCCCCGGCAGGCCCGTCCACCCAGCCCCCGGCTATCCCTTCCGGCAAAGGCGCTTCGGCATAAACCATGGGCCGTCCCGGTGTTTCGGCAAGGAAGCTCTGCCCCCAGCTATCATCCGCCGCCACTGTAAGATCCCCGCCGTCCTGGCCCTGGTAGATGATCCGCTTATCCGCCACATAAGCTTCCATGGCGCCATACCGGTCAAGGTGATCCGGCATGATGGTAGTAATCACCGCCACACGGGGTTTCAAAAGGTGCCTGGCACTATACAGGTCTCCCAACTGCCAACTGGACAGTTCCAACACCACATCGTCCTCCGGGCCCAGGGCATCCAGAAAGGTGAGGGGCGAAACGGTGATATTTCCGCCCAGATAGGCCTTGCCGGGAAGTAAACCCCGTTGCCGGGCCTGGTTTAGGGCCCAGTGGAGGGCCGATGAAGTGCTGGATTTGCCCTTGGAACCGGTAACCGCGATAAGGCGGGCAGGGGAAGCGGCCAGAAAAAGGGAGATGTCCGTTTCTATCCGTGCGGACCTTCGGTTCGATGCCGCCTGGAGGTAGGGGGAGTCGGGGCGGACGCCGGGGTTTTTTATCACGATATCGGCATGTTCAAAATCTTCTATACAGTGGCGGCCTAAAACGTAACGGGCGGAGATGCCCACCGCCTTGAGTTTTTCTATTGATGGGGCCAGGGTTTTTTCGTCCCGCAGATCCGTTATGGTAAGTTCCGCCCCGTGTCCGGCCAGATACCGGGCGGATTCCAGGCCGCCGCCGTGGAGGCCCAGGCCCATCACCAGCGCTTTCATCCCCGTACAGTCCACTTGCGCGCTCCTCATTGCCCCCTGGGGGACTTCACTGTATACTACCCCAATGGCGCCCCTTGAAATAGATACGCCCCGGCCCATTTTGGACGAATCTGGTAAGCCGGTGAATTTCGGCTGGGCCCGCTCCCCCCTTTTTACCTATGACAAGGATCTCCTGGGGCCTCCCTACCAGCGCATCACCGAATCGGAGCGGTATATCATTTTTTCCCCTGCTCATCTGCTGGTCTTTGAAGTTCTGGACGGCGGATGTTTGGGGTATATCAGCATATCCATAGTATCCCTGAAGGATAGGAAACGCTCCACCCAGCCATTCATCATCCCCTTCCCCCTGGGGATTCTTGATCTGCCCCCGAATAGTGATACCGGTTCTGCCCGGATTCGGCGGAAAAAGTTTGCCATTGATTTTTCCGCCATGCCCGGCGGCAGCCGTATCATCAAGGTGGATATCCCCCGGTTTGGCCGCCGCCGGAGCCTGCGGGGGGAGGTGGTACTGTCTCCGCCCCCGGATGCGGAGTCCATCGTGACCTGTTCACCCTGGCGGGAGGAAAAAACCGCGTTCCGGTATTCCCGGCGATCCCCCTGGTATAGCGCCGAGGGTGTCATGCAGTTCAGCAGTACAGAATTGGTATTTATCAAGGATAAGGCCTGGGGCATCTTCGATTGGATCCGAGGGGTCAGACCCCGTGCGGATATCCGTTTATGGGCCGCCGGCTGCGGACTAAGCCGTGGTAAGGCTTTGAGTTTCAATGTGGGGTACAGTACCGCCGATACCAAAACGGGGACGGAAAACGCTTTTTTCGTAGACGGGAAGCTTCATAAACTGGATCAGGTTACCTTCCACATTCCGCCTTCGGACTGGCTTGACCCCTGGCACTTCACCAGTAACGATGACCGGCTTGAAATGCACTTCAAACCTCATCAGGAGCGGTCTGACCGGAGCGCCATGTTCCTTCATTCCCTCCGCCGCCGTCAGGTGTACGGATCTTTTTCCGGCAAAGTGATCCTGGATGACGGCTCAAAACTGGAATTTACGGATATTACCGGGTTTGCCGAACGCCGGAAGACCCGGTTTTAGTATCCTGTAACGACAAGTATAGAAGAAGATCAACCGCAAAGTCGAATAAGGCGAAGAAGGGGAAAGAAGAAGAGGGTAAAACACAAAGGACCTACTGGTCCTCGGACACAAAGGGGAAAAAGGAAAAAGAAAAGTTGTAATCTGAGCCGGTTCCAAAATAGAAAACCCTGTCCGCGAATTACGCGAATGGACGCGAATAAAACAACAAATATTTATATTATTCGCGTTTCTTCGCGTCCATTCGCGGACAAATTCTTATTTTGGAACTGGCTCATCTATTCTTACTTTTTCGCCTTCTTCGCCTTGGCGGTTAAAAATTCTTCCTACCCCTTCCACCCCATTTCCGCCAGGGCCGTCTCAGCCTCGGCAATCTCGTCATACGGTCGGGTCTCCTTAGCATAGATGATGGAATTCTCGTGCCCCTTTCCCAGAAGGAGAACGATGTCGCCGGGACATGCCAAAGAGAATGCTTTGCGGATGGCAGTGGGACGGTCGGGAATGAGGAAAAGATCCTCACCACGTTTGCGTGTGACGCATCCTTTAGCAATTTCTTCCAGGATATCCATAGGGACTTCCCCACGGGGATCCTCGTCGGTGAGAAAAACCAAATCTGACCATTGACTGGCGATACGGCCCTGTTCGCTTCGCTTTTTAGTGTCCCGTTCCCCGGCGGAACCGAAAAGGCTGATGAGCCGGCCCCCGGTTTTATTCAGCCCGTTCCGGAGGGGGGGGAAGATGGTTTCAAATGATGAGGGGGTGTGGGCGTAATCGACAAACACATCGAAGGGCTGGCCTTTTTGGATAGCCGTCATCCGGCCCCGTACCGGTTTGAGGCGCATCACCAGGGGAACCAAATCTTTTACCGGGATACTTAAAAGCCCCGAAACGGTCAGGAGGCTTGCCAGGACATTGCCCGCGTTGAAAGCCCCGGGAAGACGATCCCGGATAGTGATGGCCTCCCCGGTTGCCCGGATCAAAACTTCGTAGGAATTGCCCGAAACATCACTCTCAATACGGCGCAGGGACAGATCCGCAGTATTACTGCGCGTGCTGTAGGTGTAGGTTTTGTGCGCGGTGGCAGCGCCTTCGGCGATAGCGGCAAAAAAATCGGCGCTGGGATCATCGGCATTGACCACGCCGAAGGAAGGGGCGGGGGAATGGCTTGTGAGATGATCACCCTTTTCCAGGGCGCGGAAAAGGTTTGCCTTATCAGAGCGGTACTGTTCCCAGGTACCGTGAAATTCCAGGTGCTCGTGGGTTACGTTGGTCATCACCGCCGCATCAAAAGCCACATCACCCAGGCGGTTGGTTTTGGGGCTCAGGCCGTGGGAACTGGCCTCAATCACCCCGTACCCGGCGCCGTTCGCAGCCATATCAGAGAGCAGGCGGTGTATGGTGACCGCCTCGGGGGTGGTTTGGTGTTCCGGGTTCCAGGTCTCGCCTGTACCATCGCTGTACTGCACGGTGGAAATAAACCCCGCCTTTTTTCCGGCCAATTCCAAAAGCTGGTAGATCAGGTAAACGGTGGTGCTTTTTCCCTCCGTGCCGGTTACCCCGATCAGGGTCAGCTTTCGTGCGGGGTAATCGTAGAAGGCCGCCGACAATGGGGACATGGCAAACCGGGAGTCCCGCACCCTAAGGTAGCGTATCCCCGGCGAATGTTCGGGAACCTCATCCTGATGGACGATCACCGCCGCGCCGTTTGCGATTGCCTGCGGGATAAAGCGGTGTCCGTCGGTATGCAAACCCGGCAGGGCAAAATAAATGTTTCCCGGCTTGACCTTCCGGGAATCGTATTCAAGCCCGGTAATGAGAGAATCTACTGATTCTCCAGGATCTGCGGCTCCTCCTTCTTCTATTAAACCCACTTCCCGGGCCAGTTCCCCGGTGAAAAATTCCAACAGTAATCGCTTCATGATTCTGTACGATACCACTAAAGTATTTTACCGGTTAAGCCCCTCATAGAGCCGGAGGCGGAAAATGTCTATAAACACCTACGCACTTTTTGGATCTGACGGCATTATTATCAGGGTTGAGGCGGATATACGGCGGGGCATTCCGGGTATCGATATTACCGGGCTTGCCGAGGGGGCGGTTCGGGAGGCCCGTGAACGGGTTCGTGCGGCGTTTCGCAATTCGGGTTTCATCTTTCCCCTGGACAGGGTTCTTATCAACCTGGCCCCCGCAGGCCTGCGGAAGGACGGGGCCTCCCTGGATCTCCCCATAGCCCTGGCGGTGATGACGGCGGCGGGACTCATCCCCCAAACCGGCCCCGGCCAGGAAAAGGCCGATGCGGGTAAAGCCGGTACCGAAGCGGCTTTAGATGCAGAACTACTGGTTATGGGGGAACTGGAACTATCCGGCCGCATCCGCCCGGTCCGGGGTGTACTGGCGGCAACGGCGGCAGGTCTTAAGGCGGGCATCCGGGAATTCATTGTTCCGGCGGAAAATGCCGGTGAAGCGGCTATTTTGGCTTCCGGTCATTTCGCCGCGGCCGCTACCCTGGCAGAGGCGGCCCATATTCTGGCATTGCGGCGGGAAACCGGTTTTCTGCCCCGGTCGATCACGCACTCCCCTAACACGGTGGGAGCTGCGGGAACCGGCATCATTGTAAGCGGCGGGGCCGGTTTGTCCGGTGGCTCAGGCCATGTGTCTTCCGATGGAAGCCTTAGGGGGGACTTTGCCGAAGTCCGGGGCCAGGAACGGTACAAGCGGGCGCTGGAAATCGCCGCCGCCGGGGGGCACAACATCCTGGTATTCGGCCCGCCGGGAACGGGAAAGACCATGTTGGCCCGACGGCTGCCCTCAATCATGGCGCCCCTTTTGCCGGATGAGGCCGTTGAGGTAACCCGGCTCCACAGCCTGGCGGGACAAGCCCTGGGAACAAGTTCCCGCGAAACAAGTTTCGACGCAGGGGCCGAAGGCCGTCTTATCAGCCATCCCCCCTTTCGTTCCCCCCATCATTCCGCATCCGCCGAGGGCATCCTGGGGGGCGGCAAAACCGTCCGGCCCGGCGAGATAAGCCTGGCCCATTTCGGGGCGCTTTTCCTGGATGAAGCCCCGGAATTCCGCGCCAATGTCCTCCAGTCCCTGCGTGAACCCCTGGAAGACCGGGTAATAACAATCTCCCGGGCCGATGGGCCGGTACGGCTCCCCGCGGATTTCCAACTTATCCTGGCAGCAAATCCCTGCCCCTGCGGCCGTCTGGGGATGCGTTCCAACCAGGGCGGCCATGGCTGTTTCTGCAGCCCCGAGGAAATACGCCGCTACTGGCGCAAGTTCGGCGCCGCCCTGCTGGACCGGGTGGAACTCCGGGTGGCGGCCTCCTCTCCGGAAATAGAGCAGATGGCCAAACCGGACGGGGAAAGCAGCGCCCTTATTGCCCGGCGAGTCTTAAGGGCGGTGAACATACAGCAGGAACGGTTCAAGAAAACAGGGATACGGCGAAACGCCCGGATGTCCACGGGGATGATAGACAAATTCTGCCCCCTCACCGGTAATGCGGAGACGGCCTTTCGTACGGCCGCAGAAAAAATGGGCCTCTCCGGCCGGGCCTACCACGGTGTGCTGCGGGTGGCCCGAACCATCGCAGACCTGGAAGGGCAGGAGACCCTCAAAGCGGTTCACATTCTGGAAGCCATCCAGCACCGGCGGCAGGGGGACGACCCCTACGATGTGTTTTCGGCGGGGAGTTTATAGTATGAGCTATATACCTACCTTGTTTCTTGAAACATCGGTTTTCAACTTTTACAATTACGGGAAGGGAGGAAAAAAACAGCAGGATACCAGGGTGCTTTTTGACCGGATAAAAGCCGGCAGGTATCTTGCCTATACATCCGAAGCTGTTCTGGAAGAGTTACGCAAGGCGCCGGAGGAAATGTATGCGGAAATGGAGGAGCTTGTTAAGGACTACACCGTTGAGACATTTCCGGCAGGAGATCAGATACACCGCTTAGCCGGTATATACATTTCAAAACGGATAATTCCGGAAAAATATAAAACGGATGCGGTACATATTGCAACGGCAACGGTGCATGGACTAGACTGTGTAGTAAGCTTTAATATGGGGCACATTGTTAAACCCAAAACGATGATCGGGACAGGGTTTATCAATTTATATGAGGGTTATAGGTGGATCGGTTTAGCGGCCCCTACGGAACTTATCAATTTTGTTGAGGGAGAACACCATGACGAGTGAAGAAGAACGCAAAAATGACAGGAAAATCCTTGCCGAATGCCGTGCCTGGAAACGAGCGGTAAGTAAGGAAATAGCGGGTATGTCCAGTGAGGAAATGACAGCACATTTTAATAAAGCTGCGGAAGAAGCTCGTGCCGAATATGAGTCGAGAACGGGGAGGAAATGGGGTAGTTCATATTGCGGCATTAAGCCCCCTCCCGGATACCCCGGCGCTGACCTCTTCGATACCATAAACTCATGAACAAGCGGGCATTGCGTGCGGATATTCTGTTACTCCTAACCTCCTGCATCTGGGGTTTTGCCTTTGTGGCCCAGCGTACCGGGATGAACTATGTCGGGCCCTTTACCTTTAACGGTATCCGGTTTCTTTTGGGAAGCCTTTCCCTGCTCCCCCTGATTTTTGTTCTGCGGCGTAAGGCTGCGGCGGCGCCGGAAGGGCAACCGGTACTTTCCCCAAAACGGCTTATCCTTTCATCCCTGGCGGCGGGAACCTGCCTCTTTGCGGGGGCATCCCTGCAGCAGGTGGGGATTATCTACACCACCGCAGGACATTCGGGGTTCATCACCGGGCTCTATGTGGTGCTGGTTCCCCTATTCGGCATCTTCCTGGGGAGGAAAACCGGGCTGCCCACCTGGGTCGGGGCGGTGTTCACCCTGACGGGGCTCTACTTCCTCAGCGCCGCCGGGAACATCGGCTCCATTAATCCCGGTGATATTATCACTGCGGTGAGCGCCCTGTTTTGGACCCTCCATGTCCTGGTGATCGACGCCCTGGTAAAAAAGGACATGGACCCCCTTATGCTTTCCTCCGGACAGTTTGCTTGCTGCGGGATCTTTTCCTGCATCGTTGCCCTGGTGCGGATGGAGCCCCTTTCTGCGGCGGCCATTATTGGAGGGATCATTCCCCTTCTCTACGGCGGACTCGCTTCCGTTGGCGTAGCCTATACCCTCCAGGTGGTGGCCCAGAAGGATGCGCCCCCGGCCCATGCTTCGATCATCCTCTGCCTTGAGGGGGTCTTTGCCGCCATCGGCGGGGTTCTCATCCTTTCCGAACCCCTAGGGCACTGGACCCTCCTTGGTTTTATCCTGATGTTCTGCGGCATGATTGCTACCCAGTTTGATGTAATTGTGGGAGGCCGGAAACAATGATGGATTTGACCGGGATTATTACGGGAAGTGTAGCGATACTGTCTCTTTTTGTGGGACTGCCGGCTTTGGTTCTTCCCTTTATTTATTTTAGTAAAAAAAATAAAAATGCCGCCGAAGTAGAAAAACTGCGGTATCAGAAAGAACTGTTGGCATTGGAAGTGGAAAAAGAAAAGGTGCAATTACTGCGCCTGGAAGCGGAAAATAAAAAGTACGATGCCATGCTCGGGGAACATTCGGCAGGAGTCTAGGTGGATTTTTTTCGAAATGATCGCGAGGCGGTTTTTGTCAGGCGTCCCAATCGTTTTTTGATTATTGCCCGGGCCGGGCGCGGCGCAGGAAGCGGCGCAGGAAGCGAGGAGCTTGCCTGTCATTGCCCCAACCCTGGGCGGCTCATTGAGTTTGTGTTTCCCGGTACACGGCTGATTTTGGAGAAGCGGGGGGATGCCGAAGCCGTGGCCGGAACGAAACGCGGGTCGGCAAAAACAAAGACCGGCTGGACGGCGGTGGGCCTCTATTACCGGGACACGGTGGCCCCACTCTTTTCCTCACGGGCAAATAAGGCGGCGGAAGAACTCATCCTTAAAGAAATAATTCCGGGGCTCAAGGAAATTAAAGCCGAATATACCCTGGGGGATTCCCGGTTTGACTTCCTCTGTATTGATGCTAAAAAGAAAAAGCACCTGGTGGAGGTTAAAGCCTGCTCCCTTATCGAATACGGGGTAGCCATGTTTCCCGATGCCCCAAGCGGCCGGGCTTTGAAGCACCTGGAGGAGCTGGCGGAACTGACTAAGCAGGGATACTGCTGCCATGTGCTTTTCGTCATCACCCACAGTGATCCTGCGGTGTTCATACCCAACCTTCACACGGACCCGGAATTTGCCGCCGCCCTCGATAGACTGGGCCGCGCAGCGATACTGCCGGAGACTGCTGCTGGGGATAAGGCCCGCAAAAAGGCTGCGGCCGGCGCCGGAGGGGAGACCAAAGGTCAGATGCCCATGGCCTCGGCGGCGGGTTCCGGCCCCGGACGTACTGCGTCCGCAGTGACCGTCCATGCCGCCCTGCTCCGCTGCGATTCATCAGGCCGGACGGTGCTGGCGGCCCCGGCCCTGCCGGTGGATCTTTCCCACGGGAAGCTGGCGGAAAGCAATAGCGGGAACTATCTGATGCTTCTGGAACTGCCGCTTAGCCGGGACATTGAGGTGGGCGCACTGGGGACGATACGATTTAAAGCGGGCTGGTATGTCTACGCCGGGTCAGCCCGGAAGAATCTGTCCCAGCGCCTTAACCGGCACCTGCGCAGGGAACGGAAACAGAAACACTGGCACTTCGATTACCTTACACCGTATGCGGGGAAGATAAAGGCTCTGCCCATCATGTCATACCGGAACCTGGAATGTGATTTGGCACGGGATCTTGCGGGACTGGGGGGAAAGCCGATTGCGAACTTTGGTTCATCGGACTGCGGCTGTGGGAGCCACCTTTACTATTTTAAGAAGCCGCCCATGGGGAACCGGGAGTTTGTGGATATGCTGCTGCGGTACCGGCATGTGGAAGGGTTAGAAAAATGATACGGCCGGTGAATACCGCCGATGCTTTGGCAATCAGCGGCATATACAATTATTACATCGCCAATACGGTGGTCAGTTTTGAGGAAGAGCGGGTGAGCGCCGCCGAGATGGAAAACCGTATCAGGAATGTTACCGCCAAATTCCCCTGGTTCGTCTGGGAAGATGAAGGGACGGTCCTGGGCTACGCCTATGTGAACACCTGGAAGGAACGTGTTTCCTACCGCTACGCCGTGGAGGATTCCCTATATGTCAAAAACGGCATGGAGGGGAAGGGTATCGGCGGCAAACTTTTCGTGCATCTTCTGGAGACGGTGAAACAGACCGATATCCATGCGGTGGTGGCGGGGATCACCCTGCCCAATGATCAAAGCATTGCCCTCCATGAAAAATTTGGCTTTAAAAAGATCGCACAGTTTAACGAGATAGGATTCAAGATGAATAAATGGCTTGATGTGGGCTATTGGGAAAAGATATTATGGCATCACCCCAAAGGGGTGAACAAATGAAAAGAATTATATTGATGTTAATAATGTTGTCATTATTAACACAGGCGCTGATCGCGGAAGATCATCGGGAAAGTCAACAACCACCACCAAAGGTGGTGGCTTGAATGGTGGCCCCTACAAGGGGCCTTAAAACCTTCATTGTTTTATCGTTTTCCATTTATTCCCAATTTCATGCTTGGAAAAATTTCCACTTTGTCTGCTTACGTGAATTCATTGCTTAATATCCACCTCCTCCATCTTTCATGCTTTTCTTACGGCATAGCCATCAGTACATAACCACCGCCATAGGCGGTGGGTTTTTAAGTTTTACTAAAATTTCTTCATCTAAATTCATTTGTAAATGGCACTAAAGTGGGTGTTTTATAGATATAAACGGCTGGTTTTCTGGCTGAATAGTTACAGATTTTTTTGTATAGGAAATGATGGAAAGGACATAGTAACGGTAAGATTTACTATGAGAAATGAAAACATCCGCATATTGGGTGCGGGATACTGGAGGGAAGGATATGAAAAATATGAACAAAAAAACAATGTACGTTAATGCACCTAAAACCATATCAAAAGATATTATGGAAGGTGAGATAATAGCGGACTTTTTACCACCGCCCGAACAACTCATAAAAAGAGAACCAAAGGTAAAAATCACTATCACTTTGAATAGTACCAGTGTTGATTTTTTTAAAAAATATGCAGAAAAAAATAAGGTGAAATACCAAACAATGATAAATGAGGTATTGGATTTATATGCAAAAAAATATAATAGTAGGATAAATGCATAAAATATTTCCATTCTTTTATATTAATGGAAAGTGATGCCGTATTTCTTTCGCATAACGTGAAAGGTTTGCGACATTTTTGCGGTTGCGATAAAGGAAACCGTAGGTTTCCAGCAACCGCAAAAATGTGCCGGAGAAAAAACGCACAAAGGCCGTTAGGCCGACTGCGGTTTTTCGTAGGCCAAGCCGCTACTGCGGCGCAACGTATAGCGTATGTTATGTGCATTGCCCGTGCTTTATAATTTTGCTTTTTCCATTCTTTTTATTATATTTTTCC
>BNUR01000029.1 GCA_025997495.1 Spirochaetia bacterium | reverse complement strand
TAGGCTATCGGAAGCTCTGCTTCCGCTTCTTTCTCATCCTCTTCTTCTTCCATACCCTCTACAACTTCTTCTTCCACAACATCAACAGTATCTATAAGCGCAATGATGGTCATGGCCTTGGTATCCATTGATTCCAGAATCCGTGTAACCCATACATCGCTTTCACCGCCAACATAGATAAAAACATCACTGTTTTGAATGGTAATAATATCTTTTGGCCCCGGCTCAAATGAATGGCTTTCAGATGCGGGGGGTAATAACATGGTAAGATTTACCTTGTCTCCGGCAATAGCGCGGACAAAATCATAGAGCGGAAAAATCGTCGCCGTTACATTGATTTTTCCGTTATCATAGCTGGCGTTGTTTTTTCTATTTTGTGTACACCCTGCGGCACAAAACAAAACCGTAAATACAATCACTGCGAATATAAATTTTCGCTTCATAATAGCATGCCTCCTGAGTTTTTTTTGAGAAGATGTTTTAGGAGTTGCTATTTCAGGTAGTGGATTTTACTTTTAACAAAACAGGACTTGCTGAAAAGAGATAAGAAAACGGCACTTTTTTTATATGTTTCCCGGCATGGGCAAAAAAACCGGTAATAAGCGCAATGATTCCGATGCGGCCTAAACCTTCAAGCAGATTTTTGGCAATTTCTATTTGTAAACAAATAGGACAATGCTCTCCGGTGCAGTAATGGTCAAGGTTGGTAAAGACATAACTTTCCGCAAAAATAGCGGTAGGCAGCAAAAACGCCATCATAGCAATAAGCGGAAGCCTGCGGATTCCGCCCGGATGCCTTTTTTGTAGTACCATATAGAATATATATCATATCAAAAAGAATGTGTCAAGTTCCTCAATCGGGGAGGGTGCAACCGGCGTAAGGCCAGAGAGCTGCCTGGAAAACCGTCAATCCTGCAGACTGGCTATACCGGTATTTACGAGCATAAAGATGTATGTCACCCAGCAAACCACCGTATCAGTATAAAAATGACGCACCCCGTTGCTCTGCACCCAAAGGGCGGGGTATGCACCTTCCGGCGAATCAGGACTTTTCATTGGAGCTATTCTGGTCCGCCTGGTCCTGTATTTTCAGAAATCTGCGGCAACTTCATTATTCCTACCGGGCTGCCCCCGCGAACCTATGATTCGACCGCAGCCAAGCCCCCATAGCCAGGGTGATGTTTTTCTGATCCGCCTTATCCAGCTTCCGGTAATCCCGAATCAATAGGATTAGGAGATAATCTTAATCACTTTTTTTCATGCGTTTGTCGTGTCAAGGGTATCAACTTTAATAAATGGGTCATTTTAACCCATCCTCAGCCAAATAGTATCAGGTGGGGAAACTTGTTCCGGAGCTTGCCTTCTGAACCTTCAAAACAACGGCTTGGGAAATATTGTATTATACCCGGCTGCTAAAGGATATGAAGCAATGCGCATAAGCCGGAGGAAGACGGAAAAGGTCAATTAGTTGCGGGGTTTTAAGCCCCGGTAAAAATTTTCATGTGACCCGATGCCGATAAAGGTTAATGACCCCCCAATCTCATCATACAAATATGCCAGCAACGCTTGTTGATGTACCATAGAAAATTTATAAACCCTGACAGAACTAAGGTCACCCTTTTTTAATTCCCCCAGGAGCGGATTAGCCGCCAGTTCTTTAACGGCCCTATCCAGATCCAGTTTTTCATTTTTCTGTAATTTCTTCACGGTTCGGTCAAAACCCGGCGTGGAATGAAGCTGCAAGTCCTTATCCAAAATGATATTCCGATACGGCGCCGGTTTTGGCTTCTTCCAACCCGAGCAGAATATCTTTGATGAATTCATAGGAAAGATCCGGGTTTTCTTCCGCTATCTTCCCAATCCTGGCCCAGTGTTCTATCTGTTTTGGCAGGGATCGTGAAAAAACACGGGCATATTTATCCGCTTCCACAAGGATATCTGAAGAAAGTTTTACCGCATTACCAGCCATAATATCACCTTTTGCAACCTTTAGTACCAAAATATATCAAAAGAGAACAAAAGTCAAGCTGCTATCTAAACATTTTCCCGGCCCTCATTTTCACCTCCAGTCCGGGAGCTTGCTTTCTGGACCTTCAGAAGCTGTTCAATCTGCTGTACCACATAATCCTGGAATTCCGGCGGCAGTTCGTTAAAGAGGTCTATCATCCGTCGGAGTTTTTCCGTCGGGGCCTTCTGAAACATCGCCCCTTTACAAATTTGCCCATGCGGCGTCCTCTTCCGGTGTATCCCAGTCTTTGGCAAGGGATGTTTCGCTTAAAAGCATGGTTTCCGGTATCGCTTTCACCTGTTTTTGCTTTATATATCCTACAAAATCAAAAATCTCCTACAAGTATTCCGGGAGAAGTGAATCTATCTCTTGCACCAGAGTGTCTCTATTGGGCATGATTTTTCCTCTCTTTGAGTAGTATAAGGCAAAACAACCATTGTCAGCATTATGGGAATGATTTCCCCTTCCGTAACCACGCCCCCATAGCCAGGGTGATGTTTTCCTGATCCGCCTTATCCAGCTTCCGGTAATCCCGGACCAAGTTCCGTTCCTCCACGGATAGGATCTCCCGGTCACTTCCGGTTACCAGGTATTCCGCCGAAGTATTGAGCAATTCCGCGATTTCAACCCCCTGCTTGATGTCGGGATAGGTTTTCCTGGTCAGCCATTTCCTGAATGTCCCAAAGGGCACCCCGATTTTACCGGCGATCCACTCCTGGGTCGTGTTTTTTTCCTTTATTTCAGTTTTAAGGCGCATCCAGAAATCCATATACTATCATTTTACTTTGAAAACAGAGCAAATTTGGCACATTTTCCCTTGACAATTAGGCAATTTAGGGTTATATAAAGATGTAAATAGAGCAATATTGGACAATCGGCAGAACAGCGTTATTTATTTTGAGATACCGATTTCCGGATAGGCTTGGAGGTAATTTATGGCTTTATCAAGTGGCGGGATCCCCAAAAATGTATCAGATAGCTTTAATCCATATTCATTAGACAACAAGACAATTTTGATTACCGGTGCTTCGTCCGGAATAGGCCAAGCTACGGCAATCGAATGTTCTAAAATCGGAGCAAAAGTTATCATTACCGCCAGGAATGAAGAAAAACTTCAAAAAACCTTTTCTCAATTAATGGGAGATGGGCATAAAAAAATAATTGCAGATTTAACCATACCGGAAGATATTAATAGGTTAGTTGATAAAATTTCTCATTTAGATGGTTTGGTTAATAATGCGGGAATAAATAAATTATTATTACCACAATTTATAAATGAAAAGGATTTGAATATGACTTTTCAAATAAATACAATGGCACCTATATTATTAACACAAAAATTACTAAAAAAGAAAAAATTACAAAAAGGTTCCTCAATTGTTTTTACATCTTCTGTGTCAGGTGTTTATGGTGTATCACCGGCCAATAGTATGTATTCTGCATCTAAAGGGGCAATAAATGGATTTATGATGAATATTGCTTTGGATTTAATGGGAAAAGGAATACGTTGTAATAGTGTGAATCCTGGACAGGTGGAAACTAATATAATGGACCATGGAATGGTTACAGAAGATCAACTGGAAGAACATAAGAAAAAATATCCTTTGGGACGATTTGGAAAACCAGAAGAGGTAGCTTATGCTATAGTATATTTATTATCAGATGCTTCTTCTTTTGTTAATGGAACATCTTTAGTGGTTGATGGTGGCATAAGTATTAAAAATGTTTAAAATACGATGGTCGTCAGCGTAGGCTTTGAATATACGGAAATTTTACCGGGGAACGCAGTGGTGCCGGGTACCAGTGCGTTCCCTTTTTTTCTATAGAGTAAGAGACGGGGCGCTTTTCGGTGGTGTACGTGTTGAATTTATCCTAGCGTTAGGTTATTATTATTCATAGAGGTAAGCTTATGACCATAAATACCAATAATCTGGTTTCAATCACCGAAACGAATCAGAATTTTTCCAAAATTGCCCGTTTGGTAGACAAAATAGGGACCGCTATCGTTCTCAAAAATAATATTCCCCGCTATGTCATCCTGGAATATAGCCAGTTAAAGGGTGAAGAAACCGCTGAAAATGATGAAGTTCTTGATGTAGCCCGGAAATATATCAAAAAACACCTTGCTGCATTCAAAGAACTTGCAAAGTAAGGCTGCCGGGTGAAACGACTATCCATCGAATCGGTCATTGATATGCACAGCGCATTGATACAAGAAACAGGCGGAATGGACGGGGTACGGGATATGAATTTGCTGGACGCTTCCGTCAACTCGCCCTACCATACTTTTGATGGGATTTATTTATATCCCACACTACCGGCGAAAGCTGCCCATCTTGCTTTCTCACTTATCAAAAACCACCCCTTTCTTGATGGAAACAAGCGGATCGGTATTCTGGCGATGCTTGTTTTTCTTGATAGTAACAGTTTACCGGTAACAACCGCTGATGAGGAATTAATTTCTTTAGGGTTGGGGCTTGCTGAAAACACCATTGATGAATCTGTTCTTATAGATTGGATTATTGCCCATGGTTAATATATCCGCTCATCATATCCAGCACAAACTTTTCAATATCTGCACAAAAATCCGCCCATTCAGGTTTCTTTGTCCAGATAACACCGTCGAATTCTGTTTCCGGCATGCCCCGTAAAATATCGCATACCACCGGTATCTCAACACCCATTTCCTTTTCCCGGGCATCCTGTATTGCCGCCGTCCAATCAACCGTTTCATGCAGGGCAATTTCACGAAGATCCGCCACATCCTTTCCGGCAAAACGAAAAAGGGCGGTTAGTTTATTTGAAAGCATATTGCGGATAGAATCGGTCCGGTCAAATAAGGGAGTTTTCAGTATATCACCAAAATGGGGGGCCACGTCATTCACAAAATCCAGTTTTAAAACGGCGTCCGACTTATTCCATCGCACTTTGAACGAAGTAAAATTCCTGGCACTGATAAAGTCAGAATCGACATTCCAGGAAAAACCATCTTCCCGAAGTTTATCAAAAACAAGATTCACCTGTGCCGGATATTCAGCATCGGCGTTCACAAAAAAATCAAGGTCGTCAGAATAGCGGTGATGGTAATAGGCCCTGCTAAGTACGGTACCACCGGTGAGAAAAAACCGTGTCCCGCAGCGACTGATAGTGTTCATCACCCCATCTTGCAGGGGGTACAGGTTCTCTTCGTAAAATTGCAATGGCGAAATCATAGCGTTCCTTTAAACTTCTTGGAAAAAGGGCCCGGATAATTTTGGGGGTGTAGAGTTCTTTTACCTTCTCAACCCCCCAAAGCGCGATGACCCGGTGCCAGGAAACTCGTTCAAGGCAGCGGAGAAATATGCGGTCCTGGTCAAAGCCCCCGGCACTTTCAAGCCGGCCCTCCACCACCGCCAGCATATCCTCCGGGGCTACGTTGTAATCCCAGTTGAGGGAGCGCATCATTTCTATTTTTTCATCATAGCTTAGGGTCATTGTTATTAGTATAGTGCGGATTTACCGGCCTGTCAAAGCGGCGGGCGCATTGCTTCTTGGCGCCCGCCGCTTCCTGTTCTGCGGCCCCTACTTCCCCGCTTCCACCAGTTCCCTCTCAGCCGCCGCTTTCCCCGGCCCGCCGCCATTTTCGTCGTTGGTCCCGCCGTAGATGTCGAAACGCTTGTTGTGGCTCCCCGCCTTGTCTACCAGGCTGGAAAGGTCGTTGCTGCCCTTGAAGCGGAGGACGTTGACCATAAAGATGTTGAGCTTGTTCACAATGTTCGGAGGCAGTAGGTTGCCGTCTACTTCCACCGACAGGATGGGGTAGTTCCGCTCCCGTGCCCAGGGGGTGAAGAGGCCCTCAATGACCCGGCCGATAAGGCAGGCAAAGGGGCTGATGTTCACGATCCCTGAATAGCCGTGATCCATGGCCGCCGCGGCAGCCCCGGAGGAAACGGCAATCTCCGAGTTGAGTTCCAGGTTTACAAAGTGTTCCCGGGTGTATTTCATGATCTCGTGCATGTCGTGCGGGGTCTCCGGGATGAGTCCCGTGGGGCCGAGGATGGTGAGCACTTTTTTCTCTATCGAGTGTTTCCACCATTCCTCAATTTCCAGCTTCTTCAAATCCTTCCAGGGCTTGGAGAACAGCCGGGTTCCTGGTTTCCGCAGTTTTAGTAACTTTTTCAAAGCGTACTCCCGGACAAAGTCCAGGTAGTGGATCCACTCGGCAATGCCCGCCACCTTTACGACGATGCCCCGCTCGCTCATCAGGTCCGTAAGTTCACCCACCGCAAAGTCATCACGGCGCACGTAGATTTCGCCCACCACCAGAACCCGGGGGCAGTCTGCCACCTTTCGTTTAAGGGGGATCTTTTTTACGTCCTGTGCAACCTGCTTTAATTCTTTCCAAACATTTTTATGATTGAATTCCACTGTGTGCATGACCTTGCGCCAGGACTCTTCAAAAGCCGTCAGGGCCTGCTCGGGATTCACCGCCACCGCTTTCAGGCTGGTTTGGATGTCCTTGAGGTAATCCGCCAGGACAAAGCCCCGCCACATTTCCTTGACAAAATCACCGCCCAGTTCGCCGTAGGAATTGTCCGCGGAAAGGGTGAAGATGACCACGTTTTCCAGCCGCAGATCCTTGAAAAGATTTTCGTAGTACACGTAATATTGCCCCGTCCGGCAGGGGCCGGTGGTGATGGGCACAAAGAGGAGGTACAGTTCATCCTTGCGGTACTGTTCGCTAAAGAAGAACTGCAGCGCGCCCCCCAACACCAGATGGCTGGGCACACATTCCTTACCCGAAGCGTGGGCTCGGGCTATTTGAATAGTTTTGCCGGTGGATACCGGCATGGCTTCAGCGTTGATCCCCTGGGATCTTACTGCGGCGGCCATGTACTCCGTGGAGATGTTGCCCATGTTGGAGAGCAGCACCCTGACCCGTTTATTGCCCACAATGGGAATTTTTTCCCCGCTCTTATCGTTATCAATGCGGAGGTCGAACTTGTTCCCCGGCCTCTTCTCCGCCACAAAACGCCAGCCGTTGCTGTACCGTTCGCCCTCAATGGCCTCTTTCTTGGCCCGGTAGCCGTCGATGATGTCCAGGAAGGCCTCCACACGGGTGTCAACCCCGGCGTCCGCGGAGTGGGAATCCAGTTCCAGCACCAGGAAGGGCTTCTGCCCCATGAACCATTTGAGGTAGTGGAGAATGAAAGAATCCGGCGCGCAGGAAAAGTTGGTGATGTAGGTAACATAGATGTTGTCTTCTCTCTTTAGTAATGCCGCAGACTTTACATCCTGCTGGCCGTAGTACCAGTACATGTTGGAGAATATATCTTCACCCTCAAAGGGCAGGATGTCGAAGGGGATGATGGAGAAGCCCCGGGTGGTAAATTTCCGGGGTATGCCCATGTTGGCCTCCGCCGTAAAGGCGTTGTAGGGCCGGCCCAGGATGGCGATCACCGGGCGGTCGGCCTTGCGGGCATCCGCTATGGCTTCCTCGCCGAGTTTTTTTATGGCGGAAAAATAGCCATACTGTTTTTGCAGGGCCTTGTCGAAGGCGGCCTTCGTTTCCGCCGGGTCGATACCGAGCAAGTCGGCCATCACCGTAAAGAGTTCCAGGGCCTTGCCTTCGCCAAACTTGAAGCTCACCACCAGGGGGAGGAACTTCTTTTTGTCCACATCGGGGAAGGCCTTTTCTATATAATAGGGCAGGGCCTGGGTGATGGGGCAGAAGTTGGCGTGTACATTTTCCTCGTAGCTGGGCATGTCCCGGAAATGGGGGAGCAGGATGTAGTCGGCGCCCTTGTCCAGGCAGTCCTGCACCGCCCCGTGGGCAATTTCCGCGGGGAAACAGTAGGTGGATTCCGCACGGGCCACCCCGGCGTGGGCCACCTCGGTGGAAAGGAAGGTCTGTATCCCCAGTTCGTGGAAGAACCATGAGTAGAGGGGGTAGAGGGTGTGTACACTGAATGCGCGGGGAATACCCACTACGAAATTCCGTTTATAAGAGGGTGTGGGGTGGGGGGTTGAGGGGGAAGATGCGGCGCTAAACTGTGCGGTCTTGAGGGCCTCAGAGCCGCCGCTTAAAACCTCAGCTTTATTGACGGCGGCTTCACCGGCTTTTATACGCCGCAATGCCGCAGGCGAAACCGGGGCGGCAAATTCTTCAAAGAGCATCTTCTGCCGTCTCTCCACGTAATCAAAGACCGGCACGTCCTTAACTTGTTTACGCATATTGGTGTATTTGTTACACCGGCCCCCGAACATGTACTTGCGGCCGCCCGCTCCGCCCACTGTCAGCACTTGTATGGGGCAGCGGTTATCGCAGGACTGGCAGGTAAAAACCCGCTCGTAGCCGATAACACGGGTCAAGAGGTCGTCGATAACCACGGGTTTTTCGTCCAGGAGGCCGTCGGCGTGCTTGCGCTTTGCCAGAAGGGCCACCCCGAAACAGCCCATGAGTTCCGGTGAGGGGGGAACCAGGATTTCTTTGTCCAGCATCATGGCAAAGGCCAGGGGCACGGCGACATTTTTCGCCACCCCGCCCTGGAGGAAGATCTTCCCGCCGATGGTACGGTTCCCCACCACCCGGTTCAGGTAGTTTGCTACTATAGAACAGACTATCCCCGCAGTAATATTTTCCTTGGTGGCCCCCTGCTGAACCGCCTTGCGGATGTCGCTGTTGATAAAGGCCGAACAGTGCTCCCCAAACTTGAGGGGGGCATCGGCGTGGAGGGCAATGGGACCAATGTCCTTGGCGCTGTGTATGGAAAGATCCCCGGAGGCGGATTCCTCCAGGAAAGAACCGGTACCGGCGGAACAGGCTTCGTTCATTGCATAGTCGATGGGCACCCCGTTTTTCAGGAGCACGTACTTGGCGTCCTGCCCGCCGATTTCAAAAATGGTCTCCACCCCGGGGTCAAAGTAGGTAGTGCCCACGGCATGGGCAATGATTTCGTTGTACACACCGGGAGTCTCCAGAAACACCCCCAGGATTTCCCGTGAGGAACCGGTGGTGGACACCAGCCGGATGTCAACCTGCTTGCTCCCCGTATCCGCCATAACCTTTTCCTGGATTAGTGCCAGGCACTCTTTCAGGGCCTTAACCGGGTCGCCGTGGGTACGGCCGTAGTGGCTCGCCACAATCTCGTCGGTTTCGGCGTCCACCAGGCAGGCCTTGGTGGTGGTGGAGCCGCCGTCCACACCAAGGATGTATTGGCGTCCGGCCTGTACCTTGCCATCGGGCTTGTCGAAGGTCTTTACCTTATTTGTCCAATCTTTCAGGGCGCTCAATGCACCGAAGCGGATCTCATTTGGTTTCAGAAGCTGTTCTATAGAAGGAAGTGGGCTTCCCGATTGGGGGGCCAGCACTGCCGCGCCCAGGGCCTCAAACACCGAGGCCGTAGGAGGGATGATGAACTCAATGTGGGGGGCCTTCTCCCGGATAAACCGGATGATGTGCCGGTTCAGGGTGATGCCCCCGGCCAGTACCACCCGGCCGGATCGAATCTTTGCCCGTTTGAGGAAGTCGATAACCTTTACGGCCATTACATCGGAAAGGGACAGGACGATATCGTCCTTGGTGGCCTCCCGCTTATTGAGCCGGTGGGTACAATCGCTCTTCATGAACACCGAACAGCGAGTTGATAGGGCGTAGACCTTGGCATCGTCGGAAACCTTGGCGATATCCTCCAGCTTCATGTCCATCCGGGCAAGCTGCTGCTTGAGGAACTCCCCGGTACCGCTGGCGCACTTGTTTCCGGAGAAGTTGTTGATGATCTTCCCGTTTTTGTCCAGGGAGTAGACCACCAGGTCCTCACCGCCCATGCTGACCACCGCATCGGCCTTCAAATTCAAGGCCCGCAGCGCCGCTTCCACGCAGAGGGGCTCCAGAGTTCCCGCCGCATCAAACATAAACCGGCCTTCATTGCCGGTAACCAGGGTGGGAATCCCTTGACACACCTTGCCCTCGCTCAAAAGTTTCCGCACCGCCGCGCCAAAATCCCCCTCGTGGGGAACCGCCGCGCTCCATATCACCTGGACGTTTTCCTCAGCATCACTAGAGGATTGCCCATTTTCTGCCATTTGGCTTTCTGCCAACACCATCTTCAAACTGGTGGAACCGATGTTTATTCCTAAAGACTGCATAACTCCTCACTTCTCGTCATAATTACACAATACAAGTACCTGTCAATAGTAAAATGATAATACCAAGGCCGGCAAATTGATTCAACAGAACCCATTTTTTGGCTGCCAGGTATATAGTCAATAAATTGATAAAATACCCCTTGATTCTTTTTACCAAAGGCGCTATATTGATAATAGTTATTATTATTGAAGAAGGGGTTTATGTCAATACCGGGCACAGACAGAAAACATAGTAAAAAACGGGACGCAATCCTGGCCATGGTCAAATCCACCGGTTCCCATCCCAGCGCCCAGTGGGTGTACGATCAGCTCAAGGCGGATATCCCCGGCCTTTCCCTGGCCACGGTGTACCGGAATATCAACCTGTTCCGGCAGGAAGAGGCGGTGGTATCCGTTGGGGTTGTTGACGGGGAGGAACGGTTTGACGGCCGGGTGGAACCCCACCCCCATTTTGTCTGCGGCTGCTGCGGCCGGGTTATGGACTACGATGCCCCGGAGTTGCCCCCCAGTTTTTCCAAGGTGATGGAAAAGCTAAAGGACGTGACGGACATCCTGAGGGACGGCCGGCAGGATGCAGGCTTTGTCATTGATTACCGGAAGACCGTATTCAACGGCATCTGTTCCGATTGTGTAAAAAAAGTGAAAACCACGGCTTGAGCCGTTGGAAATATTTTTAAGAGGAGTGTAGAATTATGAAGAGTTGGGTATGTGTAATTTGCGGGTACATTGCCACCGGGGATAAACCCCCTGCGATCTGTCCCCAATGCAAGGCGCCGGCGTCTTCGGACCTGCGGTCCGCATTTACGGAGAAGAAGTGAAAACTGCGGCTTGTGCCGTTGTAAATATTTTTAAGAGGAGCGTAGAATTATGAAGAAATGGGTATGTACCGTTTGCGGGTATGTTTTTACCGGGGATAAGGCCCCTGATGTCTGTCCCCAGTGCAAAGCGCCGGCGTCCAAGTTCAACGAGCAGAAAGAAGGGGCCGCCTATGCCGCGGTCCACACCGTTGGTGTTGCCAAGGGCGTGGAAGAGGACATCCTGACCGACCTCCGGGCCAACTTTAACGGCGAATGCACCGAAGTTGGCATGTACCTGGCCATGGCCCGTGTCGCCGACCGGGAAGGTTATCCCGAAATTGCGGAAGCCTTCAAGCGCTATGCCTTTGAAGAAGCGGACCACGCTTCCCGGTTTGCGGAGCTTCTGGGCGAGGTTATCACCGACAGCACCAAGAAAAACCTGGAACTCCGGGCGGAAGCCGAACACGGGGCCTGCGCCGGCAAGACCGATCTGGCTAAACGCGCCAAGGAACGGAACTACGACGCGATCCACGACACGGTTCACGAAATGGCCCGGGACGAGGCCCGCCATGGATCCGGGTTTGCGGGGCTGCTGAAACGGTATTTCAAATAAATCGCTTTGGCCATTGGGTATCTGTGTAATGCCAACAGTGCCCAATGGCTTTTTACTATGGCTGAACTTTAGTGCTTCTTTGTCAACAAGGCTACCACCTGGGGCCGGGAACTCGCTTCAAGCACCTTTTCCCGGGTATCATCATTCTGTAGCACCGCTGCTATGGCGGCTAAAAGCTGGAGATGGGGGCCGCCGGATTTCCGGGGGGCAAGGATCATGACAAAAATCCGTGAGGGATCTCCGTCCATGGAGTCAAAATCAATGCCGCTTTTTTTGAGGCCCACCGCCACACAGATTTCATATACCCCGTCACTCTTGGCATGGGGCAGGGCAATGCCCTTCTGCATACCGGTACTCATGATGTGCTCCCGCTCAAGGACATCCTCCAGAACCAGCGCCCGGTCTTCCAGTTTCCCGTTATCCGCCAAAATATCTACCAGTTCGGCAAGGATCTCCCCTTTAGTATTCCCTTGCAGCCGGAGAGAAACACATTCCATCTGAATCAGGGACAGCAGATCTTCGTTGGTCCGCCCGCCGGTATCTAAAAGGCCCTGTTTCATCTCGCGGGGATCAGAGGAATCCTTCAGCTTCTGGATCGTTTCGTTCAGTTGGAGTATCACTTCAAATACGGCAGTTTTCACAAAGGGCATATCCATGATTGAAGTTTCTATGGTAACCACGCTTTCCGATTCGGTAATGGACAGGCTGACATCGTCCTTCCGCGCCTGGGAGAGGCCTTCGTCAATATTCATCATCTGGACGTAAAAACCTTCGGTTCTGAGATCCTTAAGGAGGGTGTCCACCACCAGGTCGGCGATTTCATCGGAGTAAAATTCCCATTCCGATACCACCGAATCATTTGCCTTGGCGGGTTTCCGGGTACCGTCACCGTTTATTTTCAGGGAGGCGCTTAGGATGGGGGGTGCTGCCATGGTGGTGACCAGGGTCATAAGGATGATTACCCCAAAAAGCTGGTTGTCCAGCACTCCCGACGCCAGCCCGATACCGGCGATAATCAGGGCCACTTCGCCCCGGGGGATCATGCCGGCGCCGATACGCACTGCGCCCCGAAGGTTGAAGCCCAGGAACAGGGCCGGGCCGCCGCAGCCGATAACCTTGGACAAAATCGCCACCAGAGTATAGATCGCGCCGAAAATAAGTACCGGCGGGGCGGTAATTTCTTTTAGGTTGACCATCATACCCATGGCGGCAAAAAAGATGGGGACAAAAAATTCGTAGAGGCTGCGGATACGTTCCTGAATGACCGCCGCTATATCGGTCTTGGAAAGGGAAAGCCCGGTAACGTATGCGCCGATGATCATAGCCAGACCGTGCTTTTCAAAAAAACCCGCCAGGATAAGGGCTAACCCTAAGGCCAGAATGGAAAAATCAAAGGTGGATTTGAATATTTTAAGAAAGGCCGCAATCTTCTTGGAAAAAATCAACCCCAGGACGGTAAAGCCCAGCCATATCCCCAGGGCCTTCCCGGCTATACCCAGGATAGACGCTGCATTCAGGCTTCCCTCTCCCCCGGTGATGAGAGCCACGATCCCCAAGACCACCGCCAGGGCGATGATCCCCAGCACATCGTCAAAGACCGCCGCGGCCAGGATGGTAACCCCCTCGGGAGAATCCATCCGTTTTTGATCCGACAGTATCCGGGCGGTGATGCCTACGGAAGTGGCGGTGGAAAGGATGCCCAGGAAAAGGCAGCGGGGATCCATAAAGCCGGTATGAAGAAGGAACACCCCGGTCAGCGCGCCCAGGGTAAAGGAGAAAACAACCCCGCCGATACCGACCACCCCGCCCACCACGGAGTAGCGGAGGAACAGCCCCAGGTCTGTTTCCAGGCCCGATGAAAAAAGCAATATAATAGAAGCAACTGTGGTAAAGGCGTAAAGTTCAGAGCTTACCGCCAATGCGCCCTCGCCAAGGGGAAACAGGCCATGGGGAAAGCCGGGGAAGGCAATGCCTCCCAGCGCATAGGGGCCGATGATCACCCCCGCCAAAAGTTCCCCTAAAACCGGGGGAATCCCCACCAGTTTGACCAGTCGGCCCCCGCCCCGGACTGCAAAAATGATGATTCCTAATTGCAGGACCAATTCGGACATAACTTCGGTAACATTCATAGGAATATTATCCGGCAGAGGGGAAAACTAGTCAATTGACATTAGGGGAGGATATTCTATTTCGCGGAGCTTTGTAGCACTATGCTTCCTTCAAACCCGTTAAATTCCTTAATCAACTTCTGCCAATAATCCGCTTCCTTCTGTGTAGTATAGGGCCCGACCCGAACCCGGAAAAAGTCTTTCCCTTCCACAGTGCGGTTTTCAATAAGTGCGGTGATGCTCTTGGATGCCAGAGTATCCCTGGCCGCCTCCGCACGGGTTATGGTGGAGAAGGAGCCGGTCTGTACCCAGAAATTCTCCGGGGCTTTGGGGGCGGCAGCTTTCGGCGCGGCAGCTTTCGGGGCGGTGGCTTTAGGGGCCGCAGGTTTGGGAGCGGGGGCCGGAGTTTGCCGGGCCGGGGCGGCAGCCGGTTTGGGGGCTGCCCGGGGCGGAGGTTCTTCGGGAACCGCCGCCGCAGTGGGCCGCCGTACATCGACAACCACCCGGTTACTATTATCCTGGACGCTCCGATCCACGGTTATGGCGCCATCGGGATTCTCGCCGTAAACATATACGATATTATCCGGGGGGCTGTTCTCAGGGGTCTTAAGCCCCTGATTTGCCAGGGAATTTTTTACCAATTCTACCGCGCTCGCCGAACCCGATGGATTACCCGCAGGAATGGGTTTTACCGTGTTCACCGCCGCCGCGGCCGGAGAGGAACTTCGGGGTGAAAACACCAAAATTGAAGCTCCCAACACAACGATCAGAAAAACGCCGACCGAAATCGATACAAGCAGTAATTTCTTCTTTTCCATCATCTCTACCATGTCACGCCATCCCCACCCGGGAAAGAATTTCATTGATACGGTTCTCGAGGACCGAAGGTCCTGGATCCAAATAACCCGGGTTTTCTATTACGTATATATCGGCTATTTTTGCAGAATATTGAGGGGTGAATTCCCGTTGGCTCCAAAAACGGCGTAAAAGCTGCATCAGGGGCAATCCGTCCCGCTTTTTAGCCCGAAGAAGCCGGGTCAAAAATGGCGCCTGTACCAGTATGATGCAGGAAAGAACCTCAAAAACGGAGGAACGGTGGAGCAGCGCCGCGTTGATCACACAGGGCCGTCCTTCCTGTTCCGCTATCCATTCGGTGGTCATCGCATTTGCCGCCGGGTGGACAATCCCCTCCAAAGCAGCCAGTTCCTCCGGATTGCCGAAGACCTTTGCCCCCAGAAGCCGCCGGTCTATGGCGCCGTCCGCCCCCAGAATATCACCCCCAAAACGCTCCAGGATGGCCTCCCGCTCAGTTTCGATGGCCCGGTGCCCCAGCTTATCCACGTCCAGTACCGGCAAGCCCCGTACCGAAAGGAGCCGCCCAACATAGTTTTTCCCCGCGCAGTAGGTTCCGGTGAGGCCGATTATCAATCCGGTATGTTTATTAGAGCGATTCATCACCATCGACGGGAAGTTCTTCAAACTCTTCCTTCTCAAGTTCGTCGGTTTTTTTGATAATCTGCACCGCCACCTTTTTCCCGACAATGCCGGGCCGGCAGAGGTACTTCTTTTTATTGCCGATGTTGAGGGAAAAGGGATCCCCCACCCGGACATTGAAAAGCCGGATCACATCCCCCTGGCAGAGGGAAAGCACATCCTTAATGGGAATATTTATCTTGCCGATTTCGGCCACAATGGCAACTTCCACGGTGGAAAGCTTTTCCTTGAGGGTATTGAGGTTTTCGTTGGTGGCCGCCCGCCGCGCCGATGAATACCAGAACTGGGCGGATAGTTTCCCGATGATGGGCTCTATGGTCAGGTAGGGTATGCAGAAGTTCATCATCCCCTCCACATCCCCCACCTTGGTTTCCAGGGTGACCAGAACCACCATGTCTGTAGGGGGCACGATCTGGGCAAACTGGGGGTTAGTCTCGATTTGCCCCAGCCGGGGCCGGAGGTCGATCACCTGGGCCCAGGCTTCCCGCATATTCCCCAGGATGCGGACTATCATCCCTTCCATGACCGCCGACTCAATGTCCGTCAATTCATGCTGGGACTTGGTACTCTCCCCGGTGCCCCCAAAGAGGCGCTCAATGATGGAAAAGGTGATGGCCGGGTCTATTTCCAGGATGGCGTTCCCCTTGAGGGGATCCATGTTGATAACCGCCAGAGTAGTGGGGGTGGGGATGGACCGGATAAACTCTTCGTAGGTGAGCTGATCCACCGAGGCCACATGGACATGAACCATGGAACGGAGGTTGGCGGACAGGTTATTAGTGGTAAGCCGGGCAAAGGTCTCGTGCATGATGGAAATGGTACGGATCTGTTCTTTGGAAAACTTATCGGGGCGCTTGAAGTCGTAAATCTTGATTTTCCGGGTATCCGCGGCGGGCTTAAAGTCCTCCGGCTCGGTTTCCCCGGCGTTTATGGCGGTGAGTAACTGGTCTATTTCATCCTGGGACAGAACTTCCGTCAAATTTCACGCTCCGGTAGTGAGTATAACATCGGCATTTTATTAAATCAACATTACGCAGTGCCTCATGAAAAATGTACCCCAAACATCAGACCTACGGTATGGGTAAAAACGCCATAAAACTAAAAAAACCCTTGCCAAACTAAAAATTTATTATTATAGTTGTTTATATACTCAACTGTTCAATCGTTCAACTGAGGAGGACTGAAATGAGCAACTACATAGCGGATATCGACAACTGCGACTGCAACACTATCCACGAGGATGTGGTGGCGGATGTCCGTAAACACATGCCGGAGGAGGAGGCCCTGCTGGATCTGGCGGACCTTTTCAAGGTTTTCGGCGACTCAACCCGGGTCAAGATCGTCTGCGCCCTGCTTCATTCGGAGATGTGCGTCTGCGATATCGCGGTGCTTTTGGGGATGACCAAGTCCTCAATTTCCCACCAACTACGGGCGCTCAGGCAGACAAAACTGGTTAAATGCCGCCGGGACGGAAAGGTGGTGTTTTATTCTCTGGACGACGAGCATGTGGGGGCCATTTTCGCCGCCGGGCTCGTCCATGTTTGTGAAGGGAGGTGATGATATGGAAATGCAATTCAGCCTTGAGGGCCTGTGCTGCCCGGTTTGCGCTTCTAAAATCGAAGCGGGCATACAACACCTTGCGGGAGTAAGGACTGCGTCGGTCGATTTTACCGCACAAAAACTTTTCCTGGAAACCGGGGATGACGCCCATGATGAGGCTCATGCCATGGAAATCATAGCCCGGGCGGATTCAATCGTAAAACAGCACGAGCCGGATATCGTCATGACCAGGATTGACGGAAGGGCGCTGGAACCGGCGACGGAAACGGTGCCTGGCACCAATAGGGGAAAAATAATTGACTATGTCCGTTTCGGCATTGGGGTGGTACTTTTTATCACCGGTATGGCCGTTCACTTTTCCGGGTCCCTTGAACTGGCCGTTTTTCTTGCGGCATATGTGCTCATCGGCGGGGAGGTGCTGCTCCGGGCGGCAAAGAACATTGCCCGTGGGCAGGTGTTTGACGAAAACTTCCTTATGAGCATTGCCACCATCGGGGCTTTTGCCATAGGGCAGTACCCCGAGGGTGTCGCCGTAATGCTGTTCTACCAGGTTGGTGAGGCATTCCAGGACCACGCGGTAAACCGCTCCCGCAGATCCATCACCGCCCTGATGGATATACGGCCGGACTACGTCAACCTGAAACGGGGTGAAACCATCGTGAAAGCGGCCCCCGGGGATGCAAAAGTGGGGGATATCATGGTGGTAAAGCCCGGAGAAAAGGTACCCCTGGATGGCGTCGTCATTGAGGGCCGTTCCGCCCTGGACACCTCCGCGCTCACCGGGGAATCCCTGCCCCGGGATGTTGAGGCCGGAAGCGCGGTTCTTTCCGGGTCCATCAACACCAGCGGCCTCCTTTCAATTGAAGTTTCCAAGGTGTTCGGGGAATCCACGGTATCAAAAATACTGGACCTGGTACAAAACGCCGGGAGCAAAAAGGCGCCCATAGAAAACTTCATCACCAAATTTGCCCGGTACTATACCCCGGCGGTGGTGGCAATGGCCCTGATATTGGCAATAGTCCCGCCCCTCCTTATCCCCGGCGCGTCTTTTTCCGCCTGGATTAACCGGGCATTAGTATTTCTGGTGGTATCCTGCCCCTGCGCCCTGGTTATTTCTATCCCCCTCAGCTTTTTCGGCGGCATTGGCGGCGCGTCCCGGCAGGGCATCCTTGTCAAGGGCGGCAATTACCTGGACGCCCTGACCCATGTTGATACGGTGGTGTTTGATAAAACCGGTACCCTCACCCGGGGTGTCTTTACGGTAAGCCGCATCGTACCTGCGGAACATTACACCACGGAGGATCTGCTCTTCTATGCAGCCTATGCGGAGAGTAATTCTAATCACCCCATTGCCCTATCCATACAGCGGGCCTACGGAAAGGCTGTGGACGGGCAGCGGATCACCGGCCATGAGGAAATTGCCGGCTGGGGTATCCGGGTTACGGTTGACGGGAAAAGGGTACTGGCCGGAAACAGCCGCCTCTTAGACGCGGAACACATCCCCTACCTCGCACAAGGGACCGGGTCTATCGTTTACCTGGCAATTGAGGGTGCCTATGCGGGATGCCTTATCATCAGCGACGAGCCGAAGAAGGACGCCGCCCAAACAATTCGTTCCTTAAAGGTGCGGGGGGTTAAGAACACCGTGATGCTCACCGGGGATACCAGGGCGGTGGGAGAGAAGATCGCCGGGGAACTGGGTGTGGACAGGGTCTATACGGAATTGCTGCCCCATCAGAAGGTTGAACAATTAGAACTGCTGGAAAAAGAAAAAACATCGGCGGGCAGCCTAGTCTTTGTGGGGGACGGAATCAATGACGCCCCGGTACTGGCCCGCAGCGACATCGGCATTGCCATGGGCGGCCTGGGGTCTGATGCGGCCATTGAGGCGGCGGACATGGTTATCATGACCGACGAGCCCTCCAAGATTATCACCGCCATAGACATAGCCAAACGGACCCGCAGCATAGTTAACCAGAACATTGTTTTTGCATTGGGGGTAAAAGGAATTATACTTATCCTTGGCGCATTGGGCATAGCAACCATGTGGGCGGCGGTATTTGGCGATGTGGGTGTGGCGGTGATTGCTATCTGTAATGCTACACGGGCTTTGAAGGTGAAGAAATAAGAATTTAACCACGGACCCCACAGATACTCACGGATACTTACGGACACTTACGGGTTTTTGTTATGGAATTTTTTTTCTTTTGTCCGTGAGGTCAGTGAGGTCCGTGGTTAAATTAGTATTCACTCCGGCAGTATCTCTCCCTTAATCGACATGGTTACCACCCGCCAGGGTATCATTTTGCCGCAATTTTTCAGCGCTGCGATCACGGCGTTTTCTATCCCCCCGCAGCAGGGAACCTCCATCCGCACCACCGTTACGGATTTAATAGTATTACCGGTGAGGATCTCCGTAAGTTTTTCACCGTAATCAACATTGTCCAGCTTTGGACAGCCAATAAGCGTAACCTTATTGTGCATAAACTCGGCATGAAAATTCCCATACGCATACGCAGCGCAATCTGCGGAAACCAGAACATTGGCGTTTTCAAAATACTCTGCATTCACCGGCGCCAATTTTATCTGTACCGGCCATTGCCGAAGCCGGCTTATCACACCGGAATGATTTACTGCCGCCGTTTCCGTTTTTGGTTTTATGCTCTGCGCATTGCTTCCCGGGCATCCGCAGGCAAGTGTTTTTGCCCCATGTTTTTCCTGTTGATGCGCTTTAACCTTTTCTTCGTCATAAGCCGCCGCTTCCCGTTCCTCAAAGCCGATGGCCCCCTGGGGGCAGGCGGGGAGGCAATTACCCAGGCCGTCGCAGTAATCGTCCCGTAACAGCTTCGCCTTTCCGTCAACTATTTCAATAGCCGCTTCATGGCAAGCATCGGCGCAGAGGCCGCAGCCGTTACATTTTTTTTCGTCTATCTTTACAATTTTCCGTATCATGCAATTCCTCCTAATAGAAAACAATACCCAGTGCGGCGCCATAGGCGTTCACTTAAAGGAAAAAAACGAAGAGAATAATAACCGCGAAGGCGAAGAAGACGAAGTAAGGAAGGAAAAAACAAGGTAAATTTTTTTAAATTTCTTCGCCTTCTTCGCCTTTGCGGCTAAAAACTCTTAAGTAAACACCTATGCAGTGCGGCACGGTTGTTTATTTGGTTCTATTTTCATTTTCCCAAAATATCAGCAAGATCCTTTTCCGCAGCGGTGACAGGCCTAATGTTAAAATGTTCAACAAGATATTTCAACACATTGAGAGACACAAATGCCGGAAGGCTGGGACCAAGCCTGATATTTTTGATGCCAAGATGGAGCAGCGTCAAAAGAATGGCAACCGCTTTTTGTTCATACCAGGAAAGGATAAGCGAAAGCGGGAGTTCATTTACACCGCACTTAAACGCATCCGCCAGGGCGAGGGCAACCTTGACCGCAGAATAGGCGTCATTGCATTGTCCCATATCCATAATCCGCGGGAATGGGCCGATACTGCCAATGTCAAGATCGTTAAAACGGTATTTCCCGCAGGCAAGGGTTAAAATAACTGTATCCTTGGGAGTCGCCTTCACAAAATCGGTGTAGTAATTCCGCCCCGGTTTCGCGCCGTCACACCCGCCGACAAGAAAGAAATGCTTTATAGCTCCTGCTTTTACCGCCTCAACAATAGTGTCGGCATTTTCAAGGACAACGCCGTGTGCGTAGCCCGTGCTTACTGTTTTGCCGTCATTGATGCCGGTCATGACCGTATCCGCTTTGTAACCGCCCAATTCCAGGGCTTTGTTGATTACCTCGGTAAAATCTTTTTTTTCATCAATGTGGACAAGTCCGGGAAAGCCCACTTCGGCGGTGGTGAATACGCGGTCGCGGTAAGACCTTGTTGGCGGCATAAGGCAGTTTGTGGTAAAGAGTACCGCGCCGGGGAGGCCCTCAAACTCCTTCTGCTGATTCTGCCATGCCGTACCAAAGTTACCTTTTAACTGGGGGTACGCTTTAAGAGCGGGATACCCATGGGCGGGAAGCATCTCGCCGTGGGTATAAATGTTCACTCCCCAGCCTTTTGACTGTTCCAAAAGCAGTTTAAGGTCCCGCAAGTCGTGGCCGGAAATAACAATAAACGGCCCCTTTTCGATGGTGAGCGGAACCGTGACAGGCACGGGTTTCCCGTAGGTTTCGGTATTCGCCTTGTCCAGAAGTTCCATACAAAGGAGATTCACTTTTCCGGTTTCCATGACAAGCGGCAAAAGTTCATTCATGCCCAGTTCCGTATTTGCTACCGCTTCAAGGGCCTTACAGAAAAACCCGTCCATTTCGGCATTGGTAAAGCCCAGCACCGCCGCATGGCAGGCATACGCCGCTATTCCGCGGATCCCAAAAAGAATGAGCGATTTGAGGGAGCGGATATCCTCGCCGGCTTCCCAGACTTTGTTCATGTCAAAATCATCGCAGGTAGCAGAGTCCGCAAACAACGCTATCCGTTCCTTATGGGCCTCATCAATGCGGCTTTTAAAAACCGCGTCATCAAAATTGACATTTGTTCCGGTAATAAAAAGCCCCTCCCGGATAATCCGGCGGCTGTTTTCCGTGGGCGGATGACGATTTGAAACCTTCGCCAGCATAATAAGCGCACCGGTAAACTTGTCCTGGATCCCTGCGGTGGTATCCCTCTTCCCGCATACGCCGCCCTTCGTACAAGCCGTTCCCTGGGCCGTCTGTTCACATTGAAAACAAAACATAGTAATCCTCCTAACACCTAATACTTATTCCCGCCCCAATACAGGGGATGGCTTACTTCCGCCAACGGCGGCAGCGTGACATCCTTCATAGCCCATTGGAGGTATTCCTCCACCCCGGTGCGGTCAACGATATACCCGATATGCTCTTTACCCCCCGGCGCGCCCCGGTCGATATACGTTTCCACGTACTTATAGGTGTTGAGGATTATCTTGATAATGCTGTCC
>BNUR01000028.1 GCA_025997495.1 Spirochaetia bacterium | reverse complement strand
GAATTCTACCCTATGGGGCAATTATTACCGCTTAATATATCACAAAAAAATTGCAATGTCAATATTTTTTCAGAATTTTTTCAGAATTTGGGAAGCTAAATTCCCACGCTAAAAAATAAGGGCACGAATACCCGGTACTGGTACCGGAAGTGGTAAAAGGATACAGTAAAGGAATGATACGCGAACTTACGCTTACCGTACTGCCCGGTGATGAACTTAACGCTGCATTGGTCAAACAAAAAACCGCCGTTGCACTCTCCTGCGCGTCCGATGATATAAACCATATAGCCATCAACAAAAAGTCGATGGATGCACGGCATGGACGTCAAAAAATCCATTTGCGTCTCACCGTATACATAAACGAAGATCCTCCCGCCGAAACGGCTATTTCGGGTCCCCGTGTTTTCGTGCCCCTCAAAGGCGCCGGCGTGAAACCTGTACTCATCGTCGGCTGCGGGCCCGCCGGTCTTTTTGCGGCGTTACAGTTACTGGAAAATGGCATAAAGCCGGTTATCGTGGAGCGCGGTAAACGTACCCGGGAACGAAAGCGCGACATCGCCGTAATCGGACGCGGCGGGGAAGTACCCGGGAATTCGAATTACTGTTTTGGTGAGGGCGGCGCGGGGACTTTTTCTGACGGCAAACTCTATTCGCGTTCAAACAAACGGGGAAACATCCGTCGTGTGTTAGAAACACTGTGCTATTTTGGCGCTGACGAATCAATTTTGGTTGATGCACACCCGCATATCGGATCAGAACGGCTGCCCGCGATTATACGCGCAATGACGGATAAAATCCGCGAAATGGGCGGCGAAGTTCATTTTGAAACCCTTTGTACGGATTTTATTGTTGAACAGAACAAAATTAGGGGCATCCGCACGAACGCCGGGGAACTGCGCGGAGAGACGCTTATTTTGGCGGCAGGGCATTCGGCGCCGGACATATACCGTTTGCTTGGCCGTATTGCAGAGAATGCGCTGGAGGCAAAACCCTTCGCCGCCGGTATCCGGATCGAACACCCCCGTTCAGTAATTGACGCAATTCAGTATCATGAAACCGGCAGGTTCCTTAGCGCGGAAAAAAAAGCGTTATTATCCGCCGCCGAATACCGGCTTACCTGCCAAGTTAACGGGCGCGGGGTGTATTCGTTTTGCATGTGCCCGGGCGGGATAGTGGTGCCCTCCGCAAGCGCGCCGTTAGAAGTGGTGGTCAACGGGATGTCGGCTGCCGGACGAAACTCCCCCTGGTCAAACGCGGCCATAGTGGTGGAAGTGCGGCCCGAAGACGTCTCCGGAAACGGCGGGCTTCCCGGGCTTGCGTTCCGGGAGGAACTGGAACACACAGCATACCGCATGGCAAACACAAACACAGACGCATCAGGCCATCGAAGCTTTTGTTCGCAGGCCCCTGCCCAGCGGCTTACTGATTTTCTTGCACGGCGCAGCTCTCGCAGTCTGCCCCGCTCTTCATATACTCCCGGCATTGTCTCCTCGCGGCTTGATGCGTGGCTTCCTCCCTTTATTGCCGAGCGATTACAGTTGGCATTCCCCGAGTTTGAAAAAAAGATGCATGGTTTTATTTGCCCGGAGGCGCTCCTCATTGCGCCGGAAACACGGACATCTACGCCGGTGCGTATTACCCGCACAGCCGAAACCTACGAAAGCCCGGTCATTTCCGGTTTGTTTCCGGCCGGGGAAGGATCCGGCTATGCAGGCGGTATCGTTTCTTCCGCGCTGGATGGTGAAAATACTGCCAAAGCGATTACTAAGCGCCGCTCTGGTGCAGCATCATAACCAAAAAAAGCTGGTTGACATTCTCCGGCAATGGATTGCGCGGGAGAAATACTCGTAAATTGCGCTGGGGTGGAGGGGCTTTTCCTTTATCGCTTGACCGCATACTTCGTATTCCGTGCCGTGCCGATTTTTTCTATCGTGCCGGAACGGAGCATATCGCCGAGCACCTTTTCAACGGTGGTCGGGCTGACATCGGGCAGAATGTAGCAAATCTCGCGCTTTGAAATCGGGAGCAGACTGTTCAGTACAGTCGTTTCAATGCGCTGCTGCTTGCTGACTTTCCCGCTTTGCACCGCCGCAAAATGCGTATCAAGCTCCTTGTAGCATTTCAGCAGAGTTATGAGGAAATTGTTCATAAACGGGAAATAATCGTTCGCGGTGGTGTGCCAGTTTGCAGAACTGTCTTTTAAGGCCTGATAATATAAGGCTTTGGCATCGTTTATCTGCGCTTCAAACGAGATATATTTCCCCGCGTCAAAGCCGTTTTTGTAGAGCAGCAACAGCGAGAGCAGCCGCGACATTCTGCCGTTGCCGTCCGCGAATGGGTGTATGCACAGAAAATCGAGTATAAAGCACGGAATCAGCAGCAAGCGGTTGATTGCCGAGTTGTCGCGGGCATCCATATACGCGAGTGTGAGCTGTTCCATAGTTTCAGCGGTTTCGACGGCTGGTGTCGGGGCAAAGCGGATACTGCGCCGCCCATCCGCACCGACCTCCATAATCACATTGTCGCTGTCTTTGTATTTGCCGCCGCCATTCGGCGTGAATGACAGCATAATTTCGTGCAATCGCAAAATGTCACTCCCACGAATGTCAAGCGTTTCAAAGCCCGTGTGTATCAGGTTCAATGCCGCGCTGTATCCGGCGATTTCCGCCTCGTCGTGGTTCAGCGGAGCGGCGTTTTGGATTACGATTTGGTTGATACGCGCTTCGCTTGTGACGATGCCCTCAATCGCGTTAGAACCGCGCACCGACTGAACTTTCGCGATACTCTCAAGCCGCGTGAATACATCCGGGTAACTGCCGTGCCGTTCGGCTTCACGGGCTCGAAGCCCGGAAATGGCCCCGACAATATTCACAAGCCCCGCCGGGAGCAATCCCTGCTCAAGAAAAGAATAGCCAAAGTATCTCATCTGCACCTCTAAAAAGTTATCTGCATATACAATGCCATATTATGTGCAGATAATAAAGTGGGGGGCTTTTTATAGCGGGAAGAAAAGACCGGGAAAAGGCGCTGGGCCTACCCAGCCTGACATTTTGGAACTGCCTCAACCGACGCGACACGCGGGACTCGAACCCACTACCCTCAGCTTAGAAGGCTGATGCTCTATCCAGGTGAGCTAGTGTCGCAGGACTTCCCGGCAGTATATCACAAAATCCTGGTCTTGTGATAGTATCCTGCTATGAAACACCAAAGGGGCTGGGTATTTCTGCTTGCTTTCCTCTGTTTGGGAGGAAATGGGCTTGCGCAGGTAGCGGCGCAGACCACGCTATCGACGGCTTCAAACCGGGGGGAAGTGGTGATGAAGGCCCTGGCGGCGGCCTATCCGGGGCGCATCGTTGGGCCGGCGGAATTCCGCAAGGCGCAAGCGCCCACAGAGGAGGCGGAAAGCGGGGACTGGGCGGTACAGGTTGGGCTCACCTGGTTTTACTATGCCCAGGGACGGCTGCTCCCGGAGAATCTGCGGGAACGGTACGCCGAATATGATCCCCAGCCCTTCTACAATTACCCTGCGGAACTGCCCGTCTGGAAGGACCCGACCCCGGAAGAGGCGGCGCGAGCCAGGGATTCCGCGGGAAGGCGGGCGGTAAATCCCCCAAAACGATCCCAGCATTTTTATGACGCCCTCTGGCGGGCAAAATCCAAGGCAGAAAGCTACGACCGGGTAAAGACCATACGTTTCCTGGGCAAGAAAGTACTGGTTCATTACTCAATCATGGAAGAACTTGCCCTGGTAGAAGAACGAATCCTGGAGACGGCAAAAACCAACCCCCAGGTACGGCAGTGGATTAACCGGCTTGATAGCGTGGCGGGCTGGAACTGGCGGAGCATCGCCGATACCCAAACCCGGAGCTTCCACGCCTACGGTACCGCCCTGGACCTCCTCCCCAAATCCCACGGGGGTCTGCAAACCTACTGGCTCTGGACGGCGCAGAATTATCCCGCCTGGTGGGCCGTCCCCTACTCACGGCGATCCCACCCCCCGGACGCGGTGATCAAGGCCTTTGAAGAATACGGCTTTATCTGGGGCGGCAAATGGCTCTTCTTTGATACCATGCACTTTGAATACCGCCCGGAAATTTTACTGTTGAACAACCTCCCCGTAAAGGCCGCCGCCTAACCATTGGCGACAATTTGAATCCGCCGGCTATTTGCAGCATAATTAGTAAAAGCGGAAACTGTGCATCATTATGGGTAACAACATCAGCGAAGCCGACATACGGGCTATGCTGGGCAGCAACTTACGGCGCTTACGGACGAAACATAAGCTTTCTCAATTACAGTTGGCGATTAAAGCCGAGCTGACCCATAATTTTATCAACGATATTGAAAACGGCAAAAAATGGCTTTCCCCGAAAACCCTGGCAACCCTTTCACGGGCGCTGAAAACAGAACCCCGGGAGTTTTTTAGCGCCGAGGTAAAGATTCCCAGACAGGAAGCGGCGGTTCTGGCTGATCGCCTCAATGATCTGAGCGGCGATGTTCAGAAAATGGCGGAGATAGTGGAGGATATGAAAGGCCGCTACCTTCAGGACTCCACCGGCGAGGGCTGAACCGCTCCGGCATTTGCCGCAGCAACCTCTCCCACCAGGGCCTTAAATTCCTTCTCGTCCAGTGTTTCCTTTTCCAGCAACTGACCGGCCACCGTATCCAGCACGGCCCGGTTCCGGTTCAGGATTTTCGTAACCCCGGCGTAGCGTTTTTCCACAATGTTGGCGATTTCCTCATCAATATATTGCTGGGTTGCCTCTGAATACTCCCGGTGAAACATCGGCTCCTGGGCCGCATCCCCGGGCATCCGCATCCCCCGTGAGGTGAGGGCCACATTCTTAAACCGCTCCGACATCCCGTAATCGGTAATCATCTTCCGGGCTATATCCGTGGCCTTGGTCAAGTCGTTGCCGGCGCCGGTGGAAAACTCCCCTGAAACCATGTCCTCCGCAACCCGCCCGCCCAAGAGCACGTCGATCCGCCCCAGCAGATCCGACTGGGTAATCGTATAGCGATCCTCAATCGGCATTTGCAGGGTATAGCCCAGGGCATAACCCCGGGGAATGATCGAAATCTTTTGCACCGGATCCGAGCCGGGGGTAAAAGCCGCCATCAGGGCATGACCCGCTTCATGGTACGCAGTGAGTTTCCGTTCCGCCGGTTTCAGCACCCGGGTTTTTTTCTGGAGCCCCGCCACGGTTTTTTCGATGGCCTCATTAAAGTCCTTCTGCTCCACCACCTTCCTGCCCCCTCGCACCGCCAACAGGGCCGCCTCGTTCACGATGTTGGCAAGGTCAGCCCCGGAAAAGCCGGAGGTGACCCGTGCAATGGCCTCCAGATCCACCTCGTCGCCGAGCTTAACCGCCTTGGAGTGGATACGGATGATAGCCTCCCGGCCCTTCAGGTCAGGCCTGTCCACCAGAACCTGCCGGTCAAAGCGGCCGGGCCGGAGCAGGGCCGGATCCAGCACATCAGGCCGGTTGGTGGCCGCCAGAATGATCAGGCCGCTGGTGGCATCAAAGCCGTCCATTTCTACCAGCAACTGGTTCAGGGTCTGTTCCCGTTCATCATTGCCCCCGCCGATATTGTTGATACGGCTCTTGCCGATGGCGTCCAATTCATCAATAAAAATGATACAGGGCGCTTTTTCCCGGGCCTGCTTAAAGAGATCCCGCACCCGGGCCGCCCCTACGCCGACAAACATCTCCACAAAGTCGGCGCCGCTCATACGGAAGAAGGGCACCTCAGCCTCACCGGCCACGGCCCGTGCCAGCAGGGTCTTGCCGGTTCCGGGGGGGCCCACCAGCAGCACCCCCTTGGGGATCTTGCCGCCGATATCGGTATACTTCTTAGGGCTTTTCAGGAAGTCCACCACCTCCACCAGTTCGTCCTTCGCCTCGTCCACGCCGGCCACATCGGGGAACCGGGTTGCGATATCCCCCTCGGCCACGATTACCGCCCGGCTGTTCCCCACAGAAAGCACATTGCCCCCCATGGTACCAAGGCGCTTCATCAGGAAACGCCAGATAAAGAAGAAAAAGGCGATGGGCAGAACCCAACTAAAAATGATGTTGAGTATCGTGCTGCCCTCACGGGACACCGCATAGTAGGAGACGCCCTTGTCGTCCATCAGCTTGACCAGTTCCGGGTCGTTGATGGGAACCGTCCGGTAGACCGGCTCGGCGGAGGGCATACGGGAAGACCTGCCCAGGGTGGTAGAAGCCGGGGGTGCTCGCTGGAGGGTGGTATAGCCGGTAAAGTAGGAATCGGTCAGTTCCACCCGCTTAATTTCCCCGGCGACGATCTTGCTCTTAAACTCCGAAAAATCGACCGTGGGATTCACCTTGTTCAGGAACACATAGTTAAAAAGGCTCATCCCGATAACCAGGATGATGATATAGACGAGGGAAAACCGCCACCCCCCGAATTTCTTAGGGTCAGGCAGCTTGGGGCCGCCAAAGGGGAACTGGGGCCCCCCGGAATTTTTGGGTTTCTTTTTATCGTTTCCGGGTCCGGGGGACGGGATATCGCTCATTAAATACCTCTGGTACTAATATGTAACTTTTATAAAGAATATTCAATATAAATAGTTATGAGTGAAGGCGCCGTACATGGGGGGTATTAAAATTGTCAATGAAATGACGAATTTAATATAAATATAGTCAATTGAAACACTGTAATAATGAATATATTGACATTACAGGTTCTATATTTTATGATAGATGCCTATGCTGGATATCAGAAGGGAAGTTCAAAAACGGGTTGCCGATTATTGTAAGCCCCGGAAGGTTGCGTTGATTCTCGGTGCACGGCGGGTTGGAAAAACCGTACTGATCGGGCAGATACTTAAGGACTATCCGGGTAAGGTTCTTTTGCTGAACGGGGAGGATTACGATACCCATGCCCTCCTGGAACAACGGTCCGCCGCAAACTATCGCCGCCTGTTGGACGGAGTGGATCTTCTGGCTCTGGACGAGGCGCAAAACATCCCCGATATTGGTCAGAAACTCAAACTTATGGCGGACGAAATTCCCCATATCGGCATTATCGCCAGTGGTTCATCATCCTTTGATCTCCTCCACAAAGCCGGGGAACCCTTAGTGGGGCGAAGCGCCCGGTTTCACCTCTCCCCCTTTTCGCAGCGGGAAATTGCCCAAACCGAAAGTCCCCTGGAAACCCGGCAAAACCTGGAGGACCGGCTCGTCTACGGCTCTTATCCGGAGGCGGTATTACTGAAAGGCTATGCCCAAAAGGCGGAATACCTGCGGGAAATAGTCAACGCCTATTTATTGAAGGACATCCTGGCTATAGACGGCATAAAAAATTCCGGCAAGATGCGGGACCTCCTGCGGCTTCTCAGTTACCAGATGGGGAACGAGGTTTCCTATGATGAATTGGGCCGGCAATTGGGGATGAGCAAAAATACCGTAGAAAAGTACCTGGATCTCCTTGCCGGGGTTTTTGTGGTATACCGCCTGGGTTCCTACGCCCGGAACCTCCGCAAGGAAATTGTCAAGGCCGGAAAATGGTACTTCTGCGACAACGGCATCCGCAATGCCATCATCGGCAACTTCAAACCCCTGGCCCTGCGGCAGGACACTGGCGCACTTTGGGAAAGCTACCTCATCAACGAACGGATGAAAAATAGCGAAAACGAAGGGATAGGCCGGGAATATTACTTTTGGCGCACCTACGACCACCAGGAAATTGATCTGATTGAGGCCGGAGAAAATCTACGGGCCTTTGAGTTCAAGTGGGGCGCCAAACAATCCGGCAAAGCCCGGATCCCCGCCGCTTTTGCGGGGGCTTACCCGGAGGCTGAGTTCCGGGTAGTGGACAGGGAGAATTATGGGGAATTTATTTGAAAAAAACGCCGCCCCGGGCCTTTACCAGCGCACCACTAAAGCAACACCACTAAAGCAAAATTACTTGACAAAACGTACTTTTTACGTATGCTGATAAAATATGGAGGGCATAAATGTTTGACATACTCGAAAGACATGCTTTAGAAACCGAGGATGTCGCAACGGTTGCTACTCCTGTTGATGAAAAGATAGCCCACGAACTGTATATACGTAATAAACTAGAAGAATCCCTTGCGTATGCCCAATGCGAAATGGTATACATGGGATGAATTTAGGGGCATCGTTAAAGAACGACATGGACTATGATTAAGCATTATCCAAACGGAGGAATAATATGCCGGATATTCTTGAAGAACCTATTGTTCTGCCTGATACTGCTGCCATAACGGATTCTGACGCTGAATATGAGCATGATCGGTATATACAAGAAAAACTTGCCGAAGCAGAGGCATATGCTGCCAGAGCTGATGCAAAATGGTATACATGGGATGAAGTCAGAAATTTTATCACGGTAAAACATGGAATATGAGATTAAATTTTTGGCGCCTGCGGTGGCTGATTTGGATTCAATTGTAACTTATTCATTGCAATTCTATCCAAGTACGCCGAAGAAATTTCTTGACGCATTGGAAAAAGCAAAATTAAATCTGCACGATATGCCTTATATGTATCCTGTCTATGAAAAGCAACCAATTTACCGTAAAGCAGTGGTTCTAAACTACCTTGTATTTTATACCATCGATGACAGAAAGCGTCTTGTCAATATTCATCGTATTCTTCCCGGAGCATGGGATATTACACGGCATCTATTGGGATGAAAAAAGCCGCACTGGTCAAGAACGATTCCCAGCTTATATCAGCCAGAGTCGCCGACCCAAAGGAACGGAGGATATATCATGGCATTAGTAAGACACATTCACAAGGCTGGTTCAGAGTTAACCCCTGAAGAACGGGCGGCCAAATGGACCCGGCTGGATGAAGCAGCAAAACGCCCCATCAACTATACCAAAGACTGCCCGCAATTAACCGATGAACAGCTTGCGGAATTCCGCCCGGCTAACGGCATGACCTGGGAAGAACGGGCGCAGGCCATACGGGCGGACAGGACAACGGCCCCTGACGCGGTTCCGGCGGAGGCCCTGGTCAACACCCCCTAAGCCCGGCCCTCGTCCTCCTGCTCTTTCATGACTGATTTTTTGTCCCCGGCTAAAGCAAACCCCGGCCCTTTTCCATATACATCACTAGATATTCCCTATGGGATAATATCTCAGCCAGGACTTTTTTGTCCCGGCTGTAGTATACTTATAAGGCGGATGTATGGCATTTATATGGGATCCGGTAAAAGCTGCGGATAATATCCGGGATCATCATGTTAAATTCGAGGTTGCGGAATTTGTCTTCGATGACCCCCGCCGCATCGAGCGGCATGACGATGATAGTTCTGATGATGAAGAACGATGGCAAATCATAGGCATGGCTCCGGGCCAGGTGCTTTTTGTAGTTTATACGGAAGTTGGGGACGATGATACCCGACTTATATCGGCCCGATTGGCGGAGCCAAAAGAAAGGAGAATATATCATGGCACTAGTAAGACACATTCACAAGGTTGGTTCAGAGTTAACCCCTGAAGAACGGGCGGCCGTGCGAGCCCATCTCGATGAGGCGGCAAAGTACCCCATTACCTTTGACAAGGACTGCCCGCAATTAACCGACGAGCAGCTTGCGGAATTCCGCCCGGCTAACGGCATGACCTGGGAAGAACGGGCGCAGGCCATGCGGGCGGACGGGATAGCTGCCCCTGACACGGTTCCGGCGGAGGCCCTGGTCAACACCCCCTAAGCCCGGCCCTCGTCCTCCTGCTCTTTCAGGGTTTTTTATCCGGCTATTTTCCCTTGCAATAGAGCGCACTTTATTGCATACTACTGGGGTATTATTATCATTCACTATTTTGGAGGAAAGTATGAAAATCAGTGTGAAAATGGTTGGTCTGGGCTTGCTTATGGCAGCCTTGGCGCTGCCGGTCTTTGCGGGAGGCGGCCAGCAAGCCGGGACCGCCGGGGACGTCATCAAAATCGGGGTCTTTGAACCCATGACCGGGGCGAATGCCGCCGGCGGGGCCATGGAAGTCGAGGGTATCCGGCTTGCCAACGAGCTGTTCCCCACGGTTGAAGTGGGCGGGAAGACCTATAAGGTCGAACTGGCCATTCTGGATAACAAATCCGACAAGGTCGAGGCGGCCAACGCGGTGCAGCGGCTCATCGACCGGGATAAGGTCCAGGTTATCCTGGGTTCCTGGGGTTCCAGCCTGGCCATGGCCGGCGGGGAAATCGCCAAGGACGCGAAAATACCGGTTATCGGCCTTTCCTGCACCAACCCCCTGGTAACCCTTGGAAACGACTACTACTTCCGGGTCTGCTTTATCGATCCCTTCCAGGGTACGGTAATGTCCAACTATGCCTTTACTGACCTCAAGGCCAAAACCGCCGTCATCGTCCAGGAAGTGTCCAATGATTACTCCGTAGGGTTGGCGAAGTTCTTTGTCGATAACTTCAAGAAGCTGACGGGTAATGACAACGCCATCCTGGCTACGGTAAACTACAACACCGGCGACCAGGATTTCAGCGCCCAGCTTACCAGCATCCGGGGCCTTAACGCGGACGTTATCTTTGCGCCGGGCAACTACACCGAATCCGCCCTGGTGATCCAGCAGGCCCGGGCTCTGGGTATCACCGTGCCGATCATCGGCGGCGACACCTGGGAGACCCCGGAATTCATTGATGTGGGCAAAGACTCCGTTGAAGGGGCGGTGTTCTCCACCTTCTTTGCCTCCGAAGTCGCCGCGTCCCCGGTGGCGGAATCCTTCCTCAAGGAATATCGCGCCAAGTATAACAAGGAACCCGCGGCGGTTACCGCCCTGGGCTATGACGGCTATTTGGTCGCCCTGGACGCTATCAAGCGGGCCGGCTCGACAAATCCCCAGGCTATTCGGGATGCCATTGCGAAAACAACGGGCTTTGAAGGCGCCGCCGGGACGGTGACCCTGGACGCCAACGGGGACGCCACCAAGAGCGCATTCCTCAAGAGCGTGAAGGGCGGGAAGTTCACCTTCCAGACCATTATTAACCCCTAAGGTCTAATAAAAGGCAGGGCGCATGAACTTTGATGTTTTTTTACAGCATATTTCCAACGCCCTGTCCCTAGGCAGCCTTTACGCCCTCATCGCCATCGGCTACACCATGGTCTACGGCATTCTCCGGCTTATCAACTTTGCCCATGGCGATGTGTTCATGCTCGGCGGGTATATCGCCTTCTACGCGGTTACCGTCTTTTTCATGCCCTGGTGGGTCGGGTTTATTGTGGCCTTCGGACTCACGGGGATTTTCGGTATCGGCCTGGAACGGGTGGCCTACAAGCCCCTGCGGAACTCCCCAAAGATTTCCATTATGATAAGCGCCATCGGGGCGTCATTCCTGTTGGAAAACCTCGCAACAGTTATCTTCGGCGGGCGGCCCAAGGGCTTCCCCGTACCGGAACTTTTTAACCATGTGGCCCATATCGGCAGTGTTTCTGTGGCCTATATCAGCCTGCTCATTCCGGTGCTTACCGCAGTATTACTAACGATACTGCTCATCATTGTGCTTAAAACAAAAACCGGTATGGCCATGCGGGCGGTTTCTACGGATTTGTCTGCGGCGCGGCTTATGGGGATCGACGTAAACCGGATCGTGTCGTTTACCTTCGGTACCGGCTCGGTGCTGGCCGCCATCGGGGGGGTCATGTGGGCCATCAAGTACCCCCAGCTTAATCCCACCATGGGGATGATTCCGGGGCTCAAGTGCTTTATCGCTGCGGTTATCGGCGGTATCGGCAATATTTCCGGGGCAGTCCTGGGGGGCCTCCTCCTGGGCTTTATCGAGATCATGATCATCGCATTCCTCCCCACTCTGACGGGGTACCGGGACGCCTTCGCCTTTGTGCTGCTCATCATTGTGCTCATGGTTAAACCTTCGGGCCTCCTGGGCAGACACCAGGTAGAAAAGGTGTAGGGGGCGCGCATGATTCCGGACAAAGGCTCCGCTAAACAAAGCCGCCGCATAAGTATCATCGCTATCGTCCTGGTCATCGGTTTTATTATTCTGGCGGACAATGTTTTTAGTTCCTTCTCCTTGCGGATATTTAATCTTTGCGGCATCTACATCATCCTTGCCCTTTCACTGAACCTGATCAACGGCTTTACCGGCCTTTTTTCCCTGGGCCACGCGGGGTTCATGGCCATCGGCGCATACGTGAGCGCCCTTCTTACCATGAGTCCTGCCCAAAAAGAAATGAACTTTTTCCTGCAGCCTATCGTTCCATGGTTAGCAAATGTACAGCTTCCCTTTATCCCCGCCCTTATCATTGCGGGCCTTATCGCGGCTCTGGCGGGTTTTCTTATCGGCACACCGGTACTGCGGCTCCGGGACGACTACCTTGCCATCGCCACCCTGGGCTTTTCTGAAATTATCCGGGTGGTGCTTACCAACCTTCAATCGGTAACTAACGGCGCACTGGGCCTCAAAGGCCTGCCTAAATATTCCAGTACCTACATGATATGGGGCTTAGCGTTTCTGACGATTATCTTTATGGCCGCCCTGATTCACTCCGCCTTTGGCCGGGCCTGCAAAGCGGTGCGGGATAACGAGATCGCCGCCCAGGCCATGGGCATACACATTGCCCGGATAAAAATCATCAGCTTTACGCTCTCCAGCTTTATTGCCGGGGTAGGGGGCGCGCTTCTGGGCCACCTGATGAATACCATTGACCCCAAGATGTTCACCTTCAGCCTGACCTACAACATCCTGCTCATCGTCGTCCTTGGGGGCAACGGCAGTATAACCGGTTCGGTAATCGCATCACTCATTGTGACCATCTCCATGGAAGCCCTGCGTTTCCTGGACGGCCCCCTGAACCTGCTGTTTTTCCGTACCCAGGGGCTCCCGGGCCTCCGCATGGTTGTGTTCAGCGCACTTTTACTGTTGGTGGTAATCTACCGCCAGGAAGGGCTGATGGGAAAAAAAGAATTTTCCTGGAACCTCATCCTTGATTCATGGCCGGTACGAAAACTGCGCGGCCTGAAAAAAGGAGGCGCCTAATGCTGGAAACAAAAAACGTAACCATGCAGTTCGGCGGTCTCACCGCGGTGTCCGAATTTTCCATGACCGTGGCGGACGGCGAAATTGTGGGGCTCATCGGCCCTAACGGCGCGGGAAAAACCACGGCCTTTAACGTAATCACCGGGGTCTACACCCCCACGAAAGGTTCCATTCTGTTTAATGGAAAAGAAATCGCCGGGAAACAGCCCCATAAGATCACCGAAGCGGGGATAGCCCGGACTTTTCAGAACATCCGCCTCTTCCATGAGATGACGGTGCTGGAAAATCTTCTGGTGGCCTGTAACCTTAGGGAAAAACCCAATCTTTTTGAGTCGGTCCTTCACCTGCCCGGTTACATGGCCCGTGAAAAAAAGGCCCGGGAGTTCGCGCTAAACCTGCTGGAATCCGTGGGCCTTCTGGAAAACGCCAACGACAACGCAGTATCGCTGCCATACGGCAAACAGCGCCGCCTGGAAATAGTCCGCGCCCTTGCCACCGAACCCAGCCTGCTGCTCCTGGACGAACCCGCCGCGGGCATGAATCCCCAGGAATCCCAGGAACTGATGGAATTTATCGTGGGCATCCGGGACAAGTTTAAGATATCAGTATTACTGATAGAGCACCACATGCAGGTCGTCATGGGCATTTGCAACTGGCTCTACGTGCTTGATTATGGTATCACCATTGCTAAGGGCGCGCCTGCGGAGATACGGAAAAACCAAAAGGTTATCGACGCCTATCTGGGGGTGGACTAATGCTTAAACTGGAAAACCTTTCGGTATACTACGGCGGCATCCACGCTTTACGGGGCATCGACATAGAAGTGGCGGAGGGCAAGATCATCACCCTCATCGGTGCAAACGGCGCGGGCAAAAGCACCATGCTCAACAGTATCGTTGGGCTGGTAAAAAGTTCCACCGGCAACATCCTCTGGAACGGCGAAGACATCACCGGCAGGGATACTAAGGACATTGTGTCCAAGGGCCTTGCGCTGGTTCCCGAAGGCCGTCACGTATTCCCCAACCTGACGGTGGAGGAAAACCTCCGCCTGGGAGCCTACTCCCGCGGTGACAAGGATGGTATCAAAGCGGACTATGACCGCTGTTACGACCTCTTTCCACGGCTCAAAGAGCGAGCCCGCCAGCACGCCGGTACCATGAGCGGCGGCGAACAACAAATGCTTGCGGTGGCCCGGGGCCTCATGTCCAGCCCCAAGCTCCTCATGCTGGACGAACCCTCCCTGGGCCTTGCCCCTCTGGTTTCAAAAATGATCTTCGATATCATCCGGGAGATACACAAGGACGGCACCACCGTATTACTGATAGAGCAGAACGCCCACGCCGCGCTGGAAATTGCGGACTACGCCTACGTCCTGGAGACCGGGGTGATCACCATGCAGGGTACGGGGGCGATGCTGTTGAATGATGACGGGATTAGGAAGGCGTATCTGGGAGAGGGGTGATGAGATGCACCCCCCTGCGAATCACCTGGATCTTAATGTTATCCATTATACTTTATAGGTCTCGTCTATCTTTTTTAATTCAGAAAAAGTATCGATCTCAATGATGTCATTAAAACTACATTCCCGCACCGTAATTTCATATTCCTTGATAAAATATTCCAGCGCGACCTGGTCCCAATACCGTTCTTTGCCGCCGGGCATCTCGTAGACCTTCTTAATATGTTCCGCCAGTTTCGCGCCGTCCTGTTTGTTCCAGTACGAAATACCAAACATATGGTGACAGTTACGGCCGCCGACTTTTACCTTTGTAATCACCCCGTTTTTTGTTTCAAAACACCAGTCATCGGTAAGGTCAACGGGAACCCCAAGGTAATTGCTATCGTACTGGTATTTGCTTATCAGCGCAGGATTACTGAGGAGCAGGTCCGATTCCAGCACGTATGCGTTCTGCAACTGGTAGCGGACGCACATGGCGGATGAAATATTGTTCGCCTCATTGTAAAGGGGATTTTCCAGAAATTTAATGTTTGGATATTTATAGAGAAGCTGATCAAACTGTTCCCCCAAATAGCCCCGGACGATAATTATTTCTTCAATGCCTGCGGCGGTAACCGCATCAAGCAGGGTGTCAATGATCCGCACCCCTTTTACCCGAACCAACGGCTTGGGGGTATTCAGGGTGATGGGAACCAGCCGGGAACCAAACCCGGCGGCAATAAACACCGCCCGCCGTACCCGGTAGGGCTCCAGGGCTTCTATTCCGCGAAGGTTAATACCGTCGCCGTCCAGAAACCCCAGATCCAAAAGTTGGGTGTGGATCTTGTTTGCTGTTCCCACCGAAACGCCCATTTTTTTTGCAATCAAACGCTGGGTAGTTTCTTCTTTCTGATCCGCCAGAAAGGCGAGCAGGTTAAACTGATGTCTTGAAAGTTTCATGGTAGTTCTCCGGTTTTTTTTATATACCGCCGTATTGCGTATATTAAGCCCTTTAAAAAGAAATTACAACCCAGGATGAGCAGCGATACAAATGCGGCGCTTTCCAACTGCATGGTTGCCTCAAATTGGGTAATCATCAAGGAAACCGGCCTGATTCGTACGGGGCTTAAAAAAGATACCGCCGAAATGGTCATCATGGAATTCACAAAAAAATAGGTAAACATTTCCATAATGGTAAACCATGTTTGGGGAATCAGAACGTCCCGGATAATGAAAAATCGTTTTATCCCCAGGGTCAGGCCCACATCTTCCAGATTTGCATTGAGCTTTCCCAGAGAATTGTAGGCCATCAAATAGGGGGATGCTAAAAAGTGAATCGTGTTTACCAGGATAAGGATCGCGATGGTGCCATAAATAAAACTGCTTTTAAAAAAAAGTACATAGGACAAACCTAATACCATGCCGGGGATCGCCAGGGAGGTGATGGAAATAAGGTGCAATAGTTTTGATGATCTTCCGGGAGTCCGGGCGGTAAAATACGCGATGATGTAGGAAAGGATCGTTCCAATCAGTGAAACCCCAAGGGCGATGATCAATGAATTGATGAGGAACCGTCCGGCCCCCATACCCATGGTGTTGATAATGTTCGTAAAGGAAAACCGCATATCAACCGGATACTTTCTGACAAAGGTAAGTATTCCAAATACCAGAACCGGCAGGGCGATCAAAAAACAGATCAGTGAACAATACAAAGCAGCGATACTGTCACGAAGGGTGCTTTTCCTTTTGGTAATGTTTTGAATCACATAATTACTGTTACCCCGATCCTTGTTGAGCAGGTCAAACAGAAACGCTATCACCGCAGGAACCAGGAGCAGGGCGCCTATCACGCTTCCCTTACCGAAGTTGAGCAGGCCCACTACTTCCTGATACATCAGCACCGGGAGGGTGGTACAACGGCCGCCTATCATCAGGGGAACCCCGTAATCGGTAAAAATAAGGGTAAAAACGGCAAAAACTACCGAGATAAGGGGCTTGCGAAGGTAGGGGAAGGTGATGGCAAAAAAACGGTTCTTCCGGGGTATGCCCAGAACCTCCGCCGCTTCGTAGGGGGAGCCGTCTTCATATTTCAGAATATCGACGATCATAAGGAACGCCACCGGAAAGGCATACAGCACGGAGCCCAAAACGATACCCTGGAATCCATATATTGTGGTACTAAGCCCCAGGAGCCGGGTGATAACACCATTACTACCCAATAGAATCAGCAGCCCCATGCCGTGGGATATGGAAGGGATGAGCATGGGCACGGCGGCCAGAACCGTAAAACCTTCCTGCATGCGCATATTCGTCCGGGCAATACAGTAGGCAAACATATATGCCAGCACAATGGAAATGATCGTTCCGGTTCCGGCAGTAGCAAGTGAATTGACCAGCGCATTCTTAAACTGGGGCGCGGAAACAATACCGGCGATATTGACTCCGGGTATATACATCAGCATGGCAAAGAGGGGAAAAATAACCGTTACCAAAAGAAAAACAATAATGAGTACTTTGATTCCGGTAATGGGGCGGCTCCGGCCGCCAGGGATGTTCAAACGTTCCCCCCCACATATTTGATCAGGGAATCTATTTTCAACTGAAGATTCCGGATAACAAATTCGGTGACATATTGATTTGCCGGATACTGAATAATATTCTCCGGAGTGTCGAGCTGTTCAATGTTCCCCCGGTTCATCACCATGATACGATCCGAAAGCGCAAAGGCCTCTTCCTGATCATGGGTGATATAAATCATGGTGGACTTAAAACTCCGCTGTATTTTTTTAATTTCATCCCGGAGGGAAAGCCGGGTGGCCGCATCCAGGGCAGACATGGGTTCATCAAAAAGAATGATCTCCGGGTTCAGCGCCAGGGTCCGGGCTATGGCCACCCGCTGCTGCTGCCCGCCGGAAAGTTTGTAGGGTTTCTTGCCGGCATGTTCGGTAAGCCCCACCTGTTCGATGATGTTTTCCGCGATATTGCGGGCTTCCCGGCGGGCATTGGATTTAAGGCCGGCCTTGAATTGCAGGGCGTATTCCACATTGCCCAAAACGGTCATGTTCTGAAACAGGGCATAGTTCTGGAACACGATCCCCATGTTACGGGCGGACGGTTTTGCGGCGGTAATATCCTTGCCGTCTTTAAGAATAGTACCGCTGTCCGGCTGCAGTAACCCTATCAGTATCCGCAGTATCGTTGTTTTGCCGCAGCCGGAAGGTCCCAGGATGGAGAGAAACTCCCCATCCCGGACGGTAAAATTGACATGGCGCAATATTTCCAGCCGGTTAAAACTATGGCTTAGATCCTGTACCTCAAGTTTATCTGCGATTACTATCGACATCAGTATTGCCACTTTTCCAACAGGCGCTGTTTTTCCGCAAGATTTTCTATGCCGGTCATGTCGGCAATCCGGACATTCTGCGGATAGTTGGGCATCGTATTAACCTGATTCTTGAAAATCAACTCGGGCACAAAAAGTTCCTTGTCTTCGCGGTTTAAGGTTGTTACATAAAATTCGAATACATCCCGTACCGCTTTCCGGGTTTCTTTCCCCTTGATGATGCCAAGCCCATAGACCGAATAGGGAGACCCTTCCTCAAAGTAGATAATTTTTAGGGGAACACCTTTATTAATCGTAGATACCACCTGATAGGTCATCCCCAGCCCGATACCGGCTTCCCCTTGTACCAGGGCGTTAACCGGCCCGGAACCGGAAGAAGTAAACTGCAGCACGTTTTTTGCAAACCCGTCAAAATAGGCAAAAGCCGCGTCCTCCCCCCGGGTATTCACCAGGTTTTTAAGGAAGTAGTAACCCGTGCTGGAAGATTTTGGATTGGGCATGGAGAGTACGCCCTTGTATTCCGGCTTTAAGAGATCATCGTATGAACCGGGGACGGGCAGATTCCGGGCGGCAAGAAACGCTTCGTTAATAATGATACAGCCGCTGCCCCGGTGCCAGGGCAGATATTTATGATGCGCGGGAATCAGGTCATCCAGAAAAGCCGAACTGTCGTAGGCTGAAAGGTCCGCGAGGTTGTCCAGGAGGCCCTCAAGGTAACCCGTGTCCAGTTCGCCGATAATGTCGCAGTCGGTCTTTGTGCCCTCCGCCTTTAGCTTAGCCGCCAGATTGCCGGTAGGCATGTAGTTGACAATCACCTCATAGTCCGGGAACTGTTCATTCAGCCGCTTCTGATAATGCTCAATACGGAAATCCTCCGAGGTGGAATAGATCACCACCCGGTTGGATTCTTTTTTACAGCCGGAAAAACCTGCCAGCAAGGCAGCCGCAAACAAACACAGGATCATTTTTTTCACGTTCATGGAAAACTCCTCTTATTACAAGGATACCGTAAAATATGAACGCCGTCAAGCCTAAAATCGCCAAATATAAGCAAATTTTGTTCATTATTTCAAAAAAATAAACTAGATTTGAACGTACTATACCGGACAACCACCATAGGCGTTTACTTAAGTACAAAACAGGAAGAATTTAACCACGAACCTCACGAACGAAGAAAAGACAGGGAAAAGATGAAGAGAAGAATTTACCGCAAAGGACGCTAAGGGAAGATAAGAAGAAAGAATTTAACCACAAAGATGAGAATTAGGGAATACCCTGATTGTGGTTTGCCTTGAAGCATGATAATTCCTTATACCATAAAGACTTACGTTGTGAGGACGGTGGGGCCTGAAATGGTGAATTCCCGGCTGTGAGCAGGTGTGACAGCAGAAACCGGGAAAGTGAGGGGTTTATGAGAGTTAAGGCGAATTACACGGTGTTTCCACGGAAAATGAAAACCGGTAGAACTATCTACTACTACCAGTGCTATGACGAAAATGGGGTGAGGTCTAATTCCCATTCTACCGGGGAGAGTTTGAAGACCCTGGCAAACAATAAGTGCCAGCAGCTTTTAAAAGAGGGGGCGCTGATTCCGGCGCAACGGAAGAAGATTATGACCTTTGGGGAGTATGCCCAGGGGTGGTGGGAATGGGATACCTGTCAGTATCTGCAAAGCAAGAAACACCGGAAGGGGTTGAACCAGGATTATGTGGATGGGCAAAGACAATTTATGATCAACTGGCTGGTGCCCTACTTTGGGAAAATGCGGCTTGACCGGATTACCCGTGAGGATTGTGACCGGTTTTTGACGAACTTACCGGAACAGGAAACGAAGGGGCGGAAATATAAGAGTGGCAGGATCACCGCATCGACCGGGAAGAAACTGAAAGAATCAACGGCGAATACGATTTATGGGACCTTGCGGATTATGCTCAAACAAGCGGCGGCGGAAAAGCTGATTCTGTTTAGCCCCGCTGAAACTATTGAGAAATTAATGGCGGTGGAAAAGAAGGTGGGTATTTTGACCCCTGTGGAAGCGCGGGGTATGTTTGCCCCGGAAATGAAAAGCGCGGTTCCCTTGTTGGAAGGTGGGCAGCAAGCAGCCTTGGGGGCGGCGGAAAAGGCTGACAAGAAAAGCCTGGAGAAATTTACCTTGGCGTATGAATTGGCGGAGCTTGCCAATATGACGGCGGCGGTTACGGGTATGCGGATTGGAGAGGTGTTGGGGCTTAAGGGTTCCTGCATCTTTGAAAACTATATTAAGGTGGCAGGTCAATATGATGAAAATCATATCTACCGGGAAACGAAGACTAAAAAAGCGCGGCAGATACCGAGTTCGCCGACTATCCTTGATCCCTTGCATGCGTTGAAAGAATTAAATGGGGATGGGTTTCTCTTTTCTGATGACGGGGGGGCAACGCCGATTTCCCGGTATATGTTTAGAAAGGCGCTTGCCGACGGGCTTTCCAGGATTGGTATTGACGCAGAGGAAAAGAAAGAACGGAACTTGACGCCCCATGCGTGGCGGCATTTCTTTAACACAACTTTACGGACAAACGATGTTTCTGATGCAAAGACGCAAGCGCTGATCGGTCATGTTACGAATCAAATGAGCGACCGCTATACTGAATTTGATACGGTGACCTTTACCGAGGTGCGGGATATTCAAGACAGTATTTTGTTGCAAGACAAGCCGGTTAAACAAGCTGACCAAAAGGACTCTGGTTCGCAGTCTGATGAAGCGGACGACGGGGATGGCGCCGGGGATAGGGGGCGGAAACCGGGACGGATTAGGTGGTATGGCGCGGCTGGACGGGGTGTATCAAGGCGGGTGTCGATTGGTTCACGGGAAAAGCGGCGGCACGTTTAGGCACACATTTTAGAGTTTTAAGGTTTTAGGCTCCTGTCATTTCGGTGGCAGGGGCTTTTTTTTGCTTAAAAACCCAACAAAATTACCAAATTAGGGAAATCCCTTAGATACTTCTGGTTCCGGTTGTGCGATTTTCTTTATATGGCGCTGCCAAATTGGGGGAATGAATGGGAATTGAAGAGCTGCTTGATGTGAATGATGTTGCCCGGATTACGAAGTTGAGTGTGGGGGCTATCCGTAAGTTTGTGCTACAACGGCAAATTCCCTTCCACAAGCTTTTGAAGGCGGTCCGGTTCCGGCCTTCGGAAGTGGACGAATGGATTACCACGGATGGGAAGGAGGCTTGTAACCACCGGTTACCTGCGGCGGCGATTGAGGAAGGGGATCTCTTTTTTGAGGCAGCGGGGGCTGAGGTAGTTGATGTGACGGATGGGGGGAAAGATGGGAAATGATGATATTGATAAAACGATTGAAGCGGTGCGCGCAGAAATGCTGCCGTTTGAGAGTTGGGAACGGTTGAGGGGGGGAAAGTGCGGCGGCGTTTGCGGCGTTTTGTACGTTTCGGGATTTTGGGCCGGAACGGAATATTCGCCGGGCGGTGGAAAGTTGGCAGCAGGCAGCCTTGGTGAAGGATGAAACGAAGCGGGGGCGGCAGTACCGGTTGTGGCGGGGGTGGTCTGCGGCGTTTAAGTGGCGGGAACGGGCGGCGGATTATGACAAGTATCTGGACCGGCTTAGGTTGACGAAGCGGCGGGAGGCTATCGAGGCTTTTGAGGAAAGGCAGGGGGCTACCGCCGATGCGATTCTGGAGAAGGTTGATAAAAAAGTGACGTTGACGGCGCCGGAGGATTTGAGTCCGGGGATGGCGATGACGTGGCTGGATGCGGGGTCACGGACGAAACGGGAATCGTTAGGGATTGAAAGCGGTGGGGGTGGAAAGAATGGGCAGCAGGAATTGCCGGGGCTTATTACTTTTGCGCCTGAGTTTGAGGGGTTGTAGGGTGACGTTGTTTAAGCCGACTGAGGTTCAAAAGCTGGCGCTGCGCTTAGTGAAAGGCGGCGCGAAACATATTTTGCTGTTCGGGGGGTCACGGTCGGGCAAGACTACCGTGTTGGTTATGGTGATGGTATACCGGGCTATCCGGTTTGCGGGGTCGCGGCATTTGATTTGCCGGTTGCGCGCCAAGGATGCGCGGAGTTCGGTGCTGCGGGAAACCTTATTGCCGGCGCTAATGAATACGGTTGGCAGTAATGGATTCCGTTATCTGACCCATGAAAGTATGATTACCCTTTTTAACGGTAGTGAGATTTGGATAGGCGGGTTGGGGGATAGGGAGCAAGCGGATAAGATTTTAGGGCATGAGTACAATACGATTTATTTTAATGAAATATCACAGTTAAGTTATTTGGCGGTGACTACGGCGTATTCACGGTTGGCTATGCGGACGCCGGGGTGCCGGAATTTGTTT
>BNUR01000027.1 GCA_025997495.1 Spirochaetia bacterium | reverse complement strand
TTCTGCCCGGTAAAGGCGGCGGTTGCTGTTCCCAGTGTTGTTACTGCACTGTTTACCGCTGCCTGATCCGCATCGGCCTTATCATATATCGCCCGGGCCGCCGCGATTGTGGTATTAAAAGTGGTTATAGAAAGTTTTGTCACGGAGCGGGGTGGGGAGATACTGCTGGGCGGCCCAGTGATCCCGGTAGGCGTGGGGGTAAATATAGCCCTCCCCGTGGCCGAAGCCCTCCTTGTCCCGGCTGGCGTCCCGGAGATTGTTGGGAACCTCGGCGTCCTCCTTGTCTACCGCGGAGAGGGCGTCAAAAAAGGCCAGGGTGGTGTTGGACTTGGGAGCCGTGGCCAGGTAGAGGCAGGCATGGGCCAGGGGGAAATTGCCCTCCGGAAAACCGATACGGTCAAACGCGGCGGCGCAGGAGATTACGACGTTGATGGCGGCGGGGTCGGCAAGGCCCACGTCCTCGCTGGCAAGGATGATCATGCGGCGGAAGATAAACGAAGGGTCTTCACCGGCACGAACCATCTTGGCCAGCCAGTACAGGGCGGCGTCGGGATCACTGCCGCGGACGCTCTTTATGAAGGCGCTGATGGTGTCAAAGTGGTAGTCCCCGTCCCGGTCGTAGAGGACGGCCCGGCGCTGTATGCTTTCCTCGGCGGCCTCGAAGCCGACATTGATTTCAGTGCCCTCGGCAGGGGGCCAGGGGACGGATGTTTCAATCGCCAGTTCCAGGGCGTTGAGGAGGCTCCGGGCATCCCCGCCTGATACTTCCACCAGGTGTTCCAGGGCGCCTTCTTCAAAAGTTACCCGCCACTTGCCGTAGCCCCGTTCCTTGTCCGCCAGGGTCCGGTCGGCGGCCTCCCGGAGATTTTCCGCGGTCAGGGGCTTGAGCTGGAAGATGCGGCTCCGGCTGACCAGGGCGCGGTTCACCTCAAAGAAGGGGTTTTCCGTGGTGGCCCCTATCAGAATTACCGTGCCGTTCTCCACCCAGGGGAGGAGGGCGTCCTGTTGGGCCTTGTTCCAGCGGTGTACCTCGTCCACAAAGAGGATGGTGCGCTTGCCGTAGAGCCGCCGGCGCTCATCGGAACGGTCAATGGCTTCCCGGATATCCTTTATCCCCGCAAGGACGGCGTTGAGGCTTTCAAAGTACGCCCTGGTGGTATTGGCGATGACCCGGGCCAGGCTGGTTTTCCCCGTACCCGGGGGGCCGTAGAAGATGACCGACGAAAGACGATCCGCCTGTATGGCCCGGCGGAGCAGACGGCCGGGGCCGACAATGTGATCCTGGCCGACAACCTCATCCAGGGTTCGGGGGCGCATTCGGTCGGCCAGGGGACCCCAGGAGCTGTCGGCTTTTCCCGCGCCCTGGACGGTAAAAAGGTCAGACACGATGTGTGCCCCGGCAAGAGCCGCCTCTCATTAATCCTCGTGGTTCCATTGCCAGGTTCCGGACCGGTTCCGGTATGAATAGAATCCGTCCCCCGGGGTTGCGGCAAACATGATGGGGTTAGTATTGGATGCAGAGATATGTTCCAGCGCAAAGATAGCAGTAACCGGGAACCGTTTCAGGGTTGAGGTATAGTTCCCGTTTGTAGCAATGCCGGTGGGTTTAGTATTCCCCGGTTCCCTTGATGAGGATGAGTCGCTGAGCAGCCAGGTGTCTGTATCAATGACCGTCTCCCGGTATCCATGGTTATAGGAAGAGCTGCCCCCCTGTATGCCGAAAAGGAGTAGCGTAACATCTCCATCAGGGTCAGGTGGATTTGCCTTATTGTTGCTCCCGTAATCATAGGCCTTACTCAGGGCGAGGGCGCCGGTAAGGGTATACCCCAGTGATTTTTCAGCAACCCGGAAACCTTCGGCGGTTCCCGTTAAAATAACGCCGTTTCTGCTGGCGGCTATGATATAGCTGGGGTCGGGTTGTAAAAATCCGGCAATATTCGTGGGGTCGGGTTGTAAAAATCCGGCAATATTCGTGGGAATTGTGGGAAGAGAACCATCCGGCAGAGGAGGGCAGTCCGGGTCAACCGTAGCGGGTATAGCAAAGGTGCCGTCCCACCTAAAGATGCCGCTGCCCATGGTTCCCAGATAGTATGCATCATCCACGATTTTACCGGCGCCGCTGAGGATCCCCGCCGTTTCAATCAAAAAAACCAGTTTGCCACCCGCTTCATATAAAATAGCGTAGTCATTCCCGCCGCTGCCGTTACTCTTGGATGCCCCGGCAAATAATGTTTTCCCGGCGCCGAAGATAGTATTTACCGTTGTGTAGCTATGGGTATCGTCTGATTTGATCTCAAGCGGCTCCCAAGTGCCGTCCGCATCGCCGGTTTTTGTTTTTTTCCATACCCTGAAATCAAGCCCGGTACCAACAATAGACAGGGCGTAGAGGGAATTGCCGGCAGCGGCTACATCCCGAATCTGGCCATTGATATTTCTGTTGTCCGATTTATACCACCTACCGTTTCCCCCCAGATCGAATTCGTATATCTTACCGTTGGTAACATAGAGTTTGTTATAGGAGTCCGATTTGACAATCTTTGAAGGGGAGCCGGAAATAAGCGGCTCCACCGGCGGCACTTCGTTGGCTATATCATGAAAAATAGAGTTCTGTTGACAGCCTGCTATGCCCGCCAGCAAAAGTATAAGAGCGGGCCCCCAAAGTTTAACTTTATCATACAACATAACCATGTTTCTTTTCCTCTGTTAAAAATGATACCGGGCTGATAGGGAAACTTCTATAAAGTGGCCATCCATATTGAAACCGTTTTCAGGCCATTGGGGAACCCACCACCATTCGGCATTCAGGCCGAATGACCAGTTGGGGTTGAAGCGCCAGAAAAAGGACGCGGCGGGTTTCATAAAAAATCCTCCATAATCCTTTTCCATATATTTTTCAGGGGCAAACCCGATGGTAAGGGCCAGGGGTATCTCAAAACGGCGCAGAACAAACTGATAGCCCACACGCGCCCCCATAGGTACGATAAACAGGATGTTTTCCCCCTTCGTCGGTATAAACATCCCCTGCAATTCCCCTCCGATAAATAGATGGCTGTTAAAAAAATACGAATAACTAAAGGAAAGGGTTCCCCCTACGGGGCCTATATTCTCCAACAGGGAAAAAAGAGGCCCCACGGAAATGCCGATAGTCTTATCCCCCCGGGAATAGAGATCGGGGAGTTTGTCCGGCCACTCCGAATCTATGGGGAGTTCATCCCCCCCCCCTTCCGAATCCTGGGCCGCTGCGGGAAATGGCACAGGCCCTATGATCCACACCCCAAGGAACATCGCAAAGAACAAAGGCCGAAGCTGTCTTAACATAGCATTCATAAAATATACTATACCCGGATTGTCATTATTAAACAAGCTTCCAGCCCGGCGTCCCGGACCTTTTTTTGATAAGGATCAATCAATAATAGGTAAGGGGTTATCGCCTATCACCCATTTCAAATCGGGATCCCCTACGGATCCGGACACCGTTATAGTCGTATTACCCGTCGGCTCCGTTAGCGAAAAGGGCGTTTTTATCTCCAAACATACGGGATTCCAGCCCTTCGTTAATTCAAGGGTAGATTTCTTTACGATAATGGTTATTCCCGTTTCCTCTGCGGGCTCTGCTCCCCCTGTTGGAATGGTGTAGGTCCAATCGTTCATCGTTACGTTTATATCATTATCAACATACATATACACAACAGTTTTAATCCTCATAGACGGGGACAGGGACAACAAACTTAGTTCGGTCTCTGTTTTTTGTATCGTGGCGCCATCATCCAGGGTAAGTGTCAGTACCGCGGCTTTTACGCCGCTGTCTGGATTAAGCACGATCTTAGGCCCCCCGGCTTCGCCAAGCAGGTCGTCAAAGCCAGCAATAAGAATTGCCGAAGAGAAATTTTCCAATACCGAATCGGGGGGTTCCCCAATGGTCATTGAAAAATGGCTATTGGAAAGTTTTGCCGTGGCATTGCCGGGGCTGGCGGTAATCGTTCCGGTTTTGGCGGTTTTTGTGTACGTAATGCCCAAAATTCCCTGGTTGCTTTCATAGACATCGCCTTCCAATTTGAAAGAACCTCCAAGGCCTCCACCGGTTTTCCACTGTGCGGTAAATTTTACATTAGCGTCCATGGTATAGCTTTCCCCGGCTGTGTATGGCATACCGCCGCCGTCTTTCCATCCATCGAATGTTTCCCCGGATGGCGGCGTCATGTTTCCTTGATTAGGCAGATAGATAGTGGTTCCCTCATCAACCGTTTGGCTGGTCGGCGCCGTACCTTCTCCGCGGCCGGTATTATAGGTTGCGGTATATTTGTCGTTGCCGCCGGTATCACAGCCAATCAGGGCCAGTCCAATGACCAGCGCCGCTATTCCCGCAAACGCACTTTTTCTCATAGTAAACCTCCAAAGCATGATGTAATGACAGTAATATAGCAAAAATAAGCGTACTTTTCAAGGAAAACAGAGAGAAAACGCCCAATACCGGCCCTATCGTTTCCGCGCATGAAAAAACCGGCAGGTTTCCCCGGTTCTGAACAGTAACGCGCACTTATCCCTTGTATCATGCGGCTATCTCCACTATGCTTGGGGCTTGGAGATTCTTTATGCCCATGCAACAGACCATTGATATACCCGCCCACCCGAAGGGTGAGGTCCTCCGGCTGACCCTTGATGTGCCGCAGGATGTGCCGGAGGGCCGCTGCCGGATAGTCTTCTTCCCTGAGCTATCGGTCCCTGCCAAAGCCGACCCGGAGGAACCCCTGCCCAAGGTGTCCCGGGCGCAATGGGAAAAGTGGAGGGAGCAGCGGAAGAATGACCCGGTTTGGCAGTTGCTGGACCAGCCGGTCGAACATGACTCGAACTGGCTCCCCGAAGGCTTAACGCTGGAAACCTTTCGGGTCAAAGATGTCCGTGACATCATCATCAAGGACAAATACGGTATATGAACGTATTGATCGACACCAATGTCGCTCTTGACGTCATACTTCAGCGAGAGATGTTTTGTCAAAACGCTAAAAAGATTGCAGACGGCTCTCAGCATGGGGTGTACACCGCCTTTGTCTCCGCTTCCGCCGTGACGGATATCTACTATATTGCCTGTAGGGAACTCAGGGATAAAAAGCTGGTTATGGAGCGGATTAAAGCGCTACTTGAAACTGTTGACATCGCCGCTGTAACGGGCATGGAAATTCGCCGGGCGATTGAACTTTTCTGGACCGATTTTGAGGACTGTGTGCAGTTCACCGCCGGGGAAAGGCTCGCCGTTCGCTACATCATAACCAGGGATGCCGGAGATTTCGCCGAGTCGGGAATTCCGGCCCTCAGCCCCGAGCAGTTTCTTGCGATGATTACGGTCGATTAACCCACTATTCCCGGCTAGTCAATGCAATCGGCATCCGAAAGTACACCTGGCCCCCGCCCAATACCGGCCCTATCGAATATGCAGTTTCCGCGTATGAAAAAACCGGCAGGTTTCCCCGGTTCTGGAGAGTAACGCGCACTTATCCCTTGTATCATGCGGCTATCTCCCCTATGCTTAGGGCCTGGAGGGTTCTATGACCATGGAAATGAACGTTGACATACCCCCAAGCCACCGGCTGTTGCTGGAAGTACCGAGGGAAGTCCCTACGGGGAAAGCAAAGGTGATTTTTGCCCCGCTTTCTGCCGCAGAAACAGAATGCGCAGACGCGGAATACCGCGAACGCCTGAAAAATCTCGATACCCCATTGCGGAGGAAGTACCCTACGCTGATTTCAATGATTGGCTCATGCAAGGGGCTTGATACCATGGAAGCATACTTTGAGCGCAAAGCGGTGGAAAAAGAGCGCGAACGGCACCGCAATTATTGTTGAGCATTATTTTTCCGTACCGGAAATCGCACAGGCCGGTCATTATAAAACCACCTACGACCTCTCTTTCGCCGACGCTTGCTGCCTTGCTGCCGCTGCCGGTAAGACCGCCGTCCTTATTACTTCCGACCACACCGAATTTGACCCCGTTGAAGAAGCCGAACAGTTCCCTTTTTTGTGGATACGTCCTAAACCGGCACCAAAACCGAAGAAAAAGAAAATGGACATGAACGCCATAATCGCCGAGTGGGATCAAGCGTTACGTGCGCTTGCCGAAGCGAACCGCCGTATCGCCGCGCTTGAGGCTAAATAGTAGACTTTCTGAACAGTAACGCGCGCTCATTTCTCGTTTCATCACTTTTTATACAAGCAATACCGGCCCTATCGAATATGCAGTTTCCGCGCATGAAAAAACCGGCAGGTTTCCACAGGCCAGACCAGCACAGACGGAGGGGGACATGCCGGGCGCTCATGCTAGCCGGGTCAGACCGAAGGTCTGCGTCTGCGCCGGGAGCCCAGCCCCTGGGGGCTTGCAGACCGCAGACCTTCGGTCTGATTGGTCTGATCGCACCTTTGCGCTCCCGGTTTTTCCCAGCGGTTCTTCGCTACCCACGGTTTTTTCGTAAGTAACGGCCCATAAGAAACATCGAAACGCCAATAATAATTAACGCAATAGAAACGATTAACTGAAAAAACATATTAGCCCCCTATTAGCCATCGTCTGATTATATCAATGATACTTAGTATTCCAAGAATACCAACCCCTGCGCCGCCATATTCCAAAGCCTTCTCAAATTTGCTTTCAGGCTTCTTCATCACTGCAAGGATACCCTCAAGAGTCCTGTTTATATCATCAAGTTTTTCTATAACTTTTTCCATCATTTACTCCATTAGGTATATTTTAATTTTATGGCGCAATTCAGTAAAAATCAAGATAACAAAATCGGACTACAGGTCTGTAGCCGTCCCAGGCTTGCGCCCACAACGGCTGTTCTCCCTATCCTTTCTGACTGACAGGCCCCCCATACGGCCTTATACAGGCATATTCTTTTCCGCTCCGTCCACCATAAAAGGCCGTCCCCAGGAAACCCCAGGGACGGCCATCGTGTTATACTGCTTTGGGGATGAAATTATAAGAATTCATCCGCGAATAAACGCTAATTAACGCGAATAATACGCTCCGGGTATTTGATTTATTCGCGAACATTCGCGAACATTCGCGGACCCTATTCTTTATTGATATTTTCGTTCCTAAAGGAGTATACATCCTTCTGCTCAGGCAAAAGTGGTGCCTGGCACTCCTGCGTTTTCACGCCTCATTTTCCAGGTATGCGTCAACTTCGGTGTGTATGTTGTGTGTACGATCCCTGATTTCCTTGTTGGGGCAGGTATCCTCGAAGACATAGCCTAACTCGCTGAACCGCGCTACCAAGTTCGGAACAACCATGGATTCAACCATGTCGCCGAAGCGGTTGCTGAGTTCCCCGACCCGTTTATCGGTCTCCTTCATTTGCCGGCCGGTCTCCTGTATTTGCCGGTCGGTCGCTTTTATTGATTCCCGTGTCTCCTTTATTGACTCGGCATTCTCTTTGATTAGCCGGTCTGTCTCCTGGAACATCTCCCAGACCTTCTCAAAGGTCAGGGGCTCGTCTTTCCGCTCTTGTACTGCTGTCATCATGGACTCCTGTTTGGAGCATACTATACTGCTTTGGGGATGAAATTATAAGAATTCATCCGCGAATAAACGCTAATTAACGCGAATAATACGCTCCGGGTATTTGATTTATTCGCGAACATTCGCGAACATTCGCGGACCCTATTCTTTATTGATATTTTCGTTCCTAAAGGAGTATACAATCCGCCCTCGTAAACCACCTGGCGCGGCTCCGTCTTCCTGGCCGAAAAAAACCGGCAGGTTTCCCCGCCGGTTTAGTGGCCGTTTTCAGTGACGCTGGTTAGTTGTGTCCCGTTAGGGTGTCATCGGTGTATAAAGCATCCGTTTGAGTACCCGCGATAATGGGCGAACCATCGCCGTACTCCGCCGTTGTGCCGTCGGCTTTGTACAGGGAGACACCCAGCTCTGTTCTGCTCCCTTCCAGCTTGTTGGCCTTTGCTCCACCATTGCTGCCGTAGACGGTCCCGCCTTTCATGGTGAAGGTTCCAGAACCACCGAAATACACTCCGCCGCCGTCGGCGTAGTAGGAGGAGGCAGTATTGCCCGAGATTTCACCACCTTCCATGGTGAAGGTTCCACCAATATAGACATACACCCCGCCGCCGGAGGAGGCAGTATTGCCCGAGATTTCACCACCTTCCATGGTGAAGGTTCCAGAACCACCATTATAGACATACACCCCGCCGCCGCCGGAGGCAGTATTGCCCGAGATTTCACCACCTTCCATGGTGAAGGTTCCAGAACCACCGACATACACCCCGCCGCCGTAGGAGGCAGTATTGCCCGAGATTTCACCCCCCTCCATGGTGAAGGTTCCAGAATTATACACCCCGCCGCCGTAGGTGGAGGAGATGTAGGAGGAGGAGGAGGAGGAGGAGGAGGAGGCAGTATTGCCCGAGATTTCACCCCCCTCCATGGTGAAGGTTCCTTCATAGACATACACCCCGCCGCTGCGGGAGGCAGTATTGCCCGAGATTTCACCACCTTCCATGGTGAAGGTTCCATCATAATCGACATATACCCCGCCGCCGTAGGAGGAGGATGCAGTATTGCCGCTTATTTTCGCTCCATCCTTCAGTTTCAGTGTTCCTCCCCAAACCAGGACCAGGGAAGCGTTGTTATTGCTTACCCCCTTCAGGGTGATGTTTTCATCCAGACTCAGGGTCACCCCTGAGTCAACGGTAAAGAGGGAACCGGTCCCGCTCAGTTGTACCTCCCGTATCGCATCCTTACCCCTGAGGGTAATCGTAACGCCGGTCTTGCCGTTTGCCGCAGTGGTGGTCCCGGCGGTACTGCCCCCCAGGGTCCAGGGCGGCAGGTTTTCATCCCCGCCAATCAGGATGGTATAGTTCGTACCGGATGTCGCGTTAGTTTTTAGCCAAGCCAAGGCCAGCGCCAGGGTACCGGTACTGGTTTCGGGAGTCGCCGCAGTCCCAATGTATAAACCGGGATCAGTGCCGGTAAAGGCGGCCGGGATGTCCGCCGTAAAATCTTCGGTGGTAAAGGTAAGGGCTGCATCGGTGGTTAAATTCTTATAGATATGAACCACCTCGCTTTTCCCCGCCGTTTTTCCGGCGTCCGTCAAAGTCACGGTAAGCAGGTAGTACCCGGCGTTTACCGGTGACAGGGTTTCTTCAACGCCGCTTGCGGTTTTCGTCAAATTAGTTGTTCCATTAACGCCAAGCTGTTCCCAAGTGAGGGTGGTAAGCGTTGTTCCCGCCGGATATGTGATGGTATAGGTTAATGTCCCTGTCCCCCCACTTACCACCGGAGCCATGGTTACCGTAATGTTATCGGTCAATTGACCATCATTAATCGTAAAGGCGGCTGTGCTGCCCGTTGCCGCCAGAGATCCGGATGACGAAGTGGCATAGGCTTGTACCGCAAGGGTCCAGCTTCCTGTTTCCAGGGTAAACACGCCGCTGCCGTCGGGGGTTTTTACCTCCGGCGTTCCGCCGCTCCTGGTGAAGGTATACACATAGTGATCAAACACCGTGGCGGGGTATATAGTCCGCGCCGCGCCGTCCGTAAAGGATATTCGTACCTGCCCGGTTCCCGGCGCAGTAGATACATCTATCCCGGCAGCCTGAGTTACCGGATTAGTGCAGGCGGCCGTCAGAAACACCGCCGCCGCAATAAGGCTGTATATAAGCTGTTTTGCAAAAAACTTTTTCATGTTCTCCCCCTAATTCGTTACCGTTATGGTGATTTGTGTTGAATACCAGGCATCGCCCGCAGACCCAAGGTTTGATTTGAGCCGGAGCCCGATAGTATACTTTCCATTGCCATGTCCGGCGCTGCTGAAGGTATAGGACGTAGTCCCCGCCGTTCCTGCAATATCACCGCCGTTAAGGGACCACTGGTAGTTTGAATACCCGCTGCCGGTCACGGTGATGGTAAGGCTTTGATTTGCGGCCCGTGAAAGGGTTGCGGTAGTGTCGGAGGTGACGATTTCATGCTCATTCACCCAGGTGTAAATTACTTGTGCTGTTCCCGATCCGGGGGCGGCTGCCTGGGTAATCACTACGGTTGCACTGCCCTTAATACTGGTGCTGGAACTGTTAATGCCCACGGTATAGGTTTTTGGAGATGTGACGGTATTTGCCGCAAAAGTTACCGGTACGGTAACGGTATCGCCGCTCACCGCCGGTGTGCCGATGATGCTGCCTGTAGTTACGGTAAAGTCCGCCGCCGCAAGGCTAAGCCCCGTCGCCCCGGTGAAGGTAACGGTCGCAGTGGTTGCAGTATAAGCCACATTTACCGCACCGCCCGCAGTCAGTTCCGCGCGGGTGTCGGTCGTGCCACCAGGGTCAGTGCCGCCGGGGTTAGTACCGCCGGGGTCAGTGCCGCCGGGGTCAGTGCCACCAGGGTCAGTGCCGCCGGGGTCAGTGCCGCCTGGGTCGGTACCGCCGGGGTCAGTGCCGCCGGGGTCAGTGCCGCCTGGGTCGGTACCGCCGGGGTCAGTGCCGCCTGGGTCGGTGCCGCCGGGGTCGGTGCCGCCTGGGTCAGTGCCGCCTGGGTCAGTGCCGCCGGGGTCGGTGCCGCCGGGGTCAGTGCCGCCGGGGTTGGTTCCAGCGTGTTTCTGCCCGGTAAAGGCGGCGGTTGCTGTTCCCAGTGTTGTTACTGCACTGTTTACCGCTGCCTGATCCGCATCGGCCTTATCATATATCGCCCGGGCCGCCGCGATTGTGGTATTAAAAGTGGTTAGTTGATCCTGAGTAACCCAAAAGGCGCCGGCAGAAACATCGGTTCCATCAGCACTTGCGGTAATGCCGCTTTTGGCGGTATCCGCCGCAGCAAGGGCCGTTTGCAGGGCTGTTTTATCAACAGGATCGGGATCACTGGGACTGTTACCCTGACACCCAATAAACACCATCCCTAATGCCAGCGCCACGCCGAGCATTGCCGTCAAAATCATCCTCTTTTTCATCCCTCACCTCCTATAAAATCAATCAGCTTTTTTTTCCGCATCCTTTTTCTCCTTGAGAGGCCATTCATCTTTACCCTGAATACTTAAAAGCGCCCGCGCCGTTTTTAGGACACTATCCTTTGTTTCAGTGGGCAAATGAATGAAAACAGTACTTAAACAGTCAAGTTTTTCCTTCTCTCCCGGTATCATGGTAGTTCCTTATGATTGCGATGTTTGCATGGAAACTATTATAATGTTTACATTGCGTAAATGTCAATACCTAAACTTGTTTTGTCTGCGGTTTTATGCTATTTTTTGATGGTGTCTGCTTCAATAAATGACCGGTTAAAGCTAATCCGCAAAACTCTGAACGTAACCCAAAAAACTCTTGCTAAGGGTATATTTATTAGTACCAGTTATTATGCGGGGCTTGAGTTAGGGCATAGGAGGGTCACTGACAGGATGATTGACCTCCTTTGTACGGTTTATCATGTCAACAGGGACTGGATTTTAACCGGGCAAGGGGGAATGTTCGATAATCCCCCGCCGGATATGCGATTAGAGGAACTTATACAGATTTTTACGAAGTTAAACGGGTTTTTTAAGGACTATATCCTAGATCACATAAAAAAACTTGAAAGAATACAGAAAGAGGAACAGGAAACCAGGGAATCACCCCCATAAACAAAGGCCGCCGGAGGAAGAAAAGGGAACGGTATTGAAGGGAAGCCGCCCAGAGCCCCCCGCAGACCGAAGGTCCGATATCACTTTTAAACGGGGGAAATAGGAATGGCTTTTACGGTGTATCCGGGCCAAACGAGTTTGAGCAGATGAGGATCATTGCTAAGACATGTTGCGCCTAACACTATGGCGGTAGCGGCGATAACGGCATCGGGGGTTAACATCTTTGTGCCGCGCCGGATTGCGGCGGCGGTGTCTCTTATTGCGGGGGTCATTAAATTTATAGAAGTAAACTTGAGCAGAAGTACCCCGGCTTCGGCCATTTCAACATCGGTCATGCCGGGCTTTGACAGTGCTTCTATGGCGGTAATGGCGTTTATATACCGTAAAGCCTTCGGCAAGGCCGGGAGGGCGCCAAAAAATGCTTCTATGTCAAGCTTAGCATTGAGGTGATTGATGATGGTTGTTGAGTCAAGGACATACTTAGGCCTTTCCATCTTTGACCCCCCAATAGTCCGGCCACTCATCCCGCATTTTGCGAATTTCCGCCTCAATATCGACATGCTTGCCCCAGGCTTTGCTGTCCTTCCATATCCCATGGAACTCTTTAAGGGAATACCGGGAAGGGTCGGCTTCTGCGGCCTCCACTTGCCGTTCGGCTGCCGCAATGGCTTCCTCCAAGGTGGCGTAGCACGGTTCGGGCGGCCCTTTGCCAACCCCTGCCATTGCTGCCGCGATTTGTTCAGTCGTGGGGTGTAGGTTGAAACCCTCCTCGTCGTCCTCCCCGCTTACCGGGAACGAAAGCACCACATCAACGGTGCCCGCCGGTATGGGTTCCGCAAGGTCAAGCCGCAAATGCTTCGTGGCTTTGGGTACGGTAAGGGTCTTGTGCATGGTCATAAAGGCCTCCAAGAAAAGTATAGGGGTACCGGGGCCTTTTAACAAGGCGCCTCGGACAGGGAGGATTTGAAAAATGTAGTAGGCATGGATTGAGTGAGATCCAACGGGTTTCTCCGCCCAGAGCCCCCCTTGTCTTTTTTTCCCATTTCCACTACTTTGATAAGTATAAAATAACCAATCGGAGGTTTGCATGAAAGTTGCTATTAATGGTTTTGGCCGGATTGGCCGCCTGGTGTTCCAGGCCCTGGTGGGTCAGGGATTACTGGGAAAAGACAAGATTGACGTGGTAGCGGTGGTTGATATTTCCACCGATGCGAAATATTTTGCCTATCAGCTTAAATACGATTCCACCCAGGGCCGGATGAATGCGGATATCGGTACCGACGGTGACGATGTCCTGGTGGTAAACGGTCATAAGATCAAGTGCCTGAACGGTAAGTCCGTGTCCGGTATCCATGAACTGCCCTGGAAGGCCCTGGGGATCGACTATGTTATCGAATCCACCGGCCTCTATACCAACGAAAAGGCCTACGGCCACATCGAAGCGGGGGCTAAAAAGGTCATCATTTCTGCCCCCGGCAAAAGCGGCGACGCCGCCAAGCCCATCAAGACCTTTGTCATGGGGGTAAACAACGAGGAATATGATCCCGCCAAGCACCATGTTCTGTCCAACGCAAGCTGTACCACCAACTGCCTTGCGCCCCTGGTGCATGTCATCCTGAAAGAGGGCATCGGCATTGAAACCGGGCTTATGACCACCATCCACTCCTACACGGCGACCCAGAAGACGGTCGATGGCGTTTCCCAGAAGGATTGGCGGGGCGGCCGGGCCGCGGCGGTTAACATCATTCCCTCCACCACCGGCGCGGCTAAGGCGGTCGGGGAAGTGCTTCCCTCCACCAAGGGCAAGCTTACCGGCATGAGTTTCCGGGTACCCACCCCCACGGGCTCCGTGGTAGACCTGACCTTCCGGGCCACAAAGGATACTTCTATAGAAGAGATTGATGGGGCGCTGAAAAAGGCCGCCGGTTCCTACCTCAAAGGTATTTTGGCGGTTTCGGATGAGGAAATTGTGTCCACCGACATCATCCACAATACCAACACCTCCATTTATGACAGCCTTGCCACCCTGCAGAACAATCTCCCCGGGGAGAAGCGGTTTTTCAAGGTGGTGTCCTGGTATGACAACGAATGGGGCTATTCCAACAAAGTGGTGGACTTGCTCAAGTACATCGATTCCAAGAAGTAGGAACGAATCGGTGCAATATAAAGGCTCCGACCCGCTACGGGCGGGGCCTTTTTTACTTTGAAGGGGGAAGGAGGCAAAAATATGATTAAAACGGTAAAAGACCTTGACCTGAAGGGTAAGCGGATCATCATGCGGGTGGACTTTAATGTCCCCATGAAGGACGGAGTGGTGCAGGACGATACCCGTATCACGGCGGCTATCCCCACCATTAACTATATCCTGGGGGAGGGGGTGAAGACCCTGACCCTGATGTCTCACCTGGGGGATCCTTCCAAGGATGCCAAGGCGGCAAAGGAAAAAGCGGAGAAGGGCGGCAAATCCTTTGACGAGGCGGCCTATATTAAGGGTAAGCACCGGATAAAGCCCGTTGCGGAGTATCTGGCGAAGAAGCTGGGGAAGCCGGTGGTGTTTGCCGGGGAAGACGGGGATTATGGGAAGAAGGGGTTCATCGACGGACAGCCTGCCGGGACGGTCATCATGCTGGAAAACACCCGGTTCCATAAAGAAGAAACTGCCAAGGATGCGGCGGACCGGGATAAGCTGGCTAAGGAGCTGGCCACCTATGGGGATATCTTTGTGAACGATGCCTTTGGTACCGCCCACCGGGATCATGCTTCCACGGCATCTATTGCGAAGTTCGTGCCGGTTTCGGTGGCGGGCTTCCTCATGGAAAAAGAGGTGAACTACCTGGAGCCCATTGTGACCAGCCCCAAGAAACCACTGGTTGCCATCATCGGCGGCGCAAAGGTTTCTTCAAAGATTGCGGTACTGGAAAGCCTGTTGAAAAATGCCTCCGCCCTGGTAATAGGCGGCGGTATGGCCTATACGTTCCTGAAGGCCCAGGGCCACAAGGTAGGGAAGTCCCTGGTTGAAGATGACCAACTGGACACCGCCAAGCAGATCCTGGATACCGCGAAGAAGGTGGGCGCAGAAATTGTGCTGCCGGTAGACCATGTGGCAGCCGAGGCATTTGATGCCGCCGCCAAACCGGTTCCTGTGGACAACCTGGATCTCCCGGACAATCTGATGGGCCTGGATGTTGGGCCTAAGACGGTAGCTAAATACAAGGACGTGCTTGCCAAGGCGAAAACCATTGTCTGGAACGGCCCGGTTGGGGTCTTTGAGTTCGACGCCTTTGCAACCGGTACCCGGGAAGTAGCCAGGCTGGTAGCGGAAGCCACCGGCAAGGGCGCAATAACCGTGGTGGGGGGCGGCGATTCCGTAGCGGCGGTAAACAAGTTCGGCCTGGCGGACAAGATGAGCCATGTGAGTACCGGCGGCGGGGCGTCACTGGAATTACTGGAAGGGAAAAAACTTCCGGGTATAGAAGTTACCAGAGGATAAAGAAGAAGAGTATTTAGCACAAAGGACACAAAGGAACACGAAGGAAGGGGAAGAATGGAGAAGAAGGGGGAATCAGAAAGGAAGAAAGTGAAAGGGATGGGATGGGATACAATATCCATATCTCTTTCCCTCTTTTTCTTTCTTCCTTTCTTCCCTTTGTGTCCTTCGTGTCCTTTGTGGTTAAACTTCTTATCTTAATCTTATCTTAGCATTTGAATAGGAGCAAAACATGAGCAGAAGTTATTACATTGCGGGAAACTGGAAAATGCACAAGACCCGTGCAGAAGCGGCGGAGCTTGCAAAGGCCTTGGTGTCCCAGCTTAAAGACGGCAAACACAAGTACCTGGTGGCCCCGGCCTTTACCAGCCTTGAAACCGTGGCGGCGGTTGTGAAGGGAACCAATATCCGTTTAGGCGCGCAGAACATGGCCGCCGAGGAGCAGGGGGCGCATACCGGGGAAGTTTCAGTGCTGCAGCTTAAAGACCTGGGGGTGCAAACAGTAATACTGGGGCACAGTGAACGGCGGCATGTCTATAAGGAAGATGATGAGCTCGTAAACAAAAAGGTAAAGCTGGCCCTGCGGCACGGCCTTGAGGTTATTCTCTGCGTGGGGGAAACCTTAGAGGAACGGGACGCGGGGAAAGCAGAATCGGTGTGCGAAACCCAGACGGTCAAGGGGCTTCTGGGGGTGGCCGCAGGGGACCTTGCGCGGGTTGTTATCGCCTATGAGCCGGTGTGGGCCATCGGAACCGGGAAGACCGCTACACCGGAGGACGCCGACGCTATCCATGCGTATATCCGTAAGGTGGTAGGAAAACTGTACGGGGAAGATGCGGCGCGGAAGATCATCATCCAATACGGGGGGAGTGTTAAGCCGGATAATGCCGCACAGCTTATGGCGAAGGAAAACATCGACGGCGCCCTGGTGGGCGGGGCGGCGCTTAAGGCGGACAGCTTTGTGCCTATCGCAAAGTTTGCGTAAGACGGTGTTATGCTAAACAAATTAAAAAAAATACTATACGGAAATACTGCGATGGTTCTTTTTTCTATCGTAGCGTTTTTAGTGTTGGTAATTTCGATCTACGCGACTGTTCTGATCACGTTCCTTTCATCATATCTGCTGGAAAATATTGAGGAGCGGCTTAAGGCCACAGGCCGCGATGCCGCGCGCCTCATTACCCCGGAAGAATTAGCGGAACTGACCGTCCCATCTGATATGGAAAAGCCGCTCTTTGCCGTTGTCCGGCAGCGGCTTATCCGGTATGCGGAAGAAGCAGGTGTGAAGTTTGTTTATTTTTACCGGATAACCGAGGATGGCCTGATTCAGCCCATTGTGGACAATGATGAGACCGAAGCGGCGTATAACCTGGGGACTCCGGCCCTTGCTTGGGAGCCTATGGCGTTGCGGGCTTTCGAGGAGGCGGATACGGTTATCACCGAATTGGGGGACCCTTCCCTCGGGGTTGGGGGGCTCCTTTCGGCATTTTCTCCCGTGTTTGACGCGCAGGGAAGGGTGGCGGCGGTTGCGGGGGTGGATATCCCCGATGGACTGCTCTTAAAAATACGGAATCATACCATAGCCCTTTCGGTGATAGTTTTTTTGTCTCTGGCGTTTCTTATCACCGCCGGGTTTGTTGGTTTTTCTGTGTATAAAAGGAAGGAAAGCGATTTCCGGAAACGGGAACTGGAACGGGATGCCGCTCTGGAACAGGCGGAACAGGCCAATAAGGCAAAGAGTGATTTCCTGGCAAACATGAGCCACGAGATACGTACCCCCATGAACGTCATCATCGGTATGACTTCCATTGCCAAATCTTCTTCCGACCCGAAACGGAAAGAATACTGCCTGACGAAAATCGGCGAAGCCTCCACCCATTTATTGGGGGTCATCAACGATATACTGGATATGTCAAAAATTGAGGCGAATAAGTTTGAGCTTTCTCCGGAGGACTTTGACTTTGAAAAGATGATACAGAAGGTAGTAAATGTAATCAACTTCCGGGTGGATGAAAAGAACCAGATTTTTACGGTTCATTTAGACAGAAATATTCCCCAGTATTTGCACGGGGATGATCAGCGGATTGCCCAGGTGATAACAAACCTGCTTTCCAATGCGGTAAAGTTTACCCCCGAATCGGGGAGCATCAAACTGGATGCCCGGCTGGAGAAGCATGAAGGCGCTTTGTATACCCTCCGCATAAACGTTACCGATTCCGGTATCGGGATTGCGAAGGAACAGCAGTCACGGATTTTCTCTTCCTTTGAACAGGCCGATACCCGTACGGTCCGCAAGTTCGGCGGCACCGGCCTGGGGCTGGCAATCTCAAAGAAAATTGTGGAGATGATGGGGGGGACTATCTGGCTTGAATCGGATCCGGGAAAGGGGGCAGCCTTTTTCTTTACGGCGGAACTTGAAAAGGGGCCGGATCACGGGGGGAGTCTGCTGAGTCCTGGAACAAACTGGAAAAACCTGCGGGTACTTGCGGTGGATGACGCCGAAGATGTCCGGTTCTATTTTTCCGAAATTGCGGACAGGCTGGGTTTTTCCTGTGAAACCGCCGCCAATGGTGAAGAGGCGATTGCCCGTATCGAAAAGAACGGCCCCTATGATCTTTACTTTATTGACTGGAAAATGCCCGGCATGAACGGCATTGAACTTTCCCGCTGGATAAAAAAGAGTGGCGCCGCATCGGATGTGGCACAACCTAAATCGGATGTGGCACAACCTAAATCGGATGTGGCACAACCTAAATCGGATGTGGCACAACCTAAATCGGTTGTGATCATGATATCTTCCACGGAATGGACTGCCATAGAGGTTGATGCAAAAAGGGCCGGGGTGGACATGTTCCTGTCAAAACCCCTGTTCCCGTCTTCCCTGGCGGATTGTATCAACCAGTTTTTAGGCAGAAATACTATTACTGCGTTGGAAGAACCTGCCCCGGCGGCCATACCGGCGGATGATTTTTCCGGGCGCCGTATTCTTCTGGCGGAGGATGTGGAGATAAACCAGGAGATACTAATCGCCATTCTGGAACCAACTTCTATTATGATAGACTGCGCGGGAAACGGAAAAGATGCGGTGCGGCTCTTTACCGAAGACCCGGAGAAGTATGATATTATTTTTATGGATGTCCAGATGCCCGAAATGGACGGTTACGAGGCTACCGCCCGTATCCGGGCCTCCGGCCTTAATCGTGCGGACACCATCCCTATTGTTGCCATGACCGCCAATGTTTTCCGGGAGGACATTGAGAAGTGCCTTGCGGCGGGGATGAACGATCATGTTGGTAAGCCCCTGGATTTTGAGGAAGTGCTGGCAAAGCTGCGGCTGTTTCTGGATCAAAGAGGAGGTTTATATGCCGGGCATTAAGGACTATCTTTCTGAAATAACCGGGAATGATAATATTGATTCCGGCCTCTACAACAAGTTTAACGTCAAGCGGGGACTTCGGAACGCCGATGGCACCGGAGTTTTGGTGGGCCTTACCCGGGTAGGGGATGTCCACGGGTATATCCTGGACGAGGGAGAAAAGACACCGGTGGCGGGCAAGCTCTTCTACCGGGGAATCGACGTGGAGGACATTGTTGCCAATGCTGCCGCCGAAGGGCGTTTCGGTTTTGAGGAGGCGGTTTACCTGCTCATGTTCGGTGTGCTCCCAAACAGGGAACAACTGGATAACTTCAGCGCCCTCCTGGGGGAGAACCGGGCTCTGCCGGCGAACTTTGCCGAGGACAGTATCATGAAGGCCCCCTCCAGGGACATTATGAACAAGCTGGGCCGTTCGGTATTAACCCTCTATTCATGGGACGATGATCCGGACAACCTCTCTCCGGAAAACGTGCTCCGTCAATGTATCGAACTTATCGCCCGGTTTCCCACCATCGTGGCCTATTCCTATATGGCAAAGAAACACTACTACGATAACGAAAGCCTGATCATCCACCTGCCGGCATCTTCCTGCTCCACTGCGGAGAGCATCCTTTCCCTAATCCGCCCGGATCAGCAATTCACGAAACTGGAGGCGGAGATTCTTGATCTGGCGCTGATTCTCCACGCGGAACACGGGGGCGGGAATAACTCCACCTTCGCCGTCCACCTGGTTACCTCTGCGGATACCGACACCTATGCCGCCCTCACCACGGGGATCAACTCCCTAAAGGGGTTTAAGCACGGGGGGGCCAACAGTAAAGTTATCGGAATGATGGATGATTTAAAAAAACACGTTAAGCATTGGGACAATGTGGGAGAAGTGGCGGACTACCTGGGGGATATACTCCGGGGGGAAGCCTACGACCGTTCAGGCCTGGTCTACGGTGTAGGTCATGCGGTCTACACGATTTCCGATCCCCGCGCAGTATTACTGCGGAACAAGGCGGCGCTTCTGGCGGAGGAAAAAAACCTGATAGATGAATTTAACCTCTACCGCCTGATTGAACGGATAGTGCCCGAAGTTTTTAAGAAGGTAAAGGACAACGATAAGGATATTTGTATCAATGTGGATTTCTATTCCGGGTTTGTGTACCGTATGCTTGGCATCCCCGCGGAACTCTATACCCCCATTTTTGCGGTAAGCCGTGTGGCAGGCTGGTGCGCCCACCGCATGGAAGAAATTGTGTCCGGGGGCAGGATAATCAGGCCGGCCTATAAGTGCGTCCAGAAACGGCTGGGCTACGCGCCGCTTTCGGCGCGGGAAAACTAAGTTGGCGCCGATAGTAGGTACCGCTAAACCAAAAAAAGCCGCAGGGGATCCCTGCGGCCTATTGAAATACTTTTTAGTTAGTGAACCGTCCTTAAAACTTCTTACACGCCCAGCCGCTTCTCAATAGCGTCCAGTTCCGCATACAGTTCTTTGGGCAGTTTGTCGCCAAACTTGGGATAGTGGTTCTGCCGCACGTCGGCTATTTCCTTCTTCCAGCCTTCGATGTCCACGTTGAGGATTTCCTTCATGTCCGCTTCGCTGACCCCGGCGGGGCGCGGAATGGCGTCGGCGGTGGGGAGGATACCGATGGGGGTATCCACACACTTACCCTTACCGTCGCAACGGTCGAAGATCCAGGCCAGGACACGGGAGTTTTCACCGTAGCCCGGCCAGATGAACTTGCCTTCATCGTTTTTGCGGAACCAGTTGACAAAGAAGATCTTGGGGAGGGCGTCGCCGTGTTTTTCTCCCAGGTTTATCCAGTGCTTGAAGTAGTCACCCATGTGGTAGCCGCAGAAGGGGAGCATGGCGAAGGGATCCCGGCGGATGGTCCCGGCCTTTACGTCCAGGGCCGCGGCGGTTACTTCGGAGCCCACGATGGAGCCCATGAAAACCCCGTGGATCCAGCTTTTGGCCTGGTTTACCAGGGGGATGGTCTTGGGGCGGCGGCCGCCGAAGAGGAAGGCGCTGATGGGTACGCCCTTTGGGTCTTCCCACTCGCCGGCAATGGCGGGGCATTGTTTGGCCGGGCCGGTGAACCGGGAATTGGGGTGGGCGGCGGGGGGCTGATCCTTGTTGGCCTTGTCCTGGGTCCAGGGGTTGCCGTTCCAGTCGATGAGCTTGCCCGGGGCGTCGTAGCCGATGCCCTCCCACCATACGTTCTTGTCCTCGGTGAGGGCTACGTTGGTGTAGATGGTGTTGCTCTTGATGGTCTCCATGGCGTTCTTGTTGGATTCGTTGTTGGTGCCGGGGGCCACGCCGAAGAAGCCCGCTTCGGGGTTGATGGCGTAGAGACGGCCGTCTTTGCCGGGCTTCATCCAGGCGATGTCGTCACCAACGGTTTCCACCTTCCAGCCGGGGAGGGTGGGGATCAGCATGGCCAGGTTGGTCTTGCCGCAGGCCGAGGGGAATGCGCCGGTGATGTACTTTACTTCACCGGAGGGGTTGGTCAGTTTGAGAATCAACATGTGTTCCGCCAGCCAGCCTTCGTCTCTCGCCAGCACCGAGGCGATACGGAGTGCCAGGCACTTTTTCCCCAGCAGGGCGTTGCCGCCGTAGCCTGAGCCGTAGGACCAGATTTCCCGGGTTTCGGGGAAGTGGGAGATGTACTTTTTGTCCAGGGGGGCGCAGGGCCATTTGCCATTGTCCTTTTCACCGGAAGCCAGGGGCTTGCCTACGGAGTGGTAACAGGGGACGTAGAAGCCGTCGCTGCCCAGCACGTCCAGGACCTTGGTTCCCACCCGGGCCATAATGTGCATGTTCGCCACTACATAGGGGGAATCGGTGATTTCCACGCCGATCTTGGCAATATCCGAGCCCACCGGGCCCATGGAGAAGGGGATCACGTACATGGTGCGCTCCTTCATGCTGCCCTTGTACAGTTCGGTCATGCTCTTTTTCAGTACCGCCGGGTCTTCCCAGTTGTTGGTGGGGCCCGCGTCATCTTTGCTTTTGGAGGCGATAAAGGTGCGGTTTTCCACCCGCGCCACATCCGTCGGGTCCGACCGGAACAGGTAGCAGTTGGGCAGCAGCTTTTCGTTCAGCTTGGTAGCCAGCCCTGCATCAATAGTGATCTGGATCATCCGGTCGTATTCGGCCTTGGTGCCGTCGCAGACTTCGACCGCATCCGGGGCCATCAGGGCAACCGCGTCCTCGACCCATTTTTTGAGGCCTGAGTGTTTTAACTCTTGAACTTTCATTGAAACTCCTTGCGTTTGAAATTGATTTAAATTACGCATTTTCTTCATTATATACAAGTAGCGGAACTTGTAGAAGTGGGGGATTTTATTATAGTATGTTCCTATGCTAGTTGTAGGAATCCTTGTATCCGTGGTTCTGCTGGGGGTGATCATCCGGTTTGCCCTTTCCAAACAAACTGACAAGCTGGTGAAGCGGGCCGCCATTATTGCCCTGGCCGTCATCGGCCTCGCCCTCATTGTCTGCGTGATTGCGATTGTCGCCGGGCCTAAGACGGTGGAAGAGGAGTCGGTATTTACGGGTTTCTCCCTGGAGGAACCGGTGCAGGTAACGAACCCCGCTACGGTGTATGCCCTGATTTTCGGGGTTATCATGGCGCTGTTTGTGGGGCTTATTATCTTTCTGGCGGTACGGGAGAAAAAGGGCGGGCAGGCAAAGCGGAAGCCATAGTACCGGAACATTGCTATTGTATGG
>BNUR01000026.1 GCA_025997495.1 Spirochaetia bacterium | reverse complement strand
ATGCCCTGCTCAAGAAAATAAACCAGGAAATGGGGGTCACCATTATTATGGTTTCCCATGATATTGAGGAGGCGTTAAAATATGCAACATCAATACTACATTTGAAAAACAAACAATGCTTTTTCGGTAATCCCGCTGAATATGTTTATTCTGATATGGGAAAACAATTTCTAACGATTGAAAAGGAGACGGTCAATGCTTAATACTATTTTTACCACCCTATCAGAAATGTTTTCATACACCTTTATTGTCAGGGCATTTATTGTGGGCGCCCTGGTGTCCGTATGCGCCGCGCTTCTCGGGGTAAGCCTTGTACTAAAACGGTATTCCATGATTGGTGACGGGCTTTCCCATGTTGGCTTTGGAACACTCGCCATTGCAACGGCGCTGAATGTGGCGCCCTTGACGGTTTCTATACCCGTTGTGGTTGCCGCCGCATTTCTGCTTTTGCGGTTAAGCGAAAACAGTAACATAAAAGGTGACGCCGCCATAGCGCTTATTTCTACCAGTTCATTGGCGGTGGGAGTAATCATCATATCACAGACTACCGGTATGAATACCGATGTATGCAATTATCTGTTCGGCAGCATACTTGCAATGAACAAAAACGATGTTTATTTGAGCATCACTTTATCCGCGGCGGTACTTGTTCTGTTTGTCGTATTTTATAATAAGTTATTTGCGATAACCTTTGACGAAACATTTGCGAAAGCGACGGGCGTAAATACCGGTGTCTATAATATGCTCATTGCTTTTTTGACCGCAATCACTATTGTGCTGGGTATGCGTATGATGGGCGCCATGCTCATTTCAAGTCTTATAATTTTCCCCGCCCTTACGTCAATGCGTTTACTCAAAAAATTCAAAGACGTTACTATTTGTTCGGCCTGCATTTCAATACTCTGTTTTTTTACCGGCATCATTATTTCATACTTGTATGCAACCCCTACCGGCGCAAGTGTGGTGATGATTAATATTATTGCATTTCTGCTGTTTTGGGCGATAAATGTTCTTAACACGGAGAAAGAAAAAGTGAAAAACGTATGGCTGTTTTCAATTGTTTGTATCGTATTAATCTCCGGCTGCGGTAATGAAAAAAATATCGCACGTAAAAGTAATGCTGCCGGTACCCAATCGGTAATTCTGCCCGGCGGCGTTTCCGAAATGGTAAGTACGGCAAAAGATGCCGCATCCATGATTGAGATTAAAGAAAAAATGTTTATAGCACAGACCAATGATGTGTATCTAAATCCTGAAGAATATTTGGGAAAGACGATTAAACTTGAGGGTCTGTTCAAGCTTGAAAACTATACCGGAGAAGATACTAATTATTGTTTTGTGCTTCGTTATGGCCCTGGATGCTGCGGCAATGATGGAAACGCCGGGTTTGAAGTGGCCTGGGACAAAGATGTTTCGGCGGATACCGTATATCCCGCTGTTAATGATTGGGTTGAGGCAACCGGCGTATTAAAAACCTATGAAGAGGACGGATACCCCTATTTGTATATTGCTTTATCAAACCTCAAGGTCTTGGATGAACGAGGGGCGGAGTATGTAACACAATAGCCGCACCAGCAATTTTATTTGGGAACCCGGTTGGCATCCCTTTTTGATGGCATCGAAGTCCGTAGTGTTCCCAAAGTCCGGCGGGCCGGTCAGTTACAGTCTGCTCTGCGGTCTTGCTCCGTGATCCCCTTGCCATTATTTAACGGAAAATGCTATACTGTCTCCGATTGGAGCGGTGTCCGAGTGGCCGAAGGAGATGGTTTCGAAAACCATTGAACCCGCGAGGGTTCCGGGGGTTCGAATCCCCCCTGCTCCGTGTTTTTGGAGAGGTGTCCGAGTGGTTTAAGGTCCACGCTTGGAAAGCGTGCGTGCTTGAAAGAGCACCGGGGGTTCGAATCCCCCCTTCTCCGTTATTCCTAAAATATTGTTGACCGGGAAACAAAAATATAATATGCTATGGTAATGAACAAAGAAGACCAGCTCATAGCGGGTTTCCGGGACGTATTTAACAAGATGGTTTGGCTTAACAAGCTAAAAATGGAAAAAAGTCTTAAGGGGTATAAGCCGTCTGAAGTACATTGCATCGAATATATTGGAAAAAACGCGGATTCCAACGTGACAAAGCTGAGCGGCTCCTTTTATATGACCCGCGGCGCCATAAGTAAAATTGCCCAAAAGCTCATAAAAAAAGGCATCATAGAAAGCTACCAGATGCCGGATAATAAGAAGGAAATCTATTTTAGGCTTACCGAGCAGGGAAAAATAGTTTACAAAATCCATGACGGGCTGCACAAAGAGTTTCATGAGCGGGATAGGACTGTATTTGAGCAGATAACAAAGGAACAATTTGCCGGTATGCTTAGCTTCGTGACCCTGTACGGCAGGCATTTGGACGCGGAAATAAAAAAATTGGGTATGGATAATAATCCGGAATAACCACAAAACCAAAATATTTGTTGACAAGGAAACAATATCGCATCATTTGAGGAGAGAATTTACGTGTCCCTTACATTGAAGGATAAACAGACTACGGGCGGTGAACCGCCTAAACAAACCGTAGATAAAAAGGCCTGGGTTCAAGGGGGCAGCCAATCCATTCAGGCTTTAGCCAGAATGGATTGGGCCGGTTATTGGGGGCAAATCTATGTATCATTTGGCCATGCGGCGCCTGCGTTTATGGGGGTGATACTTATAACGGCGGCAATAGTAGTTTTGTATGTTCACAAAACGGTGATATAGGACGATTAAGGAACTGTTGAAGATGTTTATGCCAAATCATGGGCGCCTCATGATTGACCTTATACCTCTTTCTTCTATATAATACCCTCATTGAGGAGAACCACATGTCCGAAGAGTTAACCGAGTATCAGGGTCCCGCCACTATGGAGAAAATTACGTCCCTTGCCAAGCGGCGGGGGTTTGTGTTTCAGTCATCGGAGATTTACGGGGGCCAGAGCGGCGCCTGGGATTACGGGCCCCTGGGGATAGAGCTGAAAAACCGTATCGCCGGGAACTGGTGGAAAACGATGACCCAGCTTCACGACAATATCGTGGGCCTGGACGCGGCTATCCTGATGCACCCCCGGACTTGGGAAGCCTCGGGGCATGTGGAAAACTTTACCGACCCCCTGGTGGACTGCAAAAAGTGTAAAACCCGGTTCCGGGCGGATCAGATTGATCCAAAAAACCTGGCGGAAAAGAAGTGCCCCGACTGCGGGGGGGAACTGACCGATACCCGGAAGTTCAACCTGATGTTTAAGACCCACATCGGCCCGGTGGAATCCATCCTCGGCGAAATAGACAACAATCTTATCTACCTGCGGCCCGAAACCGCCCAGGGAATTTACGTTAACTACAAAAATATCATCCAGTCCAACCGGATGAAGATACCCTTCGGCATTGCCCAGATTGGCAAGGCCTTCCGCAACGAGATTGTCACCAAGAACTTCATTTTCCGCACCTGCGAATTCGAGCAGATGGAGATGCAGTACTTCGTGAAGCCCGGTACGGATGTGGAAACCTTCAACGAATGGAAAAAACAGCGCTGGGCCTATTACGAAAAGCTTGGGGTCAAGATGGATCACCTTCGCTGGCACCAGCACGGGCCGGACGAGCTGGCCCACTACGCCAAGGACGCCTACGACATTGAGTACCTGTTCCCCATGGGCTGGAAGGAGCTTGAGGGTATCCACAACCGCTCCAACTACGACCTCACCCGGCACACCGAATTCAGCGGCAAGGATCTCCAGTACATCGACCAGGAAAACGGCAACGAGCGCTACATCCCCTTCATCATCGAAACCTCGGCGGGGCTTACCAGGACTTTGTTGATGCTCCTCTGCGACGCCTACGACGAGGAGAAGGTGGCGGACAAGGGCAACGACGACGATTACCGGACGGTGCTGCGTTTCCACCCGACCGTTGCGCCCATCACCGTAGCGATACTGCCGCTGATGAAGAAGGACGGCCTGGCGGAACTGGCCCAGGATATCCGCGCCGAACTGCGGGAGGACTTTGCCACCGATTACGATCAGTCCGGGGCTATCGGGCGGCGGTACCGGCGGCAGGACGAGGCGGGGACACCCTTCTGCGTCACCATCGACTACGAGTCAAAAGAAAACGGCACCGTAACCCTGCGTTTCCGGGATTCCATGGAACAGGTTCGATTACCCCGGGCGGAACTGCCGGATAGGCTGCGGAAGGAAATCCGGGAGTACAAGCGGCTTAAATAAAGCGGTCTCCGGTGGGAAGTTTTTATGATATCCTAAGCACACAATTACTGCTGGTCGCCCTTATGGGTGTTGGGGTGGTCATTGCTAAAACAGGGCTGGTGGATAAACAGGGCACGGCTACCCTAAGCGGTCTGGTACTTAATCTGTTGCTGCCCTGCAATATCCTTTCATCCTTCTTTGACAGCGGGGGAAGGGATATGCTTTTTGTTCTGGGGCAGATAATGATCATATCCGCCTGTGTCACCATGGCGGCCTATTTTCTGGGCAAGTATGTGTTTTTCCGCTCACAGCCTTTGGAACAGCAAAAGGTTCTCCGTTACGGTATCCTTATTTCAAACGCGGCGTATTTGGGAAACCCGGTAATTGAAAGCATTTACGGGCTTTCAGGGCTTATCTATGCCTCAGCATTTCTGATGCCCATGCGGCTCATCATGTGGAGCCTCGGCCTTGCAATCTTTACCGGTAAGGGGGATGGCCCGGGGGCGGGTATAAAAAAGATTATACTGCATCCCTGCCTGGTGGCGACCTATGCCGGTTTGGTCATCCTCGTAAGCGGCTGGAAACCGCCGGCTTTAATCAACAGGCTGGTTTTCACCGTAGGGGACTGTACTACCCCCTTTTCCATGATCGTGGTAGGCCTGATCTTAGCCCGGATACAACTGCGCAATATTATCACCAAAACCGTACTCTACTATACCTTCCTCAGACTTTTATTTATCCCCTTAATGCTCCTGGGGGTCCTGCTGCTCCTCAACGCGGACTTCCTCCGCATCGATCCCCTGGTTATGGGAATCGCGGTTGCCCTTACCGGCATGCCCGCCCCCGCCGCCGCTTCAATAATGGCCAATAAGTACCATTCCGACAGCGAACTGGCATCCAAAATGCTCCTGGTCAGCGTCCTGCTTTCCATGCTGACTATCCCGGCCTGGGTCATACTCATCCGCGCCATCACCTTAGGAGCGTGATACATGGAGCAGCCGCCCCAAGCCGCCTTCTTTGCCCAGGTCCGCGGGCGGGTCCAGGGGGTAGGGTTCCGGTATACGGCCTACAACGAAGCCGCCCGCCTCGGCCTGACCGGATGGGTGCGGAATACCCGCGACAGGGATGTTGTGGATGTCTGGGCGGAAGGGCCGCAGGAAGAGCTGGACCAGTTTCTCCAATGGCTCCACCAGGGGCCGCCCCGGGCGCGGGTGGAGGCGGTGGATGCGGAGGATAAAATCCCCACGGGAGCGTATTCTACGTTTTCTATCGAGTAAATGTATTGACAAACCGGTTGTTTTTCATATAAACTAAGACTCATCCAATGCGGTCGTCATATAACGGTATTATCCAAGCTTCCCAAGCTTGTGACGCGGGTTCGACTCCCGTCGACCGCTGATTAGTTGGCTAGCTAACTTATTATCCAATAAAGAATTAACCCACCCGGAGCCGGGTGGATCAGACAGCCCTCCGGGGGATGAAAAATAAGTGTCGAATTTGAATATTTTTTCTTGCATTTTTTCCCGTTCCGTGCTATCTTGTAAATAGTCCATATCAGGTGAGGTTTTCCTTCCTGGATATGGGAAGTATGTAAATGACCTAAGAGTCATAAGAACCTTGATGGTTTAGTTCCGTTTTAGTACGGTTCTGGCCGCCGGAGGGAAATGGGATGCATCCTAGTATGTCGTTACCGCCCCCGGAATGATCCGGGGGCTTTTTTTGCGCGGGTAAACCGTTGCATTATAGGCCCTCGGCGCAAGGCAGAGGGTCAGCAGGCCCAAAGGAGCAATGATGCAGCGGATAGCAGTAATTGGGGCCATCCTGGAAAACCCCCGGGAAAGCCAGAAGGCCTTTAACGACACTGTCTCGTCCTTCAAGGTACTGGTGAAGGGCCGTATGGGGATTCCCTTTGATGAACATGACATGGCGATAATTTCCATCACCCTCCAGGGGGAACTGGATGAGATTAACGCCCTCACCGGAAAACTGGGGAACATAAGCGGGGTCACCGTAAAAACGGCGGTGTCCAGCGAGCCGAAAGGACCTACTGGTCCTCAATCCGCGTAGGGGGTGCAGAAAATGAAAAAGTACCTATTCAAGAAGAGCGTCATTGCGCATTGCCTGTTTTTTGCCGTTGTGTGTCTCGCTTTCGGCGGTGGTAAAAAAGACGCTATCCCTAAAGAAATCAATGTTTCCTATGTGGAGTCCCCCTTCAATCTGCAGATCATGGTGATGAAGGAGCGGGGGCTGCTGGAAAAGGCCTTTGTTGAAAAAAACATTACGGTGAAGTGGCACAATATCAACTCCGGGGCGGATCAGACCCAGGCCATGGCTGCCGGTTCCCTGGATATTGCGTCGGTGATAAATAGTACTTCGGTGATTCTGGCCAATGCCGCTGAAAACCCTGTGGAAATCGCCGCAATCGTGAGCCGGCCTAAACAGAGCTTCGCCCTGCTGACCGGTCCCCAGGGACCCCAGTCTGTCCGGGAACTGCGGGGAAAAACCGTGGCGGGACCCAAGGGGACGGTGTTGCAGCAGATGCTGGTGGCAGCTTTGGTGTCCGAGGGCCTGAGCGCGTCCGATGTAAACTTTATCCAGATGGGCCTCCCCGAAGCCCGTTCCGCACTCCTTTCCGGCCAGATCGACGGCGCGCTCCAGGCGGCCGCCCTGATTATCCGGGGCGAGGAGGCGGGGATGAAGATCCTCATTACCGCCGATGGGTATCTCACCCCATTACTGCTCACGGCGGTACGGCCTGCATTTGCCCGGAACCATCCGGATCTCCTTAAGATCTACCTGGATGTGCAGCAGGAAGCCTATACGTGGATACTTGCCAATACCCAGGAAGCGGTGGCCATCGGTTCCCGGTACCAGCAGATAGCCGAAGCGGACGGTCAGAGGCTTTATCAATGGAGCGGCATGGCGGAGGCGCTTGAACAGAGTGATGTCCCGGCGCTGGAGGCGGATGTCAAATTCCTCCTGGATCAGGACATGATAAGCCGAAGCGTGAACCCCCGGGACTTCATCCTCCCGCAGGCATTTAAGAAGTAGGCGGATCTATGCGGGTAAAGGCGGCTGGGAGCAGCGTTAGAACCATTGTTACTAACGGTGTCAATTTTGCGGCTCTTCCGGTGGCGTTGATCCTCCTCTGGGGTATCCTCTCTGCGCTGAAGCTGACAAACCCCTACCTGGTCCCATCCCCGCAGAAGATCTGCACCGCCGCCGTCCGGATTATCCGTACCGGTGAACTCTGGGATCATCTCCTGGTCAGCCTTGGCCGGGTGTGGGCGGGCTACGGTATTTCCGTGGCGATTGCCCTGCCTGCTGCCCTGGTGTTTTACTACAGCCCGCCCTTAAAGAAACTGTTCCACGGGCTCTTTGAAATACTGCGGGCGGTGCCGCCCCTGGCCATGATTCCCCTGCTGATACTCTGGTTTGGTATCGGGGAAGGTTCGAAGCTGGCGGTGATCGTGATGGCCACCTTCTTCCCGGTGTTTCTGAACGCCTCAAGCGGCTTTGAATCCATGGACGGGCGCTGGCAGGAACTGTCAAAGTCCCTGGAGCTTTCCTTTTTCCGCCACCTCCGCTGGATCCTGATCCCCGGATCGCTCCCCCAGATTGCCACCGGTCTCCGGCTTGGGTTCGGCTACGCCTGGCGGGCTCTGCTTGGGGCGGAACTGTTCGCCTCATCCTCGGGGCTTGGCTACCTTATCACCGATGCCCAGCAGATGGCACGGATAGACACGGTGTTTGTGGGCATCCTCACCATCGGCCTCCTGGGCTTGGGGTTTGACACCCTGTTCCGTGTCCTGGCGAAACAGGCCGCCCTGGACCCGCAGGAACGCAATTGGGGGGCCCATGACTGATGTAGCGGAACTGCGGATTAGCGGATTGAGCCGTACCTTTCGGCTGGACGGTTCACGGGGCGGCGCTTGTGCCGAGGTGAAGGCCGTGCAGGATCTCAGTCTGGTGATCCCCGGCGGTAGTTTTACTGCCATCGTGGGGCCCAGCGGCTGCGGGAAAACCACCTTGCTCAAGCTTATCGCCGGCCTGGAAAAACCCGATGCCGGGAGTATCAGCTTTGGCGGTTCCATGGGTTTCATGTTCCAGGACCCCCGGCTCCTCCCCTGGCTGAGCGTGGAGGAAAACCTTCGCCTGGCCTTTGCCCGGGGCGGCCCGGAAACCGATGCGGAGATTGATAAGACACTGGCGCTTATGGGGCTTCGGGACTGGAAGAAGGTGTACCCCCGGCAGCTTTCCGGCGGCATGGCCCAGCGGGTCGCCCTGGCCCGCGCCCTGTGCCGGAAGCCCCGGCTGCTGCTGCTGGACGAACCCTTCGGCGCGCTGGACGCCTTTACCCGGATACGGCTCCGCCGGGAGCTGGACGAAATCTGGAAGGGGCTGGATGTCACCGTAGTATTGGTGACCCACGACATTGAGGAGGCGGTGTACCTGGGGGACCGGGTACTGATGATGCGCTCCGGCACTATACAGGATGCAATCGGCATACCCCTGCCCAGGCCCCGGGAATACCGTGGTCAGGAATTTCAGGAATACTGCCGTCGTATTGAAGAGGAAACCCTAGGTTTCCAGGGATTATAAACAGAAGAACTGCGGCCGGTGGGGCAGCAGTTCGAAACCAGCGTGGAATAAAATTGGAGGAACTTATGGTTGCTACTATGGAAGCTGTCGATGCGGCAGTAAAAGTACCGGATTCGGAAACGGATGTCTTTATCGATCAGGCCTATATTGAGGACCTGTTGGAAAAGGCAAAATACACAAGCGATGCGGATATTCAAAATATCCTGGACAAAGCGGAACGGTATGAGGGGCTGGGCCACCAGGAAATCGCCGCACTCCTTGTCAGTAAGGATCCCGCCCACACGGCGCGCATCTTCGACATCGCCGGGAAGATCAAGCGGCACATTTACGGCAACCGGATCGTCATGTTCGCCCCCCTCTACGTGAGCGATTATTGCGTGAACCGCTGTTCCTATTGCAGTTACAACTGCGGCCACGAATTCAGCAGGAAGAAGCTTACCATGGATGAGGTTCGGCAGGAGGTGAAGTTCCTGGAACAAATGGGTCACAAGCGGATTGCCCTGGAAGCGGGGGAACACGACAAGGAATGTCCCATCGACTACATCGTGGACTGTATGCGCACCATCTATGACATGAAGTTTGAGAACGGCGAGATCCGGCGGATCAACGTTAATATTGCTGCTACTACCGTAGAAAATTACAAGAAGCTTCAGGAGGTCGGCATCGGGACCTATGTGCTCTTTCAGGAAACCTACCACCAGCCTACCTACGAAAAGGTCCACAAGGCGGGGCCAAAGAAGAACTACGCGTACCACCTCACCGCCTTTGACCGGGCGCACCTGGGGGGCATCGACGATGTCGGCGGCGGAGTGCTCTTCGGCCTGGCTGATCCCTACTTTGAAGTGCTGGGGCTTATGATCCACAATGAACATCTGGAAGAACGATTCAATGTGGGCTTCCACACCATTTCTGTGCCCCGGCTCGTTCCCGCCAACGGGATGAACCTGACCGACTTCCCCCATCTGGTGGACGACGCCACCTTTGAGCGGATCGTTGCCATCATACGCCTGGCGGTGCCCTTTACCGGGATGCTGCTTTCCACCCGGGAGAATCACGCGATGCGGAAAAAACTGTTGCAGGTGGGCATTTCCCAGATCAGCGCCGGGTCCTGTACCGGGGTGGGGGGCTATGCCGTAAAGGATAAGAAGGAAAAGGCCAACCCCCAGTTTAACGTCAACGATGATCGCACCGCCCTGGAAGTTATCTCGGAACTCATAGACGACGGCTATGTCCCCAGCTTCTGTACGGCATGTTACCGCAGCGGCAGAACCGGGGACCGCTTTATGAGCCTGGCCAAATCCGGGCAGATTAAGAACGTCTGCCTCCCCAACGCCTTGATGACCCTCTGCGAGTATGCTATTGATTACGGGGATGAGGCGTTTAGACAGAAGGCCGACGCTGCCATCGCCCGGGAATTGCCGGGGATAGCCAACGAAAAGATCCGCGTAAAGGCAATGGCGAACGTGGAGAAGATACGGCAGGGTACACGGGACTTTTATTTCTAAGAGGAAGAGGAAGAATTTTAAACCACAAAGGACACGTCGAACCTTCGGTTCGCGGACACAAAGGTGAAGAAAAGAGAAGGAAGAAAAGGAAGAGAAAAAAAGGGGGGGCTTGTGATCTTTTTCTCTTCCCTTCGTGTTCCTTTGTGTCCTTTGTGATAAATTCTTCTCTTATGCGTTTTTTCTGTATTAGGGAGATGTTGAATTTCATCCCATAAGCAGTATTGTACAAGAGGTAAATATGATTGATTTGTCCAGCGACGCAAAGATTTTGCACTATATCACTACGGATGATCCCGCCGAAGCGGAGGCCCTCTACGCCACTGCACGGGAGCTTCGTGAGGAACACTACCACCGGGATGTGTATTTCCGGGGGCTCATCGAATTCACCAACTATTGTAAGAACGATTGTTACTATTGCGGTATCAGGCGCAGTAATACTAAGGCTGAACGGTACCGGCTTTCCATGGAACAGATCCTCTACTGCTGCCAGATGGGGGATATGCTGGGCTACCGGAGCTTCGTACTCCAGGGCGGGGAAGACCCTTACTTCAACGATGACCGGGTCGTCGAAATGGTGGCGGCTATACGTGAAAAATACCCGGAACATGCCATCACCCTGTCCATCGGGGAACGGCGGCGGGAAAGTTACGAGAGGTTTTTCCGGGCCGGCGCGAACCGTTACCTCCTCCGTCACGAAACCGCCAACGACGAACACTACCGGAAGCTCCACCCCGCGTCCATGAGCCTTGCGGAACGGAAGGACTGTCTCTTTACCCTGCGGGATATCGGCTACCAGGTGGGGGCGGGGTTCATGGTGGGTACCCCTTATCAAACCCCGGAATGTCTGCTGGAGGATCTGCGTTTCCTCCAGGAACTGAACCCTCACATGGTGGGTATCGGCCCCTTCATCCCTCAGGCGGACACTCCCCTCGGCGACAGCCCCGGCGGCTCCCTGGAGCAGACCCTGCGGATGCTGGCCCTTATCCGGCTCCTTCTTCCCAAGGTCCTGCTGCCCGCAACCACCGCGCTGGGGACCATCAACTCCCAGGGCCGGGAAATGGGCCTTATGGCGGGGGCCAATGTGGTGATGCCCAACCTGAGTCCCAAGGCGGTGCGGAAACTCTACGCCCTCTACGACAACAAGATCTGTACCGGGGATGAAGCGGCGGAGTGCAGGATGTGTATGGAGGGGCGGATACGGAACTTCGGGTTTCTTCCGGACATGGGCCGGGGGGATTCGCGGGTAGAGGTGGCGGCGATTATCTAATTTCGGGCAATTTTTGTTTACATAAAAAAATGAGTGAAATGCTGATCCGCCAGAACCAGAATACCCAGAACAGCCACATAGATGGCAAACCCCCGGAGAGACCGGGTTTTGACAATCCGTAACATGAATTTTATTGCAAAAAAGCCGACAAAGGCGGCAGTCACGGTTCCGGCGATAATGGGCGCCCGGCCGATAGTGCCCGTACTTTCACCCCCGGCAATATCCTTCAACTGGAGAACCAGCGCACCCAGGATTGCGGGGATGGAAAGGAGGAAGACGAACCGGGCGGCAAAATCCCGGTCAAGCCGGCGGGAAAGGGCTCCCGAAAGGGTCAGCCCGGATCGGGAAACCCCGGGAATAATGGCAATCGCCTGACAAATACCGATTATCAAAGAGTCAAACCAGTTCATGGCCGCCTGGGGTTTGGTGTTTCCCGAACGGCGGGATACCTGTTCCGATACCAGGAGGGCCAGGGCGGTAAAAAGGAAGGAGTACCCCAGGAAAGCCGCAGATTGGAAGGCGTCTTCGATCACATCTTTGAAAAGCAGGGCTATGATAACCGTTGGAACGGTTGCCAGAATGAGGAAACCGGTGAGAGGCTGGACAATCCGGCGCAGGATGGCCCGAATATCCGCCCATAGGACAATAAAAACCGCGGCCAGGGTTCCCACATGAACCATGGTATCAAAGAGCAGCACCGGTTCGGCAATGCCGAAAATTTTCTGTAAAAGAACCAGGTGGCCCGAGCTGCTTACGGGAAGAAATTCCGTAAGCCCCTGGACAGCGCCCAGCATAATCGCTTCAAATATATCCATAACCCCTCCTCTTTTGTCTACCATAATAGTAATATCGGGTCTGCGCAAGCACGGGCATTGTCACTTTATTTTTGGCGTGATATACTGGCGTTCTATTTGTTACAATAAGTCCCACTGGTGGTATGGCATGATCGCGATTCCCAGAATATTACCAAAAATACCAGCCATCCTGGTGGTGTTGGCTATTTGGATTCTTTCTTCTCAAAGCACCCTTCCGACTCCTAAGGGCGTCCTGGGTTTCGATAAATTCCAGCACTTAATCGCCTATTTAGCCCTTGCGGGGACATTCGCATTCTGGTTTTCCCCGGTCCAGCGGCAATCCCACCGTTTGCGGACCTTCCTGCTGATTGTTCTTGCCAGCTCCCTGTACGGGGTAATTGATGAGGTACACCAACTTTATGTACCCGGCCGGAACTGCAATGTCCAGGACTGGATAGCGGATACCCTCGGCGCTTTTTTGGGGGCCGGGGCGGCGCTGCTGGTCGAGTGGTGGGTGGTTAGGAAGTCAAAATAGCGCTGTCTGGTCTACTTCCTATGTGTTTCCGGATAAAGGGTCACCGTAATTGGACCCCGGGGTAACAGTGCCGCTACCGTTTGTTGAATATCGCGGGTGGTGACGGCTTCGTAAAGTTCGGGAAGTTTTTCCAGCCGGGACAGGGGGCGATCATAGATGACATCAAAATAGGCGTAACTTCGGCTGATATAGGCATTGTTTTGGATGGAGGCGGCGAAGGATTTTTTCAGGGCTTCCACCGATTTTCGGAAGGTGTCCTGGTCGATGGTTCCTTTGGCGATTAAATCCAGTTCTTCCAGGACCGCAGCGCTGAGTTCCGTTACCCGGTTGGGGGCGCAGGGGAAGTAGATGTTCATCGTAAGTTCACCGCCGGGGGGCAGGATTGATTGGGATACCCCAACGGAAACGGAGTAGGTTCCCCCCATCTGCTTCCGGGTTATTTCCATGAGCCTGTTCTCAAGGTATTCACTGAGCACATCCGCTGCGACATCTCGGGATTCGGTGTATTCCTGAGGAAGCGTCCAACTCATAAAGGCCCAGCTTTTTTCTTCTTTCCCTTTATAGACGGTCTTTTCGAGTTTTCCCGGCCTTTCGATTTTGATATCCGCCCAGGTGTTCCAGCGTTCACTGCGGGGGGGGATGGAGGCGAGGTAGGTTTCGATAAGAGCGCGCATGGCGTCCATATCCAGGTTGCCGGTGAATACAAAGGTGTAGTCCGCCGGGTTAAGGGCCTTTTGTATAAGCGCCATGGCCCAAGCGGTGTTTACCTTTTCCAAGTCTGAGAGGACCATGGGCCTAAACCAGGGGTTGTCATTGAAGATGGTCCGGGTTATCTCATGGAAGTATACCGCCTCGGGATTTTGGTCCTGCTGGGCCAGGGTGGTACGGTACTCGTCGAGGACGGATGCCGCCGCGTCATCATCTATCCGGGGCTGGGTAAAATAGAGGTAAAGCAGTTCAAACAGGGTCCGGAGATCCCCGCGGGTGGCGGAGCCGTCGAAGTCCCGGCTGAAGCTTGAAAGGGAACAGTCTATCGAAACCTGTTTATCCGCAAGCTTCTTCATTAGATCAGCACGGGAGTAGGGGCCTATACCGGATGCGCTCAGCATCGCCGCGGCAAGGTTTGCGGAAATGATCTGTTCCTCCGGCACGGCGGTGATACCGCCTTTCGCCAATGCGTAGAGGACAATTTCGTTGTTCTTGTTTTTCGTTTCCTTTAGAATGACCTTAGCGCCGTTACTGAGTTCCCAATGGGTGGTTCCGCTTGCCGTATCCGTACTTTTGTTAATGATACTACCCGGCGCGGGGGGGGCGTCCAAAAACTTATCATCCAGGGTTTGGTTCTTTGGCCGGGGGATACGGGCGCGGGCGCTCTGCCGTACCAATGTGCGGATACGGTCCGGGGTTGGGAGCTTGGCTTCTCCGAAGCTTGCCGCCTCGGACTCCGGGGCACTGACGATGAGGGTAAGATCGTTGTAGGCAAAGTAATTCTTGGCGGCGGCGGCGATTTCCGCGGCGCTGATGTCGGGAAGCAGTTTGGAAACCGCCTCCAGGTCCCATTCGGCGTCGGTAACCGGTTCGCCCCTGATAAAGTGGGCAACAAAATCGTTTACGTGACCCGATGAGTGCCGCCGGTCTTTTTCGGAAACCGCGCGTTCCATGTCCGCCAGGAGGGAGCGTTTGACCCGGTCGATTTCCGCACCGGTAAAGCCGTACCGGGCCATTTTTTCCTTCTCCTGCAGCAGCCTGGTTAGGGAAGCTTCAGCGTTACCCGGTTTGGCAACGGCTATCAGCATGTAGTACCGGGAATTCCGTGCAACATAGTTTAGTCCGGCGCCGGCGGCGGCAAAGGGGGTATCCGGGTTAAAGCCGGCTTCCTCAAAGCGGAATCCCAGCATCCGGTCGATGAGCAGGTCGATTATCCCCTGCCGGTAGGAAGCAAGGTCCTTCGCGGATCGGGCGGCGGGTAGTTTATAGTACAGATCAAACCGGGTATGGGGCAGTTCCGGGTCGGTGAATATCTCCACCGTAAAGTTACCCTTTTGCGGCTCGGGCAGGTCATAGACGGGCCGGACCGTGGGCGTGTCCGGGGCGGGCAGCGAAAAGTGGGACGCAAGGTCCGCCTCAAGCTTTGCGCCGTCAAAATCGCCCACAAAAACCAAGGCCATGTTATCCGCCCGGTACCATGTGCGGTAAAAATTTACCAGCCGTTCCACCGGTGCCGTTTCGATAATTTCCGGCAGCCCTATGGGGAGCCGCTCCGCATAGGGGCTGCCCCGGTAGATCAGCGGGAGCACTTTTCGTGAAAGCCGGTCACCGGCCCCCAGGCGGGTACGGTATTCCTCCACCACAACCCCCCGCTCGCTGTCCACGTCCTCCGGGGCGAAGGTGATGGCACGGGTCCAGTCGTCAATCACCGCCAGGGCCTTATCAGGAATTCCCTTGCGGCCCTCACCGTCAGATTCCACCGGAACTTCAATACCGTAGACCGTCTGGTCGAAGGACGTATAAGCGTTCACCTCCGGGCCCCAGCGCATACCCAGGGAGCGGAGGTACTCAACCAGATCGGACTTGGGGAAATGTTCGGTACCGTTAAAGGCCATGTGCTCCACAAAGTGGGCCAGCCCCTGCTCGTCATCCTTTTCCAGCACCGAACCGGCGTTGACCGCCAGGGTCAGGTAGGCCCGGCCTTCGGGCATGGTGTTTTCCAGGATGTAATATTTCAAACCGCCGGGGAGTGTACCGGTCCGGGCTTCGGCGGTGAAGGGTACGGGATCCGTGGGCGCGCCAAGGCCGTTGTAGAGAGCGGCGTCATTGGCAGGTTTTCCCGTACCGGCGCAGGAGATGATTGCCGTTATCAAGGTAAGGGATAGGGCCACGCGAACTATGCGGAGTAATGGATAGGGTTTTTTACAAAGTTGCATATCGTTAGTATACCGCTTTCCCTTAGCTGATACAAATGGTTTTTTGCCGCTTTTCCATTACTATGGCACACCCGCTCCCCCGGCGTAAAAAAAGCCCGGTCTATTACCAAGCCGGGAGCGGCACGGGTCATGCCAGACCTCATGCGGATGGGGGAATCTGCTCCGGGAGCCCAGCCCCAGGGGGCTGCAGACCGTAGGTCTGATCGGTCTCCCTGCGCAGGGAGTCCCATATGCATTCGGCCTGTCATGCCCCGTGCCGCTCCCGCTCCGTCACCACTATTGCACATGCGGCCGATTAGGAAGACCAAGAAATATTTCTATTGTCTGCTCCGTCACCATTATTGTACATACGGCCGTTTTCAGAAGAGTGGCTCCCCACACCATTACTGTGGCACACCTGCTTCCCCGTCTCCTCTTCCCCTCTCTTCCTTTTGTGTGGTTTGTGTGGTTTATTTTCTTATGGCGCGCGGGCATCTTATTCTTCTCTTCCTTCTCGTTTCTTCACCTTCGTGTCCTTTGTGTTCAAATTTCTTCCTCTTCCTCTTCCTCTTCTGCTTGAGAGTTGTTCCTCATGGGCGACGTCTAAATCAACATCTTAATGATACTTGTGGTGGCTGACAAATCACACTTCCGCATCAAAGATATATTGAATACTTGCGTTAATATTGGTGATATAGTTTTTCGGCAGCATTGACACCAATGTAGTTTGTATGGCGCTGCGGTTAAATGCGTCATTTTGTATGATAAGTACCGGACGGCGCTTACCGGGTTCCGAGCCGTAAGGGTCGGTAGGCAGATTGGCCCACCATACCTCACCTTTAACCATTACCAGTCTTCCCCGGCAATCACCTCGGCCTGTGCCAGCGCTAAACCGGGGTCAAGGGATGACCCCTCCCGCGCGTAGACTGCATTCAGACGCGCCGTTACCAGGTCGCTTTCAACGCTTGTCTCCGGCGAAAACCGGATGAGGCTCATAGCCGCTAAATCCCGCAAGAGCCGAAAGGCGGCAGTATCAACAATTTCAATGGTTACTGTTTGGGTCATGATTTTATTATAGTATGAAATATAAAACTGATGCAAGGGGATGGGGGAAGATTAACCACACGCTGTAGTGTCCGTGGTATATGCAATAAGCCGTTTCCGGTTCCCCGGAAGCTGTCTTTTGGGGCTGCATAGCTCGTTCCGAAATGGCGCCGAGGTGTGGAGGGGGAATCACTGTCTGATACTTCTGCCTACACAGCCGGGCGGGGAGGGACATGCCGGGCGCTCATGCTGCCGGGGAGTCTGCTCCGGGAGCCCAGCCCCAGGGGGCTGCAGACCGTAGGTCTGATCGGTCTCCCTACACGCCCTTGCGCAAGCAAGATCTTGGGACAACCGGATGCATTCGGCCCGTCATGTCCCTCCCCGCCCGCTCCGTCACCACTATTGCACATAAGACCGTTTTCAGAAGAGCGGTTCCCCACACCATTACTGTGGTACACCCGCTCCCCCGTCTTCTCTTCCCTTCGTATCCTTGTGGTTTATTATCTAATGGCGTCGCCGCCTTTTTCTTCCCGGCGTAAAAAAAGCCCGGCCTGGTACTAAACCGGGCCGGACAATTTACTGTCTGATACTCTTGTTGCCGCTTACGGCGCCGGCGGTGCTCCCGCCTGTATCCTATCCGCGTAGGCACTCCACGCCGTTCGATAGCCGGTCACTACGCCTGCGGGGACATAGATTATCAGCGAGGCATTGGTACTATAGAACGCGCTACCCACCAATGTTGCAAGAGGCGTCGTCTCCCGCAGTACATATACTGAGGTCAGGTTGTGGCAGGCCCTGAACGCCTCGCCGATAAAAGTAACGCTGTCGGGGATGGTAACCGTGGTCAGGCTCCAACAGTCCTGAAACGCCCCGCGGCCGATAGAAGTAACGCTGTCGGGGATGGTAACCGAGGTCAGGCCGCTACAGTAACCGAACGCATATTCGCCGATAGAGGTAACGCTGTCGGGGATGGTAACCGAAGTCAGGCCGCTACAGCCCTCGAACTTCGCAAAGCCGATAGAGGTAACACCGTTGGGGATGGTGTATGTGCCGGTTTTGCCCCCAGGGCATTGTAGCAAAGTGGTACCTGCTATGTTAAATAATACCCCATCAATACTCTTATAGTTGGTATTACCGTTATCCACTGTTATCGAAGTCATGCCGCTACAGCCCCGGAACGCCCCGTCGCCGATAGAGGTAACGCTGTTGGGGATGGTAACCGTGGTCAGGCCGCTACAGTAACCGAACGCATATTCGCCGATAGAGGTAACGCTGTCGGGGATGGTAACCGAGGTCAGGCCGCTACAGTAATCGAACGCAGAGTCGCCGATAGAGATAACACTGTCAGGGATGGTAACCGAGGTCAGGCCGCTACAGCCAGAGAACACAGAGTAGCCGATAGAAGTAACGCTGTCGGGGATGGTAACCGAGGTCAGGCCGCTACAGCCAGAGAACGCAGAGTAGCCGATAGAAGTAACGCTGTCGGGGATGGTGACCGAGGTCAGGCCGCTACATCTATAGAACGCACCGTTGCCGATAGAAGTAACGCTGTTGGGGATGGTGACCGAGGTCAGGCCGCTACATCTATAGAACGCCCAGTCACCAATAGAAGTAACGCTGTCGGGGATAGTAACCGAGGTCAGGCCGCTACAGCCAGAGAACGCATAAACGCCAATAGAAGTAACGCTGTCGCCGATGGTAACCGATGTCAGGCCGCTACAGCCAGAGAACGCAGAGTAGCCGATAAAAGTAACGCTGTTGCCGATGATAACCGAGGTCAGGTTGCTATTGCCTTCGAATGAAAAACCGTTGAGAGAGGTAACACCGTCGCCGATGGTAACCGAGGTCAAGCCACTACAGCCAGAGAACGCATTGGTTCCGATAGAAGTGACGCTGTCGGGGATGGTAACCGAGGTCATGCCGCTGCAGTTATAGAACGCATATTCGCCGATAGAGGTGACTCTGTTGCCGATGGTAACCGAGGTCAGGCCGCTACAGCCACGGAACGCCTGGTTGCGGATAGAAGTAACGCTGTTGCCGATGATAACCGAGGTCAGGCCGCTACATCTATAGAACGCCTCGTTGCCGATAGAGGTGACCCTGTTGCCGATGGTAACCGAGGTCAGGCTGCTGCAGTTATAGAACGCAGAGTTGCCGATAGTGGTCAGCGTATCAGGCAAGATAATGGACACAAGATATTCCTTATTCTGTCTGTAATCCACAACACTCTGAGTAACACTTTGAATACTGCCAAAGGTACAGCCGCTCAGATCGTAGGCAACATAGACGCCGTACGGAATCGCGTCAAAAAGCTTGTGCAGGGGATCGGCGCCGACGCTGTTGGTTCCCGAAAGCAGGCTCGCGTCGTCGATTGCTAATGAAACAAGGATAGGATCAGTACGGCTCGCGCCGCCGCCCGCCGCCGCAGAGGCGATACGTGTAGACATTTGGCTCAAATTACCCGGGGTAATTGCTATCGGTTCTCTTGAGGTAAAATCCTGCGCCCCAAAGGTAAAGACTGCCTCGGTGGTCAAATTCTGATAGATATGTACCACTTCTTTTTTCCCGGCGGTTTTATTGCCGTCAGTCAGGGCAGCCGTAATCACGTAGTACCCGGCGTCCACCGGCGTCTCTGTTCCCGAAAGGGTGGTATCCGTATCCGTTGTTGCCGTACTTTTCAAGTCAACGCCGGGGTCGGCGCTACCAAGCTTTTTCCAGGTGATAGAATCAAGCGCTGCCCCCGCCGGATAGGTGACGGTGTAGGTGAGCGTTCCACTTCCCGTGCCTTTCTCCGGTTCCAGGGTGACGATGACGGGGCTGGAGCCGCCCGCGGTAACCGTAAAGGCGGTGCTGCCGGTTGCCGCCAGGTTAGTATGCTCTGCTTCAGGGTAGGCAGTCACCGTAAGATTCCAGTTTCCTGTTTCCAGGGTGAATGTACCGTCAACAGTGGTTTTTACCTCCCCCTCCTCTTCGCCTGCCTTGGTGAAGGTATACACATAGTAAAGCGTTAGCTGAGTGGGATAGATCGTCCGTGCCGGGGCAAAATCCTCACCCGCGATGGATACCCGCACCTGCCCGGTTCCCGGTGTTGTTGAAATCCCCGCATTGGGGGGCGGGGAAACGAGATTACTACAAGCGGCGAACAGGACTGCCGCTCCAACAATAAAGCCGTAGAGGGCTTTCAGACCGGTGGCCCGGTTCATAAACTTTTTCATGTGTTCCTCCTAGTTCGTTACCGTGATGGTAATAGTGGTTAAATACCAGGCGTTGTCTGCAGACCCAAGGTCTGATTTTACCTGGAGCCCTACGTAATATGTCCCATTGCCTCTCCCAAGGCTGCTAAAGGTGTAGGCCGGTGCGGTTCCCGCAGGCGCCGCAACATCGATGCCGTTAATAGACCACTGGTGGTTTGTATACTCGGCTCCGCTGGGGCCGGTAATCAGCGCCGTTTGGGACGCGGCGCGGGAGAGGGTCACCGAATCGGCGGTGGCAAGGATGGCGGCGTCGTTTGTCCAGAGGTTTACCGTCACCGTGCTTGTGCCGGTGGTGGGAACAGATCCATCAGTACCGGTTGCCGGGAAGGTGATGGTTACCGTACCGCTGTTAGCCGCATTGGTTACGGTTGCGCCGGTATAGGTAAACCTGTTCGCCGCCACGCCGGTAAAGGTAAAGCCGTTTTTCGCCGTCAGCGTAACGATGGCTTTGTATACCGTGTTTGCCGCAAACGCTGCGGGAGCCGCCGTTGTCCCATTGTTCTCAAACCAGACTATGGTTCCGGTGTATTGGGCCGTATTAATTGCCGTGGTGTTTTGTGTTGCGCCTTTAACAGGGGCCGTAACCAGGCTGTCCAGGCTCAATGCGTTTACCACGGTGTCCTGACCTTCGGCGGTTGTTGCCGGGAAGGTGATAGTTACCGTCCCACTGTTAGCCGCATTGGTTACTGTTGCACCGGTATAGGTAAAGCTGTTCGCCGCCACGCCGGTAAAGGTAAAGCTGGGTTTTGCCATCAGCGTAACGATGGCTTTGTATACCGTGTTTGCCGCAAACGCTGCGGGAGCCGCCGTTGTCCCATTGTTCTCAAACCAGACTATGGTTCCGGTGTATTGGGCCGTATTAATTGCCGTGGTGTTTTGTGTTGCGCCTTTAACAGGGGCCGTAACCAGGCTGTCCAGGCTCAATGCGTTTACCACGGTGTCCTGACCTTCGGCGGTTGTTGCCGGGAAGGTGATAGTTACCGTCCCACTGTTAGCCGCATTGGTTACTGTTGCACCGGTATAGGTAAAGCTGTTCGCCGCCACGCCGGTAAAGGTAAAGCCGGTCTTTGCCGTCAGGGTAATAACGGCCTTGTATACCGTTGCCGCCGCAAAAACGCCGGTATGATCCGCGTCCGCGTTAGTTTTCCAGGCAATCGTCCCGGTGTACTGGGCCTGTTCGGCAAATGTTGACTGGGGGGCCGCGCCTTTAACAGGGGCCGTTACCAGGGCGGTCAAATCCGGAGTGTTCACGGTAGTATCGGTGGTTCCTCCGGTATTGGTACCGCTGCCGGTATCACACCCGGTCAAACCAAGGCTTACTACCCCAACCATTGCCGCCGTTATCAGCGCCAAAACGGGTATCACTTTGCTCTTCGTTCTCATCGCTCTTTTCCTTCTTTATTTTCAAGGATGGGGATACATGATGGGAGAAAAAACTTTTCTACCATTTTCCATCACGCTTCCCTATCCCTTTTTCTACGGAATGATTGTCCAGATGGGCGATAAACCAAACCCGCTTCCCCCGGTCCTGCTCGTCAAAATCAAAGCTTATCCGGCGCTGTCCGGTAAACACCGACCAGGAAAAATCCTTTCCCGAAAGCGGCGGTACGAAGCCGGTACTATAAGGCAGAGGAGCCGTACCGGAACAGTTCCCGGTGTTTTTTGGGAATGCTGCCGGGGATTTCGCGATGCTTACTATGCTATATGGAAATACTTGCGTGGGTGGGGGGGGGGTAATTCGTTACAGTACAAGGAATTAGGTGATTTCATGCTCCTAAACCCGGCCCCCTTAAAAAATGTGCCGACGGCAGGTTTAGAACCAGCCCCGGAGAAATCTTAAGATAACACACTTTTTCGATATGCGCAAGGGGTGAATTGGGAAACTCAGCAATTCCAAATTTAAAAAGGATAAAAACCACGAACCTCACGAACAAAATACAAAAAACATCTAAATGTTCGTGTGGTTCGTGAGGTTCGTGGTTAAATTTCTTGTTTTTCTTTCAAATTTGGAATTACTCTAAGAACTTCAGCAATTCTAAATTTACCCTGAATCGACAAGTCCGCCATCGGTATAGAGAAAGACGAGGAAAGCAGACCATGAATCGTGGTAAGCGAAACGCAGGCAAAATCGCATGGCTTCAAAAAAAGCTACCC
>BNUR01000025.1 GCA_025997495.1 Spirochaetia bacterium | reverse complement strand
AGGCCTACCATAAAAGCCGCAAGGATACTGCGCGGACCAAGATTATCGTCCCCGACAGCGCCCACGGCACGAACCCGGCGAGCGCGACCATGGCAGGCTTCCAGGTGGTGAACATCGCTTCCGGAACCGATGGCTGCGTGGACCTTGCCGCCCTGAGGGCTGCGGTGGGACCGGACACGGCGGGGCTTATGCTCACCAATCCTAACACGGTGGGGATCTTCGACCCGAACATCCTGGAGATAACCGATATCGTCCACAAGGCCGGCGGGTTGAATTACTACGATGGGGCAAACTTAAACGCCATCATGGGGATAGTCCGGCCGGGGGACATGGGGTTTGACACGGTTCACCTGAACCTGCACAAATCCTTTTCCACCCCCCACGGCGGCGGCGGTCCCGGCTCAGGCACGGTGGGCTGCAAAAAATTACTGGCCCCCTTCCTGCCCCTTTCAGGCTGCGGCCTGGACGGCGGCGCGGCGAAGGGGCCTGCGCAAACCATCGGGCGGGTGCGGGCCTTTGGCGGCAACTTCCTGGTGGTGGTAAGAGCGGCGGCATATCTGCTCACCCTGGGGAAAGAGAATGTCCCCGAGGTGGCGCGGAACGCGGTGCTTAACGCCAACTATATGATGGAAAAGCTCAAGGCAAAATACCCCATTCCCTACGACGGCCCCTGTATGCACGAGTTTGTAATCTCCCTGGAACAGATGAAAGAGAGCATTGGGGTGAGCGCCCTGGATCTTGCCAAGGGCTTGCAGGATAAGGGGATGCATCCGCCAACCATTTACTTCCCCCTGATTGTGCACGAGGCGCTTATGGTGGAACCCACGGAAACCGAATCCCGGGAAACATTGGATACGGCGATTGCGGCGTTCATGGCCCTCTACGACCAGGCAACGGCGAATCCCGACAGCCTCCATGCATCACCGGTGAATACCGTTATCGGCAGGCCCGACGACGTAAAGGCGGCGCGGCAGCCGGTGCTTCATTATACGCCGTAGGTAAACCACAGACCTCACGGACATCACGGACAAAAGAAAAAGACATGTCCGTGTGGTCAGTGTGGTCCGTGGTTAATTATTCTTTCGCCGGGGTATGTTGATTTTTGAGGAGACACTAAATGGAAAAGTTTGATTTAGTCATCATCGGTTCCGGGCCTGCAGGGGCCGGGGCGGCTTTTAAAGCCCGCGCACTGGGATTAACCGTGTGCGTGGTTGAAAAGCGGGATACCGGCGGTACCTGCCTTAACCGGGGCTGCATCCCCACCAAGACCCTGCTGCACGGCGCAGACCTGCTCCGCGAAACCCGTGAGGGTGAACGGTACGGGGTCACCGCCGGGGATCTCCGGTTTGATTTTCCTAAACTGATTGAATGGCGGGACACCGTGGTGAGCACCCTGCGGCAGAACCAAAACACCGCTCTTACGAAAGCGGGGGTAACCATGGTGCATGGCGCGGCACGGGTGGAAGGCCCCGGAAAAGTTTCGGTACAGGCGGACAGCAGCGAAACGATTCTTGAGGCAGCAGCAATACTGATCGCCTCGGGGACAACCCCGGCGGTGCTGCCCATTCCCGGGCATGACCTGCCGGGGGTGTACACTAGCGACCACTTCCTGGAAGGAACGGGCTTGCTTCCCAAACGGCTGACCGTCATCGGCGGCGGGGTTATTGCCGTGGAGTTTGCGGCGGCCTACAGCAGCTTCGGCAGCGAAGTAACCCTCCTTGTCCGGTCCTCGCTGCTGTCGGTGATGGATCGCGAAATCGGGCAGACCCTGGCGCTCCAGCTTAAAAAACGGAGGGTGGTGATGTATACCAAGGCGCGCCCTGAACGCATCGAAGCAAAGGACGGCGCTCTTGCGCTCACCCTGACCACGGAGGGCGGCGGCGAAGCAAAAAGTGTTACCGTACCGGCGGACGCGGTGCTTATGGCGTCGGGCAGAACTCCTGATACTGATCTCTTTTCCCCCGGCTGCACACCCGAGCTTACGGCAAAGGGCTTTATTAAATCTGATGACAACATGATGAGTTCCATCCCCCGCATATACGTTGCGGGTGACATCTCAGGCGGCGTTCAGCTTGCCCATGCGGCAACGGCGGAAGGGGAATACGCCGCGGCCTGTATCGCGGCGGCGGTAAAGGGCGGCGGAAACAAGGCCGCCCACGCACAGGTGATACCTTCCTGTGTGTATACCACCCCGGAAATTGCCTGCGCGGGAATTACGGCGGCGGAAGCGGCTGAAAAGGGAATCCCCGCAGCGGCGGGAAAAGGCGTGTTCGGCGCAAACGGGAAAGCGTTTCTGGAAAATCAGGAACGGGGGTTTATCAAGCTGGTGTTTCATGCGGAAAGCCGGGCGCTTATCGGCGCGCAGTTCTTCTGCAACCGCGCCACGGAGATAATCCCCTGGGCGGTTCAGTGTATCGGTGACGGCACGACGGCGGAACAGATAGAACGGACCGTGTTCCCCCACCCGTCCATCTGCGAAACCATAGCGGCGGCGGTAAGCGATGCAATTATCCGGGGTGGGCTGAAGGAGAAGTAATACGAGCCCGCACCAGGAATTCTCATTTTACATCCCCCCTCAGTCATTGCTTTTTGCTAATGGCAAGCTTTGCCTTTTGGACAAGGTTCTCAGGTGTCAAGCCGTACAACTGTAGTAGTTTATCCGCAGCGCCGGAACGGCCGAATTCATCGTTAACTCCAAGGCGGATAACCGGCGCCGGATGCTCCCCGCAAACCACCTCGCAAACCGCCGCGCCAAGGCCGCCAATGATGTTGTGCTCTTCTGCGGTAACGATAGCGCCGGTTTCGGCAGCGGCTTTGAGGATGATGTCCGTATCTATCGGTTTAATGGTATGCATATCAATGATCCGCGCATGTATCCCTTCCTTTTCCAGAAGATCTGCGGCCTTGAGGGATTCCTGCACCATAAGGCCTGTGGCGATAATCGTCACATCCTTGCCGTCCCGCAGCAACACGCCCTTGCCCAGCTTGAAATTGTATCCGCTGATGGTATCGGTAACGGTATCCAGTGCGGTACGGCCGGTACGCATAAAACAGGGGCCATTGTAGTTAATTATAGCCTTGACCGCTTCCCGCGCTTCATTGGCATCGCAGGGGGCAAGCACCGTCATACCGGGGATAGTCCGCATTAAACTTAAATCTTCAATACACTGATGGGTCGCGCCATCCTCGCCAACAGTAAGCCCCGCATGGCTCCCGATCACCTTTACATTGAGGCGTGGGTAGGCAACAGAATTGCGTATCTGATCATAGCCCCTGCCTGCGGTAAACATGGCAAAGGAGTGGCAAAAAGCGATTTTACCCGTGGTTGCAAATCCCGCCGCCATATCGATCATGTTTGCCTCGGCAATGCCCACATTAAAAAACCGTTCGGGATACTTCGCCGCAAAATATTCGCTCATGGTACAGGAAGACAAGTCTGCTTCCAGGGCTATAATTTTCGGATTATTCCCGAATTCACAAAGCGCCTCACCGTAAGCGGCGCGGGTAGATTTTTTTTCACCCATCTTATACCTCCAATTCCTTTATCTGCGCGTCAAGTTCTTTATAGGCGATCACATATTGCTCCGCCGTGGGCCGCCCCCCGTGGAATTGTATCTTGTTTTCAAAAATTGAAACGCCTTTGCCCTTTACCGTTTTTGCAACAATGACGGTGGGTTTCCCTTTTACGGTATCCGCTTCATCAAGGGCGGCGGACAATTCCGCCACATCATTGCCGTTAACCGTAATAGTATGCCAACCGAAGGCCCTGAATTTATCCTCAATGGGATAGACAGACATAATATCCGCTATAGCGCCATCAAGCTGCAAACCGTTGTTGTCTATAAAGAGCCGGAGATTGTCCAGCTTGAAATGACCGGCAGCCATGGCTGCCTCCCAAATCTGGCCTTCCTGGATTTCCCCGTCACCGGTTACCGTGTAGACTTTGTAATCCAGGTTGTCGGTTTTACCGGCAAGGGCCATACCCACGGAAACCGAAAAACCCTGTCCCAGGGAACCTGCGGACATATCCACACCGGGGATATGTTTCATTTCAATATGCCCGGAAAGATAGCTGTCAATACTGCGAAAGCCCTTCAAGTCTTCCACAGGAAAAAATCCCCGTAATGCAAGCGCCGCATAAGCAGCGGGAGCACAATGCCCTTTTGACAATACAAAGCGATCCCGATCCGGCTTCTGCGGATTTTTAGGATCAATCCGCAGACGGTCAAAATACAGTACCGATAAAATCTCGGCCATTGAAAAGGATCCGCCAATATGTCCGGAATTGGCAGCCTGTACAGACTCCAGGACATATTTCCGTATCTTCACCGCCAACAGCCGCAGGGCCTTCGTTTTATCCATATCCATTGAAATCTCCTATTTTACCCAGCATATAGCCATTCGTTTTTTTGTCAATAATTATTATTAATAATTATTGACACATAAAAATTATTTACATATTATCGGACAGTTCCCCCCTGGATTGAGCGCCCCCTACAATCGTTCTTTTGACAGAGCCTTGGAAGTATCATAAAACATATCAAAATGGGATTTGTCCAGTTTTAAGGCTACGTTCATGTAGATACAATCCAGCAACACCATCTGTGCGATATTCTCGCAAGCCGGCTCAAATCCCTGTTTTTGGGTCCGGTACTCCAGATTTGCGCTATTGAAAGCGGTGAGGAGGCAGGTATCTACCACTTCTGTCAGCGGAGAGCCGGCAGCGCTGGTTATCCCGACGGTCGTTGCGCCGCGCAGCCTGGCCCTTTCAATATTCTCCACGATAGCCACCGAACGGCCGAAATTGCTGATGCCGAAAAACACATCCCGATCGGTACAGGTGGTGGCGGCGACAATCTGCTCCTGGGTATCGGAATAGGAAAAGGTATTGATCCCAAGCCGGTTAAAACGAATGCGCCCGTTTTCTGCGGTAAGATAGGATCGGCCAATCCCCAGGAACACCACATTTCGCGCCTGGATGATAAGCTCTGCGACCGTTTCGATTTTTTTATAATCTATAGTTCGCATAGTATCGGAGAGCATCTGAATGTTACTCTGAAACACTTTTTTTCCGACTTCTTCCGCCGAATCCTGCGGCGAGGTTCCTCCATACTCAAAGATGATTGCACTGTCTGTCGGCCCGGATCGATCGGCTCCCTCCGCCGGCTGCACCGATTTGACTAACTCAAACTGAAATTCCTTAAAGCTATTGAACTTGAGTAGACGGACAAACCGGGTTATTGAGGCAACACTGACGTTACATTCCTCAGCAAGCTGGCTAATTCCCATGTATGAAACTTTGTCCCCCAGGGTAAAAAGATAGTCCGCGATCTGCTTCATGGCCGGGTTGAATTCCGAATATTGATTTTTTATCTGGAGCAGTATCAGCGGGGTGAGCTGGGATGGCGGAATCAGGGTTTCACCGGTAATCATGAAACGAGTATACCCTTCTCAAGCTTTTCTGTCAATTATTTTTGTAAATTTTTTTCTTATGATAATTTTTTACAAAACATTAGGATCCGGCACGCAGGGAACGCAGTTCTTTCATGACATCGTTTTCCCCGCCAAAATAGGCGGAAAGCCGCTGGTAGTGGGCATACAGGCGCTCATAGAGCAGGACATTTGCCGGATTAGGCATGTAGATATGCTCTCTAATGCGGCTCATGGCTACGGCAGCCTCGGCTATATGGTTGTAGCCGCCCCGTTCCGCGCCGGCGGCTACCGAGGCGTACATGGCGGCGCCCAGGGCGGCGGTCTGGCCGGAAGCGGAAACTTTTATCTCCCGGTTGGTAATATCCGCGTATATCTGCATAAGGAAATCATCTTTTTCAGCTATACCGCCGCAGGCATAGATCGCACTGATCCCTACCCCTGCTTCCTCAAATTGGTCCATAATCATGCGGGTTCCAAAACCGGTAGCCTCAACAAGCGCCCGGTACACCTCTTCCGGCTTAGTCCCCAAGGTTAAGCCCAGGATAAGGCCGGAAAGGCCGGCGTCCACAAATGGGGTCTTGTTCCCGGTCCACCAGTCCAACGCCAGGAGGCCGCTTTCCCCGGGGCGGTACTTTCCAGCCAAATCGCTCAGGTACCGGAACAGATTAAGCCCGTAAGCGGCAGCCTTATCCTTGTAAGCGGCGGGCAGGCAGGTAGTAAGAAACCATTCAAAAATATCACCTACTCCGGCCAAGCCTGACTCTAGGGCATAATAGCCGGGGATAATGCCGTTTTTTACCCCTCCCAGGATACCCTTACCCGAATAAGGCTCTTCGCTTAAGGCCGCCTGAACACTGGATGTTCCGATGATAAGCATCATCTGCCCCGGACGGGTGATACCGCAGCCGGGCATACCGGAATGGGCATCGATGACATTTGCGCCGACCGCGGTTCCGGGCAAAAGCCCGAGTTTTTCGGCCCAGACCTGATTGAGCTCCCCGAATTTTCCCCCCACCGGGCATATGTCACCCCGCATCTTTGTTTCGGTAATACCTTCAAGCCGGCTTTCCAGGGCGGAAAAAACATCCACGGGATAGCCATCTTCTTCGTTCCACATGGCTTTATAGGCTGCGGTACTGGCGGAGCGGCGGTGTTCACCGGTCAGGAGCTGGGTAATCCAATCGCCGGCTTCGAGTATCTGGTCCGCGGCGGCATAAATTTCCGGGTCCTCCTGGAGCATTTGCAATACCTTGGGTAGGAAGAGTTCAGATGACACCTTGCCGCCGTACCGCGGCTGATCCAGCACACCCCGCTGTTTCAAGAGTTCATTGATCTGCCGGGTTTGCTTTCCGGCGGCATGGTGTTTCCATAATTTGACATAACTATGGGGCCGGTGGATATATTTTTCATAGGCACAAAGCGGAACCCCTGATGCATCAATGGGTAAAATAGTAGAAGCGGTAAAATCCACCGAAAGACCGATAATATCGTCCCTGCTCAGGGCGGATTGCGCAAGCGCCTCGTGTACCGTATATTCCAGCACATCAAGGTAGTCCAGGGGATGCTGTAAGACCCAATCGGCGCCCAGGCGCGTGATGCCATCGGGCAATACCCTGTCCATCACCCCATGCGCATAATCTTTGACCACCGAGGCAACATGCTCCCCGGTTTTTGCATCCACCAACAGGGCGCGTCCTGATTTAGTCCCAAAATCCAGACCAATAACATATTTACGTATCGTCACCCGTCAGATTCCTTATGTATCAAGCCTATCATCTGATCTTGCGGGCTGTCAAACATTTTCATTTATCAGCCAAGGATACCCCTTGCAATAGCCCACTCCATATCGGCCCGCCAGTCCCGCCCCGGACCATTTTCCCGTTCGGTAAACGCGGCGCTTATGACGCTTTTATTAAAACCGTAATCCGATAGTTCCAGCTTCCCCAGGGCGGAGAATTGAGAAACGGCGTTTCCCGTGAGGGTCGCGTAGGGCAGCCCCGTATACACCGGCCTGCCCAGGGCGTCGGCAATGAGCTGTACCAGTGTTTTATACCGGGTTCCCCCGCTGATAATCCAGATTTTGGTAAACTCAAAGCCCCGGGCTTCCGCCAATTTACGGGCGTAGTACCGTACCCGCAGGGCAATACTTTCCATAACGGACCGAATAAATTCAGCCTTGGTCCGGGGTATGTCCTGCCCCGCATCCTTAATAAGCCCTTCGATGGCGCGGGACATAATCCCGCCCGCTTCCTGAATTACCGGCGCTTCTATGTTAAAGAGGGAACCCCGCTCAGCCTTCGCGGCCAGGGTATCCAGATCATCAAATGAAAGCCGCTCACCCGTTTTTATCCATTCCGCATGAACCCTGTTTATCATCCATGCCGCAGGAAAATCACGATAAATGATAATCCGGCCATCCGCGCTGCCGGTATTCTTAAATCCCCCCCGATAATATGCATCGTCCAGCGCGGGAGTATCTCCGTAGGTTCCCAAGCTAATCTGGGTTCCGATACTGATATAAAGACTGTGCTGATCAAAACCGGGGATGGCCGCCACCGCAGCGGCGCTGTCATGGGCGACGGCGGCGACAATCGGCGCCGACCCCAGTCCCGTCTCATTGGCAATACGGCTGTTCAGAGTTCCCTTGATAGAACCAGTTTTGACCAACGGCGGCAGAAAAGCGGTGGGGATATTCAGCTTCTGCAATAACTCGTAACTCCAGCCGTTCTGGGCGGGCTCGGTCATGGCGGTAGTTCCGGCGATGGTACGTTCGGCGGAAATATCCCCGCCCAAAAAATAGGATAAGAGATCCGGAAGGGGGAGCAAATGTTTTACCCGGTCAAGGATACCGTCATCTTCAAGGAGCACCGCAAAAAGCTGGACCAGGGTATAACTGGAAGCGCACTGGCAGCCGGTCAGTTCAAAAATTTCCCATTTTGAAACCCGCTTGTAGAGGGCTTCAATAGCTCCATCGGTTCTTAGATCCCGGTAGTGGTATACCGGCTCCGCAAGCCGCCCTTTTTTATCCAGGAAACCATAGCTTGCGCCCCAGGTATCTATCCCTATGCTCAATGGCTTACCGTATTTTGCGGCGAAAAAAGAACAGCCCTCTAAAATGCTTCTATATAGAGCCGCAATATCCCAATAGAGCCCTGCGCCCAATTGGAGGGGGATATTAGGAAAACTAAAGGTATCAATAAAATTGACCCCCTGATCCCCAAGCCGAACCGCAGCCATCTTACCGCCGCTGGCGCCGAAATCAACCGCAATAACGTAATCATCACGATGCATTGTTATCCCTTTATGGCTCCGCTCATCATGCCCTGAATAAATTTCCTCGATACCAGCATGTAAAAAATAATAATCGGGACAGAAATAAGAACCAGGATCGCAAATAATGCCCCGGGCTGACTGAAGTACATACCGGAATACTGCATGGGTATGAGGGGCAGGGTTTTCATCTCATTTTTCGACATAATCACCAGGGCGAGAAAGAATTCGTTCCAACTGGTGAGGAACTGCCATATAACCACCACAATAATCCCGGGCTTGAGCATGGGGAACACTATCTGAAAGAAAAGCCTCCAGTTTCCGCAGCCGTCGATCACCGCCGCATCTTCCATCTCCTTGGGAAAGACATCCATGAATCCCTTAAGAATAACCAGAGCAAAGGGAATACCCAGGGCTGTATAGGGGAAAATCAATCCCTGGTATTTATTGAGCCATCCCAAGTTGGCGTTCAACTGCATCAGGGGTATGACCAGGGAGCTGATAGGAACCATGAGGGTCGCCAGGAGGGCGCTGTACAGAAAGCCCTTAAACCGCACATCCTTCCGGCTGAACCCGAAGGCAGCCATGGAGGCGCCCATGGTGACAAAAAGGGCAGAAAACACGGTAACCACAAGGCTGTTGATGAAGTGTATGTGCAGGGGATTCTGGGTAAGCACCACAACATAATTGCGGAGCGTCATGGGGAATGAAACCAATACCGCCTCGTAGGCATTATCCGCCGTCCTGAAGGACATGCTGATCATATAAATCAGGGGTATCATCCAGATAAAGCCGATGATAGCGAGCAGCAGAAACCAACCGTAGTGTTTTTTTCTTAGAGCCGCCCAATTCATACTGCCGAGTCCCCTTTGATTGAAAGATTTCCCGAATGCAGAACAATCATCTGGAAGGCCGTAACGGCGAGGGTAAATAGTAATATAACGGTGGAAATTGCCGAAGCGTACCCCATACGCTGCAGGGCGAAACCGGTACGGAAAATATAGGTTCCGGGCATCTCGCTGGCGGAATTAGGGCCTCCGCTGGTCATGGTGTAGATTAGGGCGAAGGTTTGAAGGGAACCGATGACCCCCAGCATGATAAGGGACTTATGCACATGGGACAGGACGGGTAAATAAATGTATCGTATCAGCGAAAATCCTGAAACGCCGTCAATACGGGCGGCTTCCTTCATTTCGATGGGAATTTCCGATATACCCGCGATATACAATACCATGGACCAGCCGGTCCACTCAAATATGTTTACTGCGATAAGAGAAAAGATAACGTTGTGTACATCCCCCAGAAAATTGAAGACACCCTTAAAGCCGAGCTTGTGCAGAAAATTACTGATCAGCCCATTGTAGGGGGAATACATATTCGACCAGGTGATGGCAATAACCACCACGGAGGTTACCACCGGAATGATAAACAGGGTTCTAAAAAAAGTTTTACCCATGGTCAGTTTTTCTTCTATAACATACGCAAGAAAAAAACCAATCGCCATCTGCACAAAAATCGTTATGAGAAACCACAGCACCGTGTTTTTCATGGTGATACCAAAAACACGATCGCGCATAAGTTCAATAAAATTTCCTAACCCAACGAAGGTGATTTCAGATAAGGTTGACCACTTAAAAAAACTACCAGCCACGACAAAAACAATAGGATATACTATAAACACAAGAAAAAAAAGGAACGCAGGAAGTAGAAAAATATAACCCGATGAAAATATTTTCTTTACCATGGTATCCTTATCATAAAAAAATGCTGTCCGGGCCCGAAAGCCGGGACAGCAAAAATCATTATCCTTTACTTGCTCACCTTATCCTGAACCTGCTGAACCTGTTCAAGCGCCTGCTGGGGAGTAAGCTGTCCCGCCGCGACACCCGCCAGAGCGTTCTGCAAAGCGTTTTCTACCTCGGGGTTGCTCATGCGCTGATTCCGTGCCTGATCGAGCACCGCGTTATACCGTCCGGACTGTTCTTTTATGCTGTCCGGAATATTGGAAGCCTGAGGAGAAATACCCTTGAATGAGGGCAGGTTATTTAGATCGTCAATTGCCGCCTGAATACCTTCTCCCCCGACAAAAGATTCGAGAACCCGCCATGCGGCGTCTTTGTTTTTCGAGTTTTTCGTAATCCCAAAACCAAAGTCCATGCCGCCGATGGGAGGACTGGCCTGGCCGCCCCTTTCATAGGGAGGCAGGAAGAAGTGGTCGAAGACCCAGTTCTTTACATTGGTAGGAGCATCGGGGTTGGTGAATTCCTGGGGCCACCACGAACCGAGAGCCATCATCCCCACCCGTCCGGCGTTAAATTGCTGCACACCGTCGGGATACGCGAGGTTCGACAGGGCGCCGACCTGGACAATACCGGAATCAAAAAGATCCTTCCACGCCTGCACCGCCTTAAGGAGACCGGGGCTGGTCCACTTGGTCGTACCTTCCTGGGCGGTATAGATTTCACCGGGAGCGACCTGTTCCGAAAGCATCAGGATAAGGTTGATCTGCTGCCAACCATCGGCGCCGCCCAGATACAAGGGGGCATAGCCCTTGTCGGTTAGGGTTTTCGACGCGGTCTTCAGTTCATCCCAGGTGGTAGGAACCTTGATACCAAGCTGGTTGAAGAGAACCTTGTTGTACCAGATATCAATGATCTGGGACTCGCAGGGAACGATATAAATATTGTTATCCCCCGCCGGATTGCCCAACTGCATCTGATCCACATTTATTTTATAAAACTTGTCCTTCCAGCCGGCTCCCCAGGATTTGCTGATATAGGGGGTCAGGTCCGCCAGATAATTCCGGTATTGCTGGGTAAGTGAACCGGGCTGCAGGGCAACAATGTCGGGCAGGGTGTTCGATCCGGCGCCGGCCTGCAGGAAGGTAAGATACTCCGGGTTATAGTTACTCGGAGAGGTGATCCTGATCTTAATATCAGGATTCTTCTTTTCGAATTCCGCGATCATCTTGTTCATGGTACGGGGAATGGGCGTCCATGTCCCTACGGTTACCTCGGTACGGCCATCCGCCGAACCGCCTTCTTTTCCACCGCCGCCGAATACCGGCGCAACGGATCCGGCTGCCAGCAACACTGTCAGCAGCATGATACCAAACCTGCTCAACTTCATAAAATCCTCCACCTTCTAAAAATTAACAAACAAACTGTTTGTCATTGCACTGTTATTCACCAATTCTACTTTGCAATGAAAAATTGGCACTCGTCATCGGAAAGGTTTACCGGTTTCCCTATCTGTTCCGCCAGGGTTAAAACCTTGGCTATTGATTCGCAGGCCTCGGTTTTATTCATTACTGTCCAAATATCTTTACCTACCGCCAATACGCCGTGATTCGCCAGCAATACCACATCGTTCTTCTTAACCAGTTCCCTTGCTTCGTCAAAAATAGCCGGTGTTCCGGGCCTGCCGTAGGGCGCTACCTGTATCTTCTTGAAATTACCCATCATTTCAGGATAGGCCTTTGATTCCACCGGCTTATTGCAGAGGGCAAAAGCCGTAAGATAGGGCGCGTGACAGTGGATCACGCCGGCAATATCGGGCCGGGCTTGATAGGACAGGGTATGAAGCAGCATTTCTGATGAGGGGGGAAAAATCCCGCCCACCTGTTTAAGGCTGTCCGCCTCCAGAATACAGATCATCTCTTCTTTTAGGAATGCCTTATTCTTACTCGCCGGGGTAATATACAGATATCCGTCCCGTTTAATAGAAACATTTCCTTCGTAAGCATTGACCAAGCCTTTGGAATCGAGGCGCAAACAGACGTCAAGGATTTCCTTGACCGCAGTAAAATCTATCACTTTTTCCTCCAACATACCCATCCTATCACCGGATCGTAGCGGGTGTCAAGTATTTTTATGAAAATTTTTTTTATGAAACATATTTTTATGAATCTTATTTTTATCACCGGGTAGAAACCTTATTTCAAGAGGCGGACTTAAAAAAATTTCCCCTAAATTCCCCGATCCCCCCTTGCACTTCCCCCTATATCGTTATATAATCACAACAGTTTCGTAAGGAAAAGGAAAGTGATATCTGAGTTAAACGAAAGGGAACAAACAATACTTGGAAAGCTTTCGGAAAACGGCGCCGTATCGGTAAGCGCCCTGGCCCAGGATCTGGGGGTGTCCGAGGTGACCATCCGGGGGGACCTGAAGGAACTGGAGGATAAGGGCTGGCTTTTCAGGACCCGGGGCGGGGCGGCGCCGGCTATTCACCGGGATATCATAGAGCGCCAACGAGAGCGGCTGGAACAGAAGAACGCCATAGCCCGGGCGGCGGCGGCCCTGGTGCGGGACGGGGACGTGATCATGATTGAGGCGGGAACCACCACCGCCCTGATTGCCCGGCATTTGATGGGGAAGCGGGATATTCACATCGTCACCAATTCAACCCTGGTTTTTTCCAATGCCCGGATGAACCCCAGCCTCCAGATTACCATGACCGGGGGGGAGTTCCGGCGGGCCACCGAATCCCTGGTGGGGCCCATTGCCCGGGAAACCATCTCCCATCTGAATGTGCGGCTTGCCTTTGTGGGAACCGACGGCTTTACCCTGGATAGGGGGATCACCACCCACCTGATGGAAGGGGCGGAGATTGTGAAGGCGATGAAGGCCCACGCGGAAACTACGGTGCTGATGGCAGATTCCAGCAAGTACGGCAAACTCGGCTTTTCCACGGTACTGCCCCTTTCGGAATTGGACCGTATCATCACGGATGACGGATTGACGGATAACGCGGCACGGGAATTGGCGGAGGCGGGGATTGTGCTTACCCGGGAACCTTCGGGTGTTAAACATTTTGCAGTGTAAGGAGTTGTTATGGCGCATGTGCTGATTATGCCCCGTCAGGGCAATACGGTGGAATCCTGTATTCTGACGGAGTGGAAGGTAAAGGAAGGGGATTCGGTGGATGCCGATTCGGTGGTCTGCATGGTGGAAACCGACAAGGCCTCCTTCGAGGTTCCCGCGGGGGAAGCCGGGACGGTTCTCAAACTGCTCCGGGCGGGTGGGGATGATATTCCCGTCCTGGAACCTATCGCGGTTTTCGGAAAGTCCGGGGAGGACTGGGCGGCGGCATTGGAAAAGGCCGGCGGAGCCGGTGCAGGCGTTCCAAGGCCGGCGAAATCAGGGCCTGAGCCCCAGACGGCGGCTTCCGTGGCGGAAACGGCGCCTGGTTTTATGCCGCCAGTGATAGACGGCGCTACATCCGGGGGGGCGATTTCACCCAGGGCGCGGAATCTGGCGGAGAAGGAAGGGATGTCCACCGGCGGGCTTGCGGGCTCCGGGCCGGGGGGACGGATTATTGAGCGGGATGTGCAGGCGGCCCTGCAAAACAGGCCTGGGTTAACTGCCGCAGCAAAGGCCGCAGCAGGCGCCGGTGGATCAGTGCCTGGCACCGGTTCCGGGCTTGGCGGCCGGGTTACGGCGGCAGACCTTGCGAGCGGCGGCGCGGCGGCGGGAACGGCGGCTGCGGCGGCCGGTTCCGGCGTGACGGCGGCGGCCTCCGGAGCAGCGATTGCCAACCTGGGCGAAGGGGCGATCACGGAAACCGCCGTCAAGGGTATCCGTAAACTTATCTCTGATCGTATGCACCAATCTTTGACGGAAAGCGCCCAGCTCACCCTGAACGCAAGCGCCCCGGCGGTACGGCTCCAAACATTGCGGGCTCGCATGAAGGGATCGCCTGAGGAACTGGGATTTTCCAAGATTACGGTGAACGATCTGGTGCTCTATGCTGTGTCCCGCACCCTCCCCCGCTTCCCCTTTATGAACGCCCTGAAAATTGGGGACACGCTGCGAACCTACGAGCGGGTACATCTGGGGGTGGCGGTGGATACCCCGCGGGGCCTTATGGTGCCGGTGATCCGGAACGCAAACCTTTTGTCCCTGCGGCAGATTTCTTCCGAGGCGAAGCGGTTGGCCGCCGCTTGTCAGAAAGGCGCCGTCAGCCCCGACGAGCTTTCGGGGTCAACCTTCACGGTGACCAACCTGGGAAGCATGGGGGTCTCCAGCTTTACCCCGATACTCAACGCCCCGGAGGTGGGCATCCTGGGGGTCTGTAATATCGAACTTAAGCCGGTAGCGGTCGGCGAAGCGGATGATGAGGACGGCTGCGGCGTCCAATTCCTGCCCCACATCGGATTAAGCCTGACCATCAATCATCAGGTGGTGGACGGCGCTCCTGCGGCGCGGTTCTTAAAGGCCCTGGGTGAGGCGGTGGCGGACATCGACCTCACCCTGGCAATGTAAGGAGTTACACATGTACGATACCATTATTATCGGAGCCGGGCCCGGGGGATACCTCGCGGCGGAACGGCTGGGACATGAAAAGAAGAAGGTACTGTTAATAGAAGAACAATACCTGGGGGGGACCTGCCTGAATGTGGGGTGCATCCCTACCAAGACCCTGCTCAATTCGGCAAAGCTCTATGTCCACGCAAAGGAGGCGGGGAAATTCGGCGTCAACGCCAAGGATGTTTCCTTTGACTGGGGGATTATCCAGAAATGGAAGGACGAGGTTTCAGCAAAAATGCGGGAGGGGATTGGCAAACAGATGAAACGCATCGGCGTGGAGGTGGCCGTTGGACGGGGGGAAATTATTGCTCCACCCCGGGGAACCTCGCCGGGAAAGGTGAAAGTAACCTTAAGCGCAGGCGGAACCGGGGATCATGAGGCGCGAACCATCCTTGTTTCTACCGGATCCGTTCCGGCTATCCCGCCGATACCGGGAAGCAAGGACAATCGGCACGTGGTGGATTCCACCGGCCTCCTCAGCATTGCTGCGGTTCCCAAGCGGCTCACCGTCATTGGCGGCGGGGTTATCGGGGTGGAATTCGCCGGACTCTTTTCCAGCCTGGGCGCGGAGGTTACGGTCATCGAAATGATGGAGGAGATCATCCCCTTTATGGACAAGGACCAGGCTCCTCTGCTCCGCGGGGCCATGAAGGGCGTTACTTTTAAGCTTGGCTGCAAAGTTGAAAAGATCGAAGGCGCCACGGTTCACTTTACTACCAAGGCAGGGGCCGCTGAGAAAGTCGATGCCGACCTGGTACTCGTGGCGGTGGGCCGCCGTCCGGTGCTCACCGGTTGGGGCGCAGAAGCTGCGGGGCTGGATATTACACCCAAGGGGGTCAACGTGGATGACCGGATGCGGACCAACGTGCCGGGTATCTGGGCCGCCGGGGATGTAACCGGGAAGAGCCTCCTGGCCCATTCGGCCTATCGTATGGCGGAAGTGGCGGTGGCAGATATACTAACAAGCCTGGGCGGAACCGGCAGTATCACTAACAAGATGCGGTACAATGCCGTACCCTGGGCGGTCTACGGGGTTACCGAAGCCGCCGGCGTGGGGATGACCGAGCAGGAAGCGGCATCAAAGGGAATTGCCATCCTCAAAGCATCGGCGCCCATGTGGGCCTCCGGACGTTTCGTAGCGGAAAACACCTTCACCGGGCCGGGGGAAGTAAAGGTAATTGCCGATGCATCAAGCCGGCGTATCCTGGGGGTTCATGCTGTTGGGGCCTACGCTTCGGAGTTTATCTGGGGCGGCGCCGTATTAATTGAACAGGAACTGCGGATCGAAGACGTGAAGCAGCTCATCTTCCCCCACCCCACGGTCAGCGAACTGATCCGTGAAGCGGTGTGGAGCATAAAGTAGTAATCATAAGGAGAACAAGAAATGCCTAAATCACAGTTGGTGGATCCAAAACTGGTGCGGAAACCGGAGGTGCTCAAGCTCAAGGACATCCCGGTTAATCAATACAAGAGCGACATCAAAAAGGAAACCGAGCTTTACGGCGCGGACAGGCTCAAGCGGATCTGGTACGACATGGTGACCATCCGGGAGTTTGAAACCATGATCAACACCTTTAAGACCCAGGGAACCTGGAACGGGATTGAGTACAACCATAAGGGACCGGCCCACCTGAGTATGGGGCAGGAAGCGTCATCGGTGGGGCAGTGCGTTAATCTTACTATCGATGACTTCACCTTCGGCAGCCACCGGAGCCACGGGGAAATCCTGGCCAAGTGTTATTCCGCCATCTGGCAGTTGTCACAAAAAGCGGCGGATGAAAAGAAGCTGGAGCACATTATGAAAGATTTCCTCGGCGGGGAAACTCTGGCGGTTGCTGAAAAAATCGCCTATAAGAATGTGCGGGACCTGGCGGAAAACTTCGTCCTCTACGGCGCCCTGGCGGAAATCTTCGCCCGGAAAGCGGGGTTCACCCGGGGGCTTGGCGGCTCCATGCACGCATTCTTTACCCCCTTCGGCTCCATGCCCAACAACGCTATCGTCGGCGGCTCCGCGGATATCGCCACCGGATCTGCGCTGTACAAGCGGATCAACAAGAAGCCCGGCATCGTTGTCTCCAACATCGGCGACGCATCCATGGGCTGCGGCCCGGTCTGGGAAGCAATGATGATGGCCGCCATGGATCAGTACCATACCCTTTGGCCCAAAGACGCCGGGGGCGCGCCGCCTATCCTGTTCAACTTCTTCGACAACTTCTACGGCATGGGCGGCCAGACCGCCGGGGAAACCATGGGCTACGGCGTCATGGCCCGGGTCGGCGCGGGGGTCAATCCCGATAACATGCACTCGGAGCGGGTGGACGGCTACAACCCGCTGGCGGTGGCAGACGCTATCGCCCGAAAAAAGAAACTGCTCCTGGCGGGCAAAGGTCCGGTACTCCTGGACACCCTCACCTACCGTGTCTCCGGCCATTCCCCTTCGGACGCCTCCAGTTACCGCACCCCCGACGAAATCAAACTCTGGCAGGAGGTGGACTCCATCGAATCCTACGGCGCGTATCTTATTGAAAACAAAATCGCCGACAAGGCTGAACTGGACGCCCTCCAGGCCCACATAAACGCCAAGCTCACGGAAGTAGTAAAGCTGTCGGTGAATGACGAGGTTTCCCCCCGGCTGGGCGGGGCCTTTATTGAATCGGTGATGTTCTCCAACGGCAACGTAGAAAAGCTGGATGACCGCAAGCCCGAACTTTCCGAGCCCTTAGCGGAAAATGCCCGGGTCAAGGCCCTGGCAGGCAAGTCCCGCTACGGCTTTGACGCGGAGGGCAAACCGGTTTCCAAGAACAAGGCATTCCAGTACCGGGACGCCCTCTTTGAAGCCATGGCCCATCGCTTTGCCATCGACCCCACCATGGCGGCCTGGGGCGAGGAAAACCGTGACTGGGGCGGGGCCTTCGCGGTATACCGGGGCCTCACCGAATTACTGCCCTACAACCGGCTCTTCAACAGCCCCATCTCCGAAGGCGCCATTGTGGGCTCCGGTGTCGGCTACGCACTTTCCGGCGGCCGGGCGGTAGTAGAACTAATGTACTGCGACTTCCTGGGCCGTGCGGGTGACGAAATCTTCAACCAGGCATCCAAGTGGCAGTCCATGTCCGCCGGCCTCCTAAAAATGCCCCTGGTAGTCCGGGTTTCGGTGGGCAACAAGTACGGCGCGCAGCACAGCCAGGACTGGGCGGCCCTGGTGGCCCACATCCCGGGGCTCAAGGCCTACTTCCCCGCCACCCCCTACGACGCCAAGGGTATGCTCAACCTGGCCCTTCGCGGCACCGACCCGGTGATCTTCTTTGAAAGCCAGCTTCTCTACGATCTGAGCGAACAGTTCGAGAAAGGCGGCGTTCCCGAGGGCTACTACGAAGTACCCGAAGGGGAGCCCGCCATACGCCGACAGGGGAAGGACATCACCATCGTTACCCTGGGGGCGACCCTGTACAAGGCCATGGACGCGGCAAAAAAACTACAAGCCGAACACGGCTTTGAAACCGAGGTCATCGACCTTCGCTTTATCAACCCGTTGAACTACGAGAAGATCATCGAGTCCGTCAAAAAAACAGGAAAACTGTTACTCACCAGCGATGCTGCGGAACGGGGCTCCTACCTTCATACGGTGGCGAGCAACATCCAGACCATGGCCTTTGATTACCTGGACGCGCCGGTGGCCGTAGTGGGAAGCCGCAACTGGATTACCCCGGCGGCGGAAATGGAGGAACTCTACTTCCCCCAGATCGACTGGATCATCGACGCCATCCACGAACGGATACTGCCGCTGAAGGGATATCAACCTGCAACGGTGCAGACCACCCTGGACCTAGTCCGGCGGAACAGGCAGGGGGTGTAGGCGGACCAAAAAGCCCATTGACTAAAGTCCGGGGCTTACCATAGCCTTGACGCCCCGGCCATTTTAGGTTTTACTACCCTAGGTATGATTGCATCATTCAAGTCTTCCACCGAAGTATTCGGCTGGCTGGATCAGTTTGTGAACCTTGAGGCGGGACAACACCCCCCCAGTTTCCGCCCCGAGCGGATGCAGATTATCGCCGCCGCTGTGGGACACCCTGAATTGTGCGCCCCTTCCTTCCATGTGGCGGGTTCCAAGGGCAAGGGTTCGGTTACGGGAATGCTTACCTCGATCCTTGAAGTTGCGGGGCAGCGGACAGCCCAGTATATTTCCCCCCATGTGGTGGATTTCCGGGAGCGGATAACCCTGGGCCACGCCTTCCTGGACGAAAAGATCTATATTGAGGCGGGGAATATGCTGCGGGATTTGGCGAAGGCCCTGGAGGATAAGTCAAAGCCTGAGTACCGCCTCTTTACCGGGGATGCTTCGGACGATGCCCCCCCCACCTACTTTGAACTACTGACCCTATACTTTTTCCTCTGCGCCCGGCTCATCCAACAGCATGGTCACTGCGACGCTCTGACCGTGGAGACCGGCATGGGGGGGGTGCAGGATCCCACCAATATTGTTGACCCCCTGGTATCGCTGATCACCGTCATTGAACTGGAGCATACGGAATTTCTGGGCGACACCATTACCGAAGTGGCCGGCGCGAAGGCGGGGATCATCAAACCCGGCAAACCCCTGGTTCTGGCGGAACAATGCGATGAAGCCCTGGCGGTTTTCCGGAAGACGGCGGCGGAAAAGAAATCCCCCCTGCTCTACTTCCCGGAGATTGCGGAATTAAGGGATGTGGCGGTGCGGGACGGCGGTACAGACTTTACCCTGGCATTTAAGGGCACAGGATTTTTCCCCGCCCCCCTGCACCTGACCGTGGGCATACCCGGCGCCGTACAGGCACTGAACGCGGGGCTTGCGGTTATCGCGTTGAAGCACGCCTTCCCCGCACTGGACGCGGAAACCATAGGCCGGGGGCTGCGAAACTTTACCCTCCCCGCCCGGTTTGAAAAACTGCGCGGGGAAATGCCCCCGGTAATAATCGATGGAGCGCATACGGAAAAAAGTGTGGAACTCTGTGTAAACACCTTTACTGCGCTCTACGGCGATGGCGGCATACTGATATTTGGGTGCGCCCTGGGAAAGAACACGGAGGCCATGGCAGCAATCCTGGTTCCCCGGTTCTCCAGGATTGTTATTACCACCCCCGGAACCTTCAAGGTAAGCGATCCCAAGGGCATACACGAGGTGTTTACGGCAGAAATTGAACGGCGAAAAGCGAAGGGCAAGCCGGTACCGGAACTGTTGTTTATGCCGGAAACGGGGGCGGCCATAGATTACGTGCTGGAGGAACGGCGGACAGCCGGTTTGCCGGTACTGGGGACGGGGTCGTTTTATCTGGCGGCGGAGATACGGGAACGGTATCACTAACCGGTATAGGTTTCATGGAATATCCAGCATCTGTTTTATACCGGCGTTGATCTTTGCTATAATGCTTTTGGGAAGCATGGACACCTGCCGTATAAAAAATGATTTATCAATGGTGAGCATTTGGGAAAAATTAACAACCGAAGTCTTGCCAAGTCCGGAAATTGCCTTTTCCAGTATGAAATTTGGCGGCGCTTTTGCCAGTTCCATATTTGAAGTAATCACCGCACATATTACCGTGCTAAGCGCACTCCGGTTATAGGTGTCCCCCTGTATGACCAAAACAGGCCGCTGTTTTGCCGGTTCGGATCCCCTGGGCGGCGGCAATTCTGCCCACCAAATTTCGCCCCGGATCAAGAGTTGGGGATCACCAGTCTTCCCCGGAAAACAGATCGAACTGCGCTTGTTGGATATCCTCGTCCAGCTTTGAATTTTCCTTTGTATACACCTCATTGAGCCGCTTAAGAAGCACATCGGGACTGTGGTTTTGTATGTACTCCTCTATGGCCAGGGTATACAGCCTACTCCGTGTTAGGCCCATCTGCCCAATGGCATCCTCTGCACTGCGGTACACCCGATCATCTATGGATATTGCAGTCTTCATAAAACATAGTATAACCAATGGCATAACCAATGTCAAGAAAACGGAAAATGTCGTGAGATTCAGCCGCCGGCCATCAGGGAACGCCCCCTTCGCAGCGCCGCGTTAGGAAACTTTTTGTTAATCTCCAGGATGTATTTATCCAGGGCACGCTCTTTTTCATTGGCGGTGTCAAACAGTTCCCCCTGAATAGGGGTGTTTTCAGTTTCCAGGTTCAGAAGCCCCGCGCCGATAAGCCGCACTCCCCTGCCGTGAACCTTCGGTTCCTGGTACTTGCGGCGGAACAGTGCCGATAGATGGTCAAACAATTCGTTTATGCTGCCCACCGGCTGGGGATAGGTTTCCCGGGCGCTTTCGGTAGAAAAATCTTCGTAGCGGATCTTTATGGCAACCGTCCTACTTTGCCAGTGTTGATTCAACAGCCGGAACATCAGTGTTTCACAAATCTCGAACAGGGCGGTCTCTATGGTAAATTCGTCGTAAAGATCGTAGGGGAAGGTGCGTTCGGCGCTCATTGAATGGCTCCCCCGGTCATCATCATCAAAGGCTGCGGACTTCCAGTCCGACGCCGCCTCGCCCCGGACTGCCCGGTACAGAAAAAGGCCGAAGGATGCACCGAAGATGGACGTCAAGTGTTCCAGGGGCAAACGGTGAATATCATCGCAGGTTTTAAACCCGTACTTTTTAAACTGTTCCTGAGTTTTGTTCCCCGCGCCCCAAATCTTGCCCACCGGCAGGGCGCGCATGAACGCCGCTTCCTCCCCGGTTGCGACAATGGTGATGCCGTCCGGTTTCGACATCCCCGAGGCGATCTTTGCCACATACCGGTTGGAGGCAAGCCCCAGGGAAACGGTAAGCCCCGTCTCCTCCCGCACCGCTTCCTTGAGTTTCTTCCCCGCGGCCGCCGGGGAGCCGAATAGTTTTTCTGTGCCGGTAATATCCAGAAAGGCCTCATCAACGGAAATCTGTCTGATATCGGGAGCGAAATCCGCAAAGACCGCCATGACCTCCGCCGATTTTTCCCGATAGCGGGTCATGTTCCCCCGCAGGTAGATTCCCTGCGGGCACAGTTTATGCGCCTGGACCACGGGCATGGCGGAGTGGACGCCGAACTTCCGCGCCTCGTAGGATGCGGTGGACACCACACTGCGGCGATCGCCGGGGAGGCCGCCGACAATGACGGGTTGCCCCCGGTATTCGGGGTGGTCGAGCTGTTCTACCGAAGCGTAGAAAGCGTCAAGGTCGGCGTGGATAAAACAGGGTTTGGACATCTTTTAATCTTAACACTTTTCAACTCGCCGATAAAGACCGCGCCTATTAGCAGAAGCCCGGCTGGCCCTGGCGGCTTTGCCAGCAATTCTAAATTTACCCTGAATCGACAAGTCCGCCATCGGTATAGAGAAAGACGAGGAAAGCAGACCATGAATCGTGGTAAGCGAAACGCAGGCAAAATCGCATGGCTTCAAAAAAAGCTACC
>BNUR01000024.1 GCA_025997495.1 Spirochaetia bacterium | reverse complement strand
CCGGAGAGGGGTTCGGCGGGGAGTTCCCCGGTCTCCTGGCTCACAAAGGGGAAGGGAAGCCGCTGCGCCAGGGCCCACCGGGCGGCACCCTCCCCTGCCAGAAGCATACACTCCTGAACCATGCTTGTGGATTTGTAGGGTTCGATGAGGTCTATGGCTATCGTTTCCCCGCGTACAACGATATGGGTTTCCGGGAGATCTATCATTACCGCTCCGGCTGCAATCCGGCGGTTCAGGTTGCGCTCCGCTACCCGGAAAAGTGGCGCTAGGGCGCCTTCTGCCAGGGCGGGATCGGTGTCCGCTTGGGCATAGGTGAGACGGGTTACGCGGATTAGGGAAGGGAAAATGTCGGTTTCCCGGATAGAGCCATCTTCCGCCAGTACCAGCTTGAAGGTGAGGGCCGGGCTGGGGGTAGCAATATCTGTCCGGAGGCCGGTAGCATCAACCGGATCTTCGCCGGGAGCAATTTCTCCGGGGGTAATTCCCAGGGCATACAAGGCCAGGGCTTTGTCGCTTAGAAGTATCGGTATCGTGATTCGTTTTATCATTCTGATCCCCGCCCTAAGCCTGGAAACCCAGGTTGCCGCCAGGGGCGATTTGGCCCCCAATGATCCCCTTACCCTTACCCTTTCATCGGTGAAGATCCCCGAAGCGGAGGCGGTTTTCGTTATTAATTAATAATGCTAAATTGAAGCGGAATCTGAAGGTACTGGAACCTGCCCCTTTTCCTGCACTATAATACACCCAATGTTTCTCCGTGAACTTACCACGCAGACGGATCACCTCAGGGGCGCCGGGCCTGCCACGGTCAAGGCCCTTTCCCGAATCGGTATAAACAGTATTGCTGCGCTTCTCTGCCATTACCCCCGGGACTGGGAAGACCGCAGCCATGCCGTCCCACTGGCGGACTACGCCCGGTATCCTGCGGTGTGTACCGTGGTTCGGGTTATCGCCCACGACTGGTTCGGCTTTGGCGCCATGAAAACCCTCAAGGTTCATGTGGAGGACGAAAGCGGCAGAGCGGTTCTGGTTTGCTTTAACCGTCCCTTCCTGGAGCATCAGCTTACCCCCGGGGTGCGGTACCGGATCTGGGGTAAATTTTATTACAAATACGGGGACATCCAGTCTACCGCCTTTGAGTTTGATCCCCTGGACAACAGTTCCCCGGCTAAGGGCTTCGGCCATATCCTGCCGGTGTATCCCCTTTCCGCCGGTCTTACCCAGGGACTGCTCCGGAAGCTTGTCAGCAATGCCCTGACTCAGTACGCCAAGCCCCTGGAAGATGAATTGCCCCCGGCCATTATCCAAAGGGACGGCCTTCTCCCCAAAAGTGAGGCTATCCGCGCCTACCACTTCCCCGAATCCATGGGACAACTGGACAAGGCCCGGAAAACCCTGATCTACGAAGAGCTTTTCTACCTGGAAGTGATGGTAGGCCGCCGGGCAATTGAACGGCGCAACACGGCTAAGATAAGCAGGGATGATCAGGCGCCTGCGCCGGGCTCAAATTCTTCTTCATCATCCTATTCTCCCCTACAGCAGCGTCTCCTGGAACGGCTCCCCTTTGCCCTCACCCCCGGCCAGCTTTCCGCGGTCACAGAAATCAACCGGGACATGGACGGCCCCTATCCAATGGCCCGGCTTCTCCAGGGTGACGTAGGCTCCGGCAAGACCCTGGTAGCGTTCCTGGCGGCCCTCCGGGCGGTAGAGCAGGGGGGGCAGGTGGCAATTATGGCCCCCACGGAACTGCTTGCCCGGCAGCATGCGGAGAACGCGGGCCGGCTGCTGGAACCGGTGGGCGCCAGGCCTGCTTTTTTAACCGGCAACATAAAGGCCGCCGGACGGACGCCGCTCTTAAAGGCCCTGGCCGCCGGAGACATTGATATCGTGGTGGGAACCCACGCCCTGTTTTCCCGGGACGTGGTGTACCGGAACCTGGCCCTGGTGGTGGTGGACGAACAGCACCGTTTCGGCGTAACCCAGCGGCAAGCCATCATGGCCAAGGGTGACCACCCGGATCTCCTGATGATGAGCGCCACCCCCATCCCCCGAACCCTGGCCCTCACCGTCTTTGGCGACATGGACGTGTCGGTGATCCCCGATTTGCCGCCGGGGCGGAAACCCATAAAGACCCACCTGGCAAAGGAGTCCAACGAGGCGAAGGTCTACGACTTTGTCCGCAAGGAACTGGCCGCCGGGCATCAGGCATATTTCGTCTACCCGTTAATAGAGGCCGATATAAACAGGGACTTAAAGGACGCCGAATCCATGGCGGATCGCCTGGGGCGGCAGGTCTTTAAGGGGCTGCCGGTTGCCCTGGTTCACTCAAAACTGGATGAGGAAGAAAAGCGCCAAACCATGGAGGCCTTCCGGCAGGGTGAAATCCGGGTTCTGGTAGCCACCAGCGTAGTGGAGGTAGGGGTGGATGTGCCCAACGCCACCTGCATGATCATAGAACACGCGGAGCGCTTCGGCCTTTCCGCCCTGCACCAGCTCCGTGGCCGGGTTGGCCGGGGGGAAGCGCAGTCCTACTGTTTCCTGGTCTACTCCGATGTTCCGCCGGACTCACCTGAATACACTCCGGATGGCGGCGTCCGGGATGCCGGCATTCTTACCGAGGATGGCAAGACCCGGCTCAAGGTAATGCTGGAAAATACAGATGGCTTTGTCATTGCCGAGGAGGATCTTAAACTTCGGGGCCCCGGTCAAATCGCCGGTATAGAGCAGTCGGGCTACCTGTCCTTAGGGGTAGCCGACCCCATCCGGGATGCCGCAGAACTTGCCCGTGCCCGTACCGATGCTTTTGCCATACTGGAGGAGGATCCCGGCCTGCTTCTCCCGGAGAACCGCCGTATAGCCCAGGTGCTGGAACGGGCGGCGCCATTTTCGCAAGTGATCTTATAGGTCACCTCTACAGGGTCAAAACGACCCATAATTCTGCCGTATTTGGGGAAATGGGTCATTTTGGGGCGACTCCGGTATTGCGGCTTTTATCTGCCTCGTTCCCGGCGTCCCCCGGATTCCCGTAAAAACATCATAATTCCTTATCATACAATGAATTATATACGGTTTTTCATTCCTAAGCAAAACAGCATAAAAAAGAGTTTGTTGGCATGGTTTTTGCACGTTATATGTAACAACCATAGAGGAGGCCTGAATGGCGACAGTTAAGACGAGAAAAATAAACACTAATTCCAGGAATATCCAGCAAGGTTCTTTACCGGACCGTAGTTCTGATGAAAATATTCTTTCCATGTATCTAAAGGAAATCAATAAAATTCCCCTCCTTACCAGGGAGGAGGAAGATACTGCGGCCCGGGACGCGGCTAAAGGCAACCGGTTGGCACAACATAAGCTGGTCAATGCCAACCTGCGCTTTGTGGTTAATGTGGCCAAAAAGTACCAGGGCCAGGGACTCCCCCTTACGGATCTCATCAGCGAAGGGAATATCGGCCTTATGCACGCCATTGAGCGCTACGATGTTGATAAGGGCTATCACTTTATCTCCTATGCAGTGTGGTGGATTCGACAGTCCATCCTCAAGGCGATCTGCGAAAAGTCCCGGATGATCCGGCTGCCCCTGAACCGGGCTAACGAACTGGTGCAGATAGAAATGGCCAAAAAGTGCGTCCAGGGGAACGGATCCGGGGAAGCGGAGATCAATGAAATCGGCCGGCTTCTTAATATGGATCCGGCCCATGTGGCGGATATTATTAATATTTCCCGGGAGTTGGTTTCCCTGGAGAACCCCGTATATGACGAGAGGGACTCTTTAACCCTGGGCGACTTTATCGAGGATGAAAATTACATCTCCCCGGAGAAATACGCCATCAATTCGATGCTCCATGACGATATAGAAATGGTACTGGATACCCTCCATCCCAAAGAAGCGGATATCATCCGGTACCGGTTTGGGCTGGGTGAAAAAACTGCCATGTCCTTAAAAGAAATCGGGGATCACTTTAACCTGACCAAGGAACGGATTCGGCAAATTGAAAAGAAGGCCCTCCGCCGGTTGCAGCATCCCATCCGTCTGCGTGTTCTTCAAAATTACGTAGCCTAAAAAAAGAGTCCACGGATACGTGGACTCTTTCATATGCTTTCTGTCGGCTTACGGTTTGTCCCGTAACAAAATTTCCTTAAAGCCCGCTCTATAAAGCCGCTCGGCGATTTCCCGCATTTCGCTTCCCCGTACCCCGGGTATCACCACCCGGATGAATCCCCTGCTTGTCTCGTAGGCAGGGTTGAAACCGACGCCCGCCGCACGGTTAAATGCCGCCAGGGCATTTGAACGGGTTTTGTATGCCCCCACCTGAACCCAGTATTGGTTCGTATCCTGGGGGCTGGGCATTCGGGGAATCACCTTCGCCATATTAGCCGAAGATTCGACCCTGGCCGCGGGCGGTTCACTCGTGACTATGGGCGAAGCAATAATAAAGTACACCGGAGTAGAGGCCGACGCGGGGGCAGGATTTGGCGCAGGTGGCGCCGGTTGTACCGGAGCTTGCTGTAGGGGCCTTCCGGTGCCCGGTATCCAGGGTTGAGCCAGTTCCGGCATCCACTCCCTTGCCGCTTGTGTCGGCCAGGGTACCGGCCAGGGTATGGCGCCGGTTTCCCAGGGCGGGGTAACAGGGCGTATGTCCGGGGTAAGGGTAGGCGGCGCCGCGGCATAGGCGCTCGGGTCGGGGCCTGACGGCATTCCATAGGGATAGGGATTATACGCGGGAGCCGGTTGAGCCGCGGCATAGGGGTTGTAGCCCAGAGCCGGAGCGGAGGCATAGGGGACGTACCCGGAGGCCAGCGGATCCGCATAGGGGTTTGCCGGAGCCGCCCCATAAGGATTATACCCGGGATTTGCCGGAGCCGCCCCATAAGGGGAGTACCCGGAACTTGCCGGAGCCGCCCCATAAGGGGAGTACCCGGAACTCGTCGGAGCTGCCCCATAAGGGGAGTACCCGGGATTTGCCGGAGCCGCTCCATAAGGATAGCCGGGCGCCTGGGCCGCGCAAATTGTGGTGGCCAAGACGCTTAGAAGTATCGGTATCGTGATTCGTTTTATCATTCTGATCCCCTCCGATGGATAATATCAAGGTAAGTATCACTCATAATAAGCATTTAAGCAAGTTGTTTTCGTTTGGAAGTTACATAGCGGGAGAACTCGTTGATGTTTTTGACCACTATCCGGTCTTTCGTGAGTTCCAGCTGGCCCTTAGTAACAAATTGGGTGATAATTTCACGGGCATCCTTGACGTTCATCGCCGCCCAATGGGCAATATCCTCCACCGTGGTCTGAAATTCCCGGGTGTCTGAGGCTGCTTGTTTCTTGTCGGCCTGGTTTTCGTCCAGCATGAGGAACACATCAGCGATTCGGGCATGGGGATCCTTCAGGGTGAGGATCATGAACTTGCGTTTTGCGTCGTAGAGACGCCGGGCAAAGGTCTTGAGCAGCTTCAGAGCAATTTGCGGGTTTCCCGCCATAAGAATATCAAAGTTTTGCCGGTTGAATTCCAGAACCTGCACCCTATCCAGGGCAATGGCGGTGGCGGAACGGGGGGAATCCTCCAGGATTGCCATTTCCCCAAACATTTCCGAAGGCTGGAGTATGTCCAGGGTTTTTTCCACATCCCCAACCACCTTAACCAGCTCCACCCGGCCTTCCTGGATCAGATAAAAGGCATCCCCGGGCTCAAATTCGGAGAAAATTATCTCACCGGCTTCAAAGGTACGGGCAAAACGGTCAAAGGCAGCGAGGCCGCCGGATACCGCAGCCTTACCGGCAGCCATATTATACCCCCTCCAAGGCCGTCAGGGCCTTTTTTGTTTTTATGGCAATCGGATCCTTGCCGTCGGGAACCATGGAAAGGATCTTCCGGTAAAAAGCCTCCGCCTTATCCTTCTTTCCCCGGTTTTCATAGGATTGGGCAATAAAAAAGAGCGCGTCCCCCATCTTAGGATGCGAGGGATAGGAGGTAAACATGAGAGTGAAATGCCGGATGCACTCGTCAAATTTACGCAGCATAAAGAAACAGCGGCCAATTTCGTAGCTGCTTTTTACCATGTATTCAGGATCCCTGTTAGCATCCAGAATTTTTTGCAGAATCTCTAAAGCCGGTTGGAATTTCCCCTGGGAAATAAGACTTGTCGCATTGTAATAGTCCTGGGCAGCGCCGGATCCATCCTCCCCGCCGGATGCCTCCTGTTTCGCCGCCGCGCCGTTCTCCTTGAACGCGCCGTTCTCCTTGAACGCACCGTTCTCCTTGAACGCCGTCCCCGTGACGCGCTGTTCTCCTTGAACACCCTTCGTGCGCAGGAAATTCAGGTACTTCACCGCTTCGGCGGCGTTTTTCCCCGAGGGATAATGGGTAAGGTAACGGCTAAATATATACCCGGCCTGGGAAAAGCGATTGTTTTTAAGATAGTATTGCCCCACATTAAAGAGACTCTGTTCGGAATCCTCCGGATTATCACCTGCTTTTACCATGATATGGGCAATGTGCCGGTGGACTCGGCGCAATTGATTGGAAAAAACCTTGAGCATCTTCATAATGATCCGGGTATTTGCGCTGGCCAGTTGTTCAAATTCCGGGATGGTAAAGACGATAATGGCGCTATCCCCGGTAATAATGGCGGTTTCTTCCTGGGGATACCGGCCCAGGGCGGACTTTACCCCGAAAAATTCCCCGGTCTGTACCGGATCACTGGTATTTGCCCCGGTCTCAATGTTCTGATAGGTCAGGTTTACCATTCCGCTTTTGAGGAGGTATATTTTTTCCCCGCTGCTTTCCCCCTGAAAGTAAACAACGGCGCCAACCTGGTACTGTACAGTCTTCGGCATCCCTTCTTTCCTACTGCCCCGGTTCAAAGGGCAAAAAATCAAGAACCTTCTTAAAACCAATCTTTTCCCGGGCCTGGGTATAGAACCCCCCGGGATCCCCGATGGCAAACATGGGCCGCCCCGCTACGGTAATTTGGGAGTAGCCATGGGGCAGTTTTCCCCCAAGCAAATCAAGGAAGCGCAGTTCCCCGTAGAGGGGTTTCCCCGCCAGGGAGAGGAATTCGATATCCCTCATGTCCGCCGAAACAAGGTTTTCGTAGGGGTCATCCACACGGCCCCGCAGTATCAGTATATCCGCCAGCTTACCCGTATCCAGGCTGCCCAGACTGTCTTCCAGGAGAAACGCCCTGGCGGCATTACAGGTTACCATTTCGAAGATGGTTTTGGCGCTCAGGTCTTCGCCGTACATCTTCCGGTACAGATCCCGGGCATAGTGTATTTCCGCCAGTATATTCGCGGAACCGGAGTGGGTAGAATCGGTGCCCAGGGTGACATTAACCCCTTCCCGGAGGAATTTGCGGATTTTACAGGTTACGTTGAACATGAGCATATTGGAAGCGGGGCACCAGGAAATACTGGCTCCGGCCCTGGCGGTTTTCTTTATATCATCATCGCTGAAGCCTATGCAGTGGACAAGGAGATCGTACCGGTCCAGGGCACCCAGATGCTCCAGGGTTGCAAGTCCCCGCATGGACTCCTCGTCAAAGCCCTCCGCCAGGTGGGTGATAAAGGGCCAATTGTTTTCCACCGCCCGTTGATGTTCAATCTCGACCCCATCCCCCCACTTTAGTTCGTAGGAGGAGACCTCATGGGCCAGGGCGTAGTTTTGAAGCACCCGGATAGGCAGTGCAGGGAGAAACTCTTTATTTATGGCATGGGGAAAATGGTCGACCACGGTGGTCACCCCGGAAAACAAGGTTTTGTAGGAACTCAGGGTATACATATCTTCGGCGGTAAGGTTGGCCCGTTCGGCATAGGTGTCGGAGGCTTTCAGGTCATTATCCCAGGGGAGCCAGGTTAGGTAGAACTCTCCCGGTTTCGGCCCGATACGGGGAAGGTAATTTCCCCGCAGATGATCGTGGGTGTTGAACAGGGCGGGGTACACAAAGGATTTCCCCCCCAAATCCACGGATTTTGCCCCGCCTACAGATCCCTGGGAAACCAATTTCCCATTCCCCACACGAATAGCGGCGTTTTCTACCCCATTAGCGGCACTTACCACCAAACAATTTTTTAGTATATAGTCACCCACTTTTCCATTCTATGACGGCGGTAGGTAACAGTCAATACAACAAATATATGCGGCCTTCATTCGGAGCCATACATTGGCCTGTACGACTTGTTTTTCAAATAAAATCGCAGGAACAATTGACACTATTTCCCCCCATCCTTACTATAAATCTATGGCAGATGAGATTGTTTTTACGGACGCCGACTTTGAGCGTTACCAGGGCCTTATTTATAAAGAAAGCGGTATCAATTTTACTAAGACCAACCGTTCAATCCTGGAGGGCAGGCTCAGGGAACGGCTCCGGAATAAGCCGGGGCTTACTCTGGGGGCTTATTTTACCACCATTTCCAAGGACAAGGAGGAGCTCAAGAGCTTCCTTGATTCGGTTACCACCAATCTGACCCGTTTTTTCCGTAACCAGCCCCATTTTGATGCCCTGGAACACTTTGTTATCCCGGAATTGATGAAGATCAAGAAGGCCGCAAGCCCGGCTTCGGGGAATACCACCATCAAAGTCTGGAGCGCCGGCTGTTCCACCGGGGAGGAACCCTATACCATCGCCATGCTGCTGAGCGAAATTCTGCCCCCGCCCTGGAAATTCGAGATTACCGCCAGCGACATCAGCCTGAAATGCCTCATGACCGGCAAGGAAGGCTTTTACGCCGACAGCCGGATAGACGGCGTCCCCGAAAAATACTTATCAAAGTACTTTGACAAGGTTGAAGGCGGCTATAAGGTCAAAGAGGACATCCGGTCAAAAATACGTTTTGACTACCACAACCTCCAGAACGATTCGGGGCAGCGCAACCTGGACATCGTGTTCTGCCGGAACGTGATCATCTACTTTGACGAAGCCACCCAGGCCGCCGTGGTAAACCGTTTCTACGACTCCATGGCCTCCAAGTCGTTTCTGTTCATCGGCCATTCGGAATCTCTCTTTGGGATGGCCACGAAGTTTGAGTTTGTAAAGACCCAATGGGCAACCCTCTACCGGAAGTTTGTGTAGGGCAGGTATAGGGATTAGAGGGAACCCTCTACCGGAAGTTTGTGTAAGGACAGGTATAAGGATTAGAGGGAACCCTCTACCGGAAGTTTGTGTAGGGGTAGTGCCGCCTTTTTATAGGAGCAGTCATGGCTGAAGACGTATCGGTTTTAATAGTTGATGATTCGGCGCTGATGCGTAACCTCATCGGCAGAATGATAGAAGAAACTCCGGGCCTGGTGGTTGCCGAAAAGGCCATGAACGGCCGTTTTGCCCTGGACAAGATTCCCCGGGTTAACCCCGACATTATCGTGCTGGATCTGGAAATGCCGGAGATGAACGGCATCGAATTTTTAAAAGAACGGAAGAAACTGGGGATCACCATCCCGGTGGTCATCCTATCCTCCATTGCCGAAAAGGGCGCCGCCATCACCATGGAAGCTCTTGCCCTGGGGGCCAGCGACTTTATCCAGAAACCCGCCGGTTCTGCGTCCATGGATAACCACACCGTAAAGGACACCCTGGTGGGCATGCTCCTGGGGTATGGCGGCCAGTACCGCCGCAGCCAGGGCCGCAAGGTAGTCCCCTCGGTGGATTTCACCGCAAAGACCCTTACTCCCCTGTCCGGTACGGCCTCCAAGCCCGGTTCGGTGGGCGCCATCCTGGGGATGTCCTCCTCCAATGAGCCCCACAAGCCGCCGGTACCGATCCGCAAGCCCGGCAATACGCAAATTATCGCTATCGGCATTTCTACCGGCGGCCCCGACGCCCTGCGGGTCGTATTCGCCAGCCTGGACAAGGATCTTCAAGTGCCCATTGTGGTAGTCCAGCACATGCCCCAGGGCTTTACCAACGAATTTGCCAAAAGCCTTGATCGGCTCTGCCCCCTGGAAGTAAAAGAAGCCGAAGAGGGGGACGCCATCCAGAGCGGCCGCATCCTCATTGCCCAGGGGAACAAACACCTGGAGGTACAGCGCCAGGAGGGTGGAGTAGTTGCCCACCTTACCGACGATCCCCAGGTAAGCGGTCACCGGCCTTCGGCGGATGTGCTTTTCGCTTCCGTGGCCCTGGTATACCAAAACCACGCCCTGGGGGTGATCATGACCGGCATGGGGCGGGACGGCGCGGCGCAGCTTGGAACTATCTATAAAGAAGGGGGGCTGACCCTGGGCCAGGACGAAGCGTCTGCGGTGGTTTACGGTATGCCCCGGGTGGCCTTTGAACTGGGGCATGTGCAGGAGCAGGTGTCCCTGGAAAAAATGGCCCGGCGTATCTGCGAGGTGGCTAAAACGCCGCATTAGCCGGACCCGCCCGGATTAGCCGCCGATGTTCCTGAAGAGTTCCGCCATTTCCAGGGCGGATACCATGGCGTCCCAGCCCCGGTTCCCCGCCTTGGTTCCTGCCCGTTCCACCGCCTGCTCAATGGTGTCTGTGGTAAGGACCCCGTAGATCACCGGTATCCCCGAGGCCATCCCCGCTTGGGCGATCCCCTTGGATGCCTCCGCCGCCACATAGTCGAAGTGGGGAGTTGAGCCCCGGATAACCGCCCCCAGACAGATCACCGCATCGTAGCTCCCCTGTTTTGCCAGCTTCGCCGCGGTCAGGGGTATCTCGAAGGCCCCGGGGACCCGGACCACGGTGAGGTCCTCCTCCGTACCGCCGTGGCGGGCAAAGCAGTCCAGCGCCCCTTCCAGCAGCCGGGAAGTGATAAAATCGTTAAACCGGCTCACCACCAGGGCGAACCGTTTACCCGTTCCGTTTAAAGTACCAATAATTTCCGTATACATACTGCGCTCCTCATCCTTATACATATTCCAGCTTGTGTCCGAACCGGACCTTCTTCGCCGCAAGATACTTCCTGTTTTCTTTCCCCGGCCGGACTTCCACCGGCACCCGTGCGTTGATACGAATCCCCGCTGCGTTCAGGGCCTCCACCTTGGCGGGGTTGTTGGTCATGAGCCGTATCCCCGGTATGCCCAGGTCCCGCAGTATCGCTGCGGCAGCGGCGTAGTCCCGCTCGTCCGGCCCGTGTCCCAGCCTGATATTGGCGTCCACCGTGTCCAGCCCCGTGTCCTGCAGCGCATAGGCCTTTATCTTCTCCGTCAGGCCGATTCCCCGCCCCTCCTGCCGCAGGTAGATTACCACCCCCCCTTCCGCCGCCACCCGGCGCAGTGATTCTGTCAATTGGTCCCCGCAGTCGCAGCGCCCGGACCGCAAAACCTCCCCGGTGAAACATTCCGAGTGGACCCGCACCAGGGCGTCTTCGGCCTTAAAGGGGGCCTCCGAAACCAGTGCCAGGTGGGGCTGCCGGGGACATTCGGGGTTATCGTAGAGGATCATACGGAAGTTTCCCGCCTGGGTCGGCAGCCGACTTTCCGCAAGCCTTCGGATCAGTAGATCCGTGCGGACCGGTAGGTCCGTAACCGCCGGCACTGCCGGTTTTGGCAGCGCCCCTTCCGTCTTGACATCCCCTTCATGCTCCCGCCGCCAGCGGATCAAACTCGCCACGGTGATCAGCTTCAGGCCATGCTGCTTCGCGAATACTTCCAGTTGGGGGAGCCGCGCCATCCGCCCGTCGGCGGCCAGGATCTCGCACAGTATCCCTGAGGGGGTAAGCCCCGCAAGCCGCGCCAGGTCCGCCGCAGCTTCGGTGTGGCCGTCCCGCGCCAGTACCCCGCCGTCCCGGGCAATAAGGGGGAAGATATGTCCCGGCTTCAATAAATCTGCGCTCTTCGTAACGGGGTCAACCAAGGCCCTGATGGTGGCGGCCCGGTCAAAGGCGGATATGCCCGTGGAGGTACACGCGGCATCCACACTCACCGTAAAGGCCGTGGTGTTGGCGGAGGTATTCTCCGTGGTCATGGGGGGCAGGTCCAGTTCCCCGGCCCGCGCGCAGGTGATCGCCTGGCAGATAAGCCCCTTGCCGTAGATGGCCATAAAGTTCACCGCCTCGGGACTAACCTTTTCCGCCGCCATGATGAGGTCCCCCTCGTTCTCCCGATCCTCGTCATCGGTGACCACCAGCATCTTCCCCTGCCGGATATCCTCCACCGCCTCTTCAATATCCGCAAAAATAGCTTTCATGTTTTCTCCTTCAATAAAAAACTTCTATAACTAATACCCAAGCTCAATGAGCCGTTCCGCACTGAGTTTCCCCGCATCCGGCGCACCCCGCGCCAGCAGCCGTTCCACATACCGCCCGATAATATCTGTTTCCAGATTCATAAGCCCCCCTGTTTTTTTGTATCCCAGGGTAGTCCCCCCGAAGGTACCGGGGATGATGTTTACCCGCACCAGGCGCCCCCGGATCTCCGCAATGGTCAGGCTTACCCCGTCCAGGGCGATGGACCCCTCGGCGACACAGTAGCGTATCTGTTCTTCGGGAATTTCCACCGAAAGATAGACGTTCCCGCTTTCCCGGCGCAGTTCCCGGATGGGCACGGTGCAGCTTACGTGGCCCTGTACCATGTGGCCCCCCATTCGGGAATCCGGCCGCAGCGCCCGTTCCAGGTTTACCCTGTCTCCGGGCCGCAGCAAGCCCAGGGTAGTTTTCCTCAAACTTTCCGCCAGGGTAAAAACAGAAAAACTGTTCTTATCCAGATCCGCAACGGTCTGGCATACCCCTTCTATATTGATGGAATCCCCCAGGCCGGTCCCTTCCAACACCCGCTCCGCAGCAATGGTAAGGCGCGTCCTGCCGGTTTCCCGGACAACCGCCAGCACCGTTCCCATCTCCTCAACAATTCCCGTAAACATGGTTCCCCTCAAATAACAACTGATCCCCGATCCTTCTATAGGATACGTTCCCCAGCCGCAGCGCATCCCGAATCGCGGTACTGCCAAGCCCCTCTACTGCGCCGACCCCGTCTCCCAGTATGATGGGGGCGATAAACACCGTAATCCTGTCCCAAAGCCCTTCCCGCAGGAAAGAACTGAAAATCCTGCTCCCCCCCTTCCACCAGTACCGACCTGACCCCCCGCGCTCCCAGGGCATCCAGCACTGCTCCCAGCGGCATTCCGGGCAGGCAAATCGCCTCCACCCCCATACCCCGCAGTTTTGCTGCCCGGTCAGCCTCCGCTTCGGCGTATACCACCACCGTCTTCTCCCGGTCAGGCAGCCCCAGAACCTTCGCCTCATCGCTCAAGCCCAGCCGCGAATCCAATATCACCCGCAGGGGGTTCCGCCCCTGTACCAGCCGCACTGTAAGCTCCGGGTCATCCGCAAGGACAGTCCCCCGGCCCACCAGCACCGCGTCATATTCCGCCCGCATCCGGTGCACAATCTTCCGCGCCGCCTCGTCGGTGATCCACCGGTCCCCCGCCGCGGCTTTAGGCGAAGCACCTTCAGGTGCAGCGACCTTAGTCGTAGCGACCTTAGTCGCCGCGATCCTCCCGTCGAGGGTCTGGGCGATCTTCAGGTGAACAAAGGGCCGTCCCTTTTGCTGAAAGGCATAGTATCCCCGGTTAAGCTCCGCCTCCGCCTCTGCGCAGAGCCCCGTCTCCACGACGATCCCCGCCTCCCGCAGTATCGCCGCGCCCGCCCCGTTCACCCGTCTGAAGGGGTCGAGGCCGGCAATCACCACCCGCCGGATACCGTTTTTGATAACCAGTTCTGTGCAGGGCGGCTGATGTTTATCCGGCGCGGTAAAACAGCAGGGCTCCAGGGTGCAGTACAGGGTCCCCCCGTTGGCGTTCTCTCCCGCAACCAGACAGGATCCCACCGCCTCCGCCTCGGCATGTTTCCCCCCGTAGCGCCGATGCCAGCCTTCACCGATGATCCGCCCATCCCGGGCGATAACAGCCCCCACCATGGGGTTAGGGGAGGTCTTCCCCATCCCCCGCCGTGCCAGGACCAGAGCCCGTTTCATGCAGTAATGGTCGAAGTCTGAAAAATTAGTAATAGACGACTCCTAGGATTTTCAAGGAGGGGAAGGATCGATCCGCAGAAAACAAAAAGCCCCTAAGGACGAAATTCCTTAAGGGCGCTGTTTTCGAAAAAGAAACCGTCTTTTTCCTGAAACAAATGGTTCTTAGGAAAAGGACGCAATTCATTTTCTTCCATCCGGACTATACCGTCGGCGCCGGAATTTCACCGGTTCAGTTCGGCTTTCTTAACGATGCCGAAGTCGCGGGCTATAACCGCCGGTCGGGAATTACACAGAAAAACATCAACGTTTTCCGCATTCACCCCGCCCTGAAAATCATACTTAGGTTAGCATAGAATTAAAAAACTGTCAAGCGATTAATGCCGCAATAACTAATTTTTTCGGATTTGCCATTTTCCTTCAATTTTTTCAAACCTGGCGGCGGGGAGGGTTATCTGCCGCCCGTCTTCGACGCTTAGTTTTACGGAGCCCATCACCGCATTGACCTCTATCACTTTCCAGAGGGCTTCTTCGTAAGAGATCCTGCAGCCCTCCTGGGGGGTAAGCCGGCGCTGTTCGTTGTAGAAGTTATGCTCATAGGAGAGGCAGCAGAGGAGGCGGCCGCAGGAGCCGGATATTTTCATGGAGTTGAGGGAAAGGTTTTGATCCTTGGCCATTTTTATGGAGACCGGTTTTAGTTTGTCCGAAACCGCGTGGCAGCAGTAGGCGCGGCCGCAGACCCCAAGGCCGCCTACCACCCGGGATTCGTCCCGAACCCCTATCTGCCGGAGTTCTATCCGGGACTTAAAAATGCTTACCAGATCCTTTACCAATTCCCGAAAATCCACCCGGTTTTCTGCGGTAAAGAAGAACAGAATCTTGGCTTCCTCTAATAGATAATGAACTGATACCAGTTTCATCTCCAGCCGGTGGGCGGCGATCTTTTCCTTGCAAATTAGGAAGGCATCCGCTTCCTGCTGCCGGTTATAGGCCCGTTTATCCAGGTCATCCTTGGTGGCGGGCCGTTCAATCCGGGAAACTGCGGACTGAATTCCGGCAGACTGAATTCCGGCAGACTGGTTTCCATCGGAAGCCGCCGTGTTCCTGCGCTGAACCGGGCCGATTATCTGGGCCAGATCCCTGCCGTAGCGGGTGGGCACCAGAACCCAGCTTCCATTCCTCAGGGGCTCCCCCTTGTAGCCGACAAGGAAGGTTTCATTGGAATAGGAGAGCCGGAGGCGGTATACCGGGGTGTCCGGCGTTAAGGCATCTGCTCCGGCCGCAAGGATTACATCGGTTTCTTCAAGGCCCTCCTCGGAGGGTTTGTCCTCAAGGTCGGAAATATCACTTATATCATCGTAATCATCGGATTGGGCCATGACCTGTCCTTCCGCACCATAGTGCTACTGCATCAAATCTACCAGGAGTCCGGTAATCTCATCAAGCCGGGCCAGGAGTTCAACCTGTCCAATCTGGCCCGAAAAGAGACCCGCAGCCAGTTGTTCCAGCTTTTGATCCACCACCTCAATCTGCACCTTACGGCGTTTTTCGTGGTTAAACAGGTAGCTTTCCGTCTTTACCGTATACCCATTCTCCATCAAATAGTGTAAAAACTGCCGTACCGCCTGTTTGTACTGCTTAATTTCCTCCGCCAGGGGCCGCTGTTTCAGGGTATCCCCGGCACTGTGTACATCATCCAGCAGTTTCTGGAGCGCTTCTTCCGAGGGGGGATAGCTGGACAGCGCCTCTGCTTCCGCCGCCGCCGTACTCCGCGTTTCAAGCAGCCGGGAGAAGGGGGTCTTTTTAGGGGGCTTTACGGCGCCCTTATCCCTGACCTCCGCCCGGGCAGTGGTATAGGCGGCGGGGTTAAAAAAAGGCAGGCTGCCGCCGGGGATGTCAACTTTATCCATTGAATTTTGGTTCGCCGGACTTCAGGTCGCCGGAGCTCTGGTTTTTGGTTTCTTCGGGCTGTTTACCGGTCCCACGGTCTTTTTTCGAACGAAATGATAATCCCGAAAGGGCGAACTTTACCCCCTGGGCGTCCCGGTACTCGGCTACGGCCTTATCCCAGGCTTCATCGCCCTGGCAAACCGTTATTTTACCGTGAACCAGACAGCCATCGTCCGCCTGGATGCGCCGGGTGATAACATCCCCCAGAACCAGCCCGGTATTGAGGATGATGATTCGCTCACTGGCCAGGATGTTGCCGTGTATCACCCCGCCGATGGTCACCGCGGTGCCTGAGATGTTGCCCTTCATCCGGGCCTTTTCACCCACCACTACCCGGCCTTTGGCGGTCAGGTTTCCCCGGATACTACCGTCTACCCGGGTAAAACCGCCGGATTCGATGTCACCGGAAACCAATGCGCCGGGACCCAATATGGTATTTATGGAAAAATCGTCATTCCTTCCGTTGGACACGCGGCGATCCCTCCAGGTTTACCGTACGCTTTTTGCGATGCTGGAGCGGATATTGAGGTACTTGAAGGGGTCCACCACATCACTGCCGATATGAACTTCGTAATGCAGATGGGGACCCGTACTCAGCCCGGTGTTTCCGATGTAGCCGATAGTTTCCCCCTGCTGCACCCGCTGCCCCGTATGTACCCGGAAGAGTTGCATGTGACCGTACCGGGTGTAGAACCCGTGTTTATGCTTAATTATGACGTAGTTGCCAAAGCCCGTGGCGTCGTAATCTACGGTGACCACCTGCCCGTCCGCGGCGGCTACAATGGCGTCCCCCTGACGGTAGGTGGACATATCTATCCCCTTATGGATGTAATACTGCCCGGTAAAGGGATTCTCATTCTGGCCGAAGAACATGGAAATATGACCGATACCGCCTTTAATGGGCCAGACGCTGGGGATCTCTGTGAGCAGGGCATTCTGGGAATCCAGGAGGGTACCGATTTCCTTGACCGGTTCCACCGCCGATGCCAGGTATTCCGAAAGCCGGCGTATATCGTTTATCTCCTGGAGGGAGCCCTCGGCGGTTTCCTTGATATCGAAGAAGGAGGAAAGATCCCCGGACAGGGAGGGGGAAGCGGCGTTATTTGACGGGGTATCCACCCCAAGGGCGGAAAGGGTATTTGAAAGGGCCGCTTCAAAACCCCGGGCGGTCCGCAAAAGCCGGGAGGTTTCATCCCGTAGTTGATCCAGACTAGCCTGGGTATTCTTCAGCCTGCCGTCCTTATCCGCCAGCACGTTCCTGGTACTGCTGTAGGAGGCGCCGTACCAGAAAAAGGCTCCCACGATACCCACTAAAACGAGAGCCGCGCAGGCCATGGACAAAACGGTTACATGGATATTGTAAACCCGCTTTTCCGAATGGGGAACCAAAACAACGGTATAGCGGCGAGTCAGAATCCTGACGACAGTCTGCAAGGAGGAAACAAGCCCCCTGCAAAAGAGACGGACGAGGTTTTTTGCCTTTAAAATCAGGCTGTTCTCAAATCGCTTATATTCATGAACCGATGCCAATATAGACCCCTAGCTTAAATATCGGAACAAATTCTTTATTTAGCATACCAAGGTATACCATATTCTGTCAATTCATATTAATTCATTTTTTACTATCTTTCTTCCGGGGGGAATACTTCGACGGCCAGGGGTATTGCTTCCATGGCGCCCTTCCGGGAAACCGCCAGGGAAGCGGCCTTGCAGGCGATGTCCAGGGCCGCTTGAAGGGGGTACTGTTTGTACCGTGCCGCGATAAAATACCCCGTAAAGGTATCCCCGGCGCCGGTGGTATCGACCACGGGCACATCCACAATGTTCCCCCGTTCCCGGATATCCCCAAAACCGTAATAGGCCCCCTCCCTTCCGGCGGTCAGGATGATTTCGGCCTTGGGAAAACGCCCGGTCAGGCTGCCGAGGATCTCCGGCGGTCTGGAACCTACCGGTTCCCCGTCCCGGGAAGAACCTGCCAGGGCGGCGCCCTCAATTTCATTGACAAAAAGAATATTCACCAGATCCAGGGGCAGGGCTGCTATTTTTTCATCGTAGGGGGAGGGATTAAGGCAGATACGGAGACCCCGTTTATGGGCGGCCTTCATAATTTCCCCGGTGAACACAATTTCATTTTGTAATACGATACAATCCCCTTCGCCGAAATCCTCCAGGGTACGGTTAATTTCATCAATAGTTATGGCGGCATTGCCCCCGGCGTACAGTACGATGGCGTTCTGGCCGGTTTTGTCCAGTTGGATTAAGGCCTGGCCCGAGGCCCCTTCGTAGACCCGTACCGCCCCGGTATTCACCCCGTAGGATTCCAGCAGGGTAAGCAGAAATTGCCCGTCCTGTCCCACCTTTCCCGCCATATAGACATCCATGCCGGCCTTGGCCAGGGCCGCCGCCTGGTTGGCCCCCTTCCCGCCGGCGCTTTTAACCAGGGAGGAACTACTGATGGTTTCACCGCCCTCTACGATGTGATCCACGGAAAAAATTAAATCGATGTTTAGTGAGCCAAAAACAAGAACCTTCATAATCCGCTCTCCCATATTGCTAAATGGTATAATCGATTGTATATTATCTTAGAAGTAAGTTGTGGAAACAAGTGCCATTAAAACAAGACCGGACAATACTGATATCAAAAACGGTTCTTTTAAGCCTCGAACCGAATTCGGTTAAAATCCTGTGATGAAATTTTAGCTGAAATTGAAGCTGAACGGCAATCATAAGGATGGTCAAAAGCAGAACCTATCTTGACGCAAATGTTACATTTCCATTTTATAAAATTGTTGCCAATCGTCTTCGGTCATTGAACCGTTTAGATACTTCTGGACATCGAAATCAAAATGATAGCCCTCTGCGGCCTTTTTCCGTATCTGCTCTTTTATGTCAATAAACCCATTTCTGAATTTCTCTAATAGTTCCTGATTTACTTTAGGAACCGGGGATCGGGCGGCCTGGAACCCGGAGTTCCCTGCCGCCGATAGGAGCCAGAGTGAATTTGGTTCATATGCTCTATATAAAACCGGCAATCTATTCCGGGTGTCAGGCGCTTTTTCTACCCTATCTAATTCATCTGCCAACCCCGTTAGGCGGTTTGGGCGGTTATTTTTTCGCGCACCAACTGGCCGATGATTTCGGCGGGGGTTTTGTGATCCGCCTCGGCGCGGGACACAAGGTATGTAGCCGAAACAGCGTCAAGGGCGCCAAGAAGCGCCTGCTGTTGGGCGAAAACGCCGGGCTTGGAAAAGTTGACTTTGGGGATTGTTGCGGTCCAGCGCTCGTCTAAAGCGTCATATTCCTCATGGGTCAGGTCTTTCATCTCTTTGGTTCCGTTCATTTGGTTCTCCTACAATCCCAATCGGGCATAAAACTGTTTTCGGCATCGCATGGCGTGAAAAACTTTTATCGTATCTTCACGTATATGGTTATACAATATTTCCAGCAAATTGCCGGAGCGGTCAAATCCGATAGCAATGTATTTATTCTCATCATCTTCTTCAATGAGCCCATCGGCAAGATGATTCCGCAAAGCCCAGCGGATATTTTCTTCGGTTATATTGTGCTTAAACGCAGTTGGATCAAACTCAATCTGTATATCCATGTGAACTTGCCTGCCGTTTAATAGACCAGCCGATACGTTGCAACGCCGCCAAATCGTCCGATTCAACTATCCTGGTTATCGTCTCCACGTAAGTCTCCCTGATATTGGAGTATACCCCAATAAGTCCGGCAAAGCAAGCCCGGTTTCAGAAGAAAAAATTAGTCATTGCAATCACTTTTACCCATCTTCCGGGCCAGAGTGAAATTGATCCATAGGGACTTGGAATTACCTTATTGCCGATGGGAGTTACCAAATGGGTGCCACTTAATGTCAGAAGCGCAAAATGTTTTATTCTTGACCTTTTCAGGAATTGCCGGAACGACTATGTTGGCCATTGTTTTCTCCTTCTCTTCCCAACCCGGCGGGAAGGGTTTCAGCCCCAGGGGCCGTTCCCCTCCCGCTCAAAATCCTGCTTAATGGCGGCCCATTTCGGGTGCCTGTCACCCATGCGTTTGCACACAAATGAGTGCCAGGCGCCTTTGGGCTTCCTTTGCTATATTGATGTAATTATTTTATTCGCAGCATTTTGATCGTCTATAGGCCGTTGAGCAATTATAGGTTGTCTGGTTTTTGGTACAATGGCATGTGGCGTATAATTATTCATAGCGGCAATAGGTCTTGAAAATTTTGAATTGCATGCGATTATCAACACATCTGCTATAACAGAGTATTTTTGCATGGCATTTACTACATATATCGAAAAATCCCCCATAGTAAAAATAGCAACTTTTACTCCCCCATAATTAAGGACTGTTTCAAAATCTCTGGGATCTTTTCCCAATTGAGATTTTGGAGTTATTATAGATGTGCCGGATCTTGCAAACAAATGATTATATACGATATTTAGTGTTTCTGTTTTCCCACAACTACCAGGTCCTCTTAGCATTATTACTTTCATTTTTCATTTTCTCCTTATCTTCCAACCAGCGGGAAGGGTTTCAGCCCCAGGGGCCGTTCCCCTCCCGCTCGAATATCCTGCTTAACGGCAGTCCCTTTCGCTATTCCAGCGCACCGGAATATGCAATATGGCCGCCCCCGACCGCTACGAATTTACCGCCGCCGTAGGCTATGCCGTTGATGCCGCTGCTGAAAGTGCTGGTGGTTACCGCCGTCCAGTTTATGCCGTCAGACGAATACGCCATCTTGCCGCTGCCCCCGACCGCTACGAATTTACCGCCGCCGTAGGCTATGCCCCTGATGGAGTCGTAGCTAGTAGTGAAGGGGCCGGTGGTTACCGCCGTCCAGTTTATGCCGGCATCAGACGAATACGCTATCTTGCCTCCGTCCCCGACCGCTACGAATGTACCGCCGCCGTAGGCTATGCCGTTGATGCCGGTGCTGCTGAAAGTGCTGGTGGTTACCGCCGTCCAGTTTATGCCGGCATCAGACGAATACGCTATCTTGCCTCCGTCCCCGACCGCTACGAATGTACCGCCGCCGTAGGCTATGCCCATGATGCTGTCGCTACTACCGAAGGGGCTGGTGGCCGCCGTCCAGCTTACGCCGTCAGACGAATGCGCCATCTTGCCTCCGTTCCCGACCGCTACGAATGTATCATCGCCGTAGGCTATGCCCATGATGAAGTCGTTGCTAGTGAAGGGGCTGGTGGCCACCGCCCAGCTTACGCCGTTATTAGACGAATACGCCATCGTGCCGCTGCCCCCGACCGCTACGAATTTACCGCCACCGTAGGCGATGCCGTAGATGTAGTCCCTGCCGAAGGGGCTGGCCGACAGCCAGCTTACGCCGTCATCAGACGAATACACCATACTGCCGGAGTACCCGCCCGCTACGAATGTACTGCCGCCGAAGGCGATGCCCCTGATGTTGTCGCCTCTGCTGTTGAATGTGCTGTCGCTTACCGCCGTCCATGTCTGGAGGGGATCGGGCGGGGGCGGGGGCGAGTCTGTGCTGCCATCGTCGCACCCCGCAAAGATGAACAGCGCCGCTGTCAGCAATGCGGCAATGCCCATACCTAATCCATGCCCCTTTTTCAAAGTCTTTTTCATGTTGTCTCCTTGCGGTCTTTCCCGCCGTCAATTTATATGGGTAGCCGTACGAATACGGGTATCACACTCACAAGAAACCTCCTTTGCGTATAATGTCCGCCGACGATATGGCAAACCCTCAAAAAGAGGGGTTAAGTGACGCAATTGGTTTCCAGCCGCTCGATTTTATCTGCGAATGGGGCAGAAACCTCACTATCTATTGACTTCTTAATGGTCAATAGCTGCTCCCCTATCCACACTAGTTTTTCCTTTTTCCCCCTATCCAAATCCCGGTAATTCAGGCATAACGTGTCGAATTCATCGTCCTTTACCATTATTTTATCCTCACTTTTTATGCATGACTTGATTTCGGTCATTATAAAGATAGATATTAAGTCATATTAAGAAATCTGTAAAGGGGTATAAAAAAGAAACAGGTGTGTATGATAAAATATACACATCCGGTGGAAACAGGGAACATTGAATAATCCCCGATTTTCCGGTAACTTCAAATAGAAAATATGGAACAGATACATCAACGATTAAAAAAACTTAGAACGGTATTAGATCTTTCACAACGTAAATTTTCAAAACATATATACATAAGCCAGGGTTTATATGGGGAAGTTGAATTAGGCCACCGGGAGGCCAGTGACCGGATTATCCAACTGATTTCATCCCGGTTTAACGTCAGCAAGGATTGGATTTTGAAAGGTGAAGGTGAAATGTTTGCCGCCCCGCCCCCCGACATTCAGCTTGAACGGTTAATCACCATTTATAATGAGCTTGACGATTTTTTAAAACATTGTTTAGTGGAACATTCGGATACCCTGTTGAAAATCCAAAAAAGGGAGCGGGAATAGCCCCCGACCTCAACCTGTCCCCCCTGCTCCGGGTTTATTTTTTTTTCAAACCAGTCTATACTCCTCCCCATGGCCTATGAAGTAACCGCCACCAAACGCCCCCACCCAACCCCTGGCGGATTTGTCGGGCGGGTTGTTTTCGCCGCCCGCTTCATAAGTCCCATCCCAAGCGCCCGCAGCGCCCATTCCGCTCTCTTTTCTGGTTCTCCCCCCCACGGCACTACCCTGCCCCCCTCGTT
>BNUR01000023.1 GCA_025997495.1 Spirochaetia bacterium | reverse complement strand
CATCGGGTTTACCACGTTCCGCTTGATTACCAGTTCAGTATGTTTTAGAGCCAATCTTTAGCCCGGGGTTTCCTGTCCATTTTATCCGTCCCGCACCAAAGAGCCGGATACGAACCCTTACTTTTTTTAGTTCAAGCGTATCACTCCCTTTTCGCTTGTTGTGCCTAACGAGCCTTCCGATTGTTCGTTTAGTCTGCTCATGACATACCCTTTATGCTTGCGTTACCGGAATAGGGGTATCCGTTTACCGCGTTGTCCCCGCAGCTTAGCACCCAACCGTTACCAGTTACGCACCTGCGGGTAGCATCACCCCAAATGGATGGGGGGACCAAAGGATTTAAGTTTTCGTTACCTCCTTATCTTAGTCAGCTATATCAAGCGACTTCGTGTCGCACTGGTGCCGGGCACAGTACTTCCTGTAAGAGGGGCTTTACATATGCAAAATTTTCTGTTTCCATGGTATGCTATTATAATATTCACATAGGAGGAGGTAACATGATGATAAACTCGGCGTTACTTACCGACTTTTATTCCCTCACCATGGCCCAGGGCTATTGGAAAAACGATATGGACAAGCGGGCTATCTTCGAGATGTTTTTCCGCCGCCACCCCTTCGACGGGGGTTTTTCCATCTTTGCCGGTCTGGGGCCGCTCCTGGAAACCCTGCGGAACTTTACCTTTTCCGCCGGGGACATTGCCTATTTGGAGGGTCTCAAATTTTTTGAAAAGCCCTTTCTGGATTACTTAAAGGATTTCCACTTCTCCGGCTCCCTCTGGGCTATGGATGAAGGCACGGTGGTTTTTCCCCAGGAACCGCTGATCCGCATTTCCGGCAGGCTTATCGAATGCCAGATCATCGAGGGGATGCTCCTCAATATCGTCAACTTCCAGAGCCTCATTGCCACCAAGACTGCCCGGGTGTGGCTTGCCGCGGACAAGGGTTCGGTGATGGAGTTCGGCCTCCGCCGCGCCCAGGGACCGGATGGGGCCATGTCCGCCTCCCGGGCGGCTTTTATCGGCGGCGCCTTCGGTACCTCCAATGTGCTGGCGGGGAAGGAATACGGCATCCCCGTGCTGGGAACCATGGCCCATTCCTGGATCATGGCCTTCCCCAACGAGGAGGCGGCTTTTCAGTCCTACGCGGATCTCTACCCGGAATTTCCGGTGTTCCTCATCGATACCTACGATACCCTGCGGAGCGGAACCCCCAGCGCCATTAAGGTGGGCAAACGATTGGCGGCCCAGGGGAAGAATTTCGGCGTCCGCCTGGATTCCGGTGACATGGATTATCTTTCAGTGCAGGTGCGGAAACTGCTGGATGACGCGGGTTTCCCCAATGCGAAGATTGCGGTATCCAATGACCTTGACGAGAACATCATCCAGACCCTTACCGATGCGGGGGCGCCCATAAACTCCTGGGGGGTAGGAACCCGGATGGTGACCGGCGGCGACGAGGCGGCCTTTTCCGGGGTCTATAAACTGACCGCCCGGGAGGATGCCTCCGGGAAGTTCTTGCCCACCATCAAGTTTTCGGACAACCCCGAAAAGACCACTAACCCCGGGCTGAAACAGGTGTGGCGGCTAAGGGATGCCCAGGGTATGTCCGTGGCGGATGTGTTAGGTCTGGAGACCTACGGCCTTGAGGACGGCGGCCTGGATGATGGCAAGCCTGATGTTCTGGAAAAGGGGAACCGCTATATTTTCTGGCACCCGGCGGCGGACTACCGGCATTTCTATCATACCCTTGAAGGGGCGGCGGAACCCCTGCTCAAGCTCCGGTTGGAAAAGGGCGCGCTGGCATCGCCATTGCCGTCTCTGGAAACAATACGCGCCCATGTCAGGGCGGATCTGGACACCTTTGACAGCAGCTACAAACGGCTCCTTAACCCCCATGTCTACAAAGTTTCTATCACCGAAGGGCTCCGGCAGTTAAAGCTGGATTTGATTCAGGCATACCTGGGAGATTTATAGTCGATCATGAGTAGGGTAGAAGTGAATTTTCCTAACGGATTCCAAGAGGGGATGGTGGGCTCCACGGCGGAGTACCTGCTCTCCGGGATCACCTCCGCCAAACCCGGTGATAAGATCGTGGCGGCTAGAATTAACAACCAGATACTGCCCCTTTCCACCCGGGTAGAAATCCACTCATTTCTGGATCCGATTACCCTGGACAGCCATGATGGCGCTATGGTCTACCGCCGTTCCCTGGCCTTTCTCCTGGCCCTGGCCGCATGGGAACTCTTTCCCGACAGGAGCCTCCGCATCGGGCATTCCCTGGGGAACGGCTACTACTACACCTTTGCTGATGAAAAAAAACCCGCGGCGGGTGAAATGGAAGCTCTGGCGGCGAAGATGCGGGCTCTCATCGAAGAGAATGTCCCTATCAACTGTAAATACCTATCCTACTCCGATGCATTGGCGGAATTTGAAAAGAATAAGCAATCCGATACCAGTATGCTTCTGGAGCACCGCAGCGAGTCCCGGATACGGGTCAATCAGTGCAAGGGCTTCACCGATCTCTACATTGAAGCCTTAGTTGTCCGCACAGGAATACTGTCGGTGTTTGAACTCTTTCCTTATCAGAATGGTTTTCTTCTGCGCTTCCCCGCCTCGGGCCGCTTTCCGGTGATTGATCCCTTCGAGGACAAGCCCGGGCTTTTTTCGGTATACCATGAATACAAACGCTGGGGGCGCATCATCGGTGTCCACGCGGTGGGGCATCTCAACCGGCTGGTTGCAGGCCGCACTATCCGTGACTATATCCGCATCGCCGAAACCTTCCAGGAAAAAAAGCTTTCCGCAATTGCCGACAGTATTTATGCGCGCAGGGAATCGGTGAGAATAGTGTTAATCGCCGGGCCCTCCAGTTCCGGGAAGACTACCACCGCCAAGCGGCTTTCCATTGAGCTCAAGGTTCTGGGCATGGATCCCATCGCCATCAGTCTGGATGATTACTACCGGGGCACCGCCGATACCCCCCTGGATGAAAAGGGGCAGCCCGACTTTGAATGTCTGGAAGCCCTGGACGTACCCCAACTGAACGAACAGCTCCTCACCCTGTTTTCAGGCGGGGAAGTGGAACTCCCCAGTTTTGATTTTAAGAATGGCCGCCCCCGGGAAAAGGGCGGCGGCAAGCGGATACGCATGGGCAGGCGATCCATCCTCGTCATTGAGGGCATCCACGGCCTGAACGACGCCCTAACCGCCCAGATCCCCGCCGACAAAAAGTTCAAGGTCTACGTATCCGCCCTTACCCAGCTTAACCTGGACGACCACAACCGCATCCCTACCAGCGACAACCGCCTCCTGCGCAGAATCGTTCGTGACTACCAGTTCCGGGGTAAGGATGCCGCGGGAACCATCCGTATGTGGCCCAGTGTTCAGGCGGGGGAACGGAAACACATTTTCCCCTTCCAGGAAAGCGCCGATATGGCCTTCAACTCCGCCCTGGACTACGAACTGGCGGTGCTGAAAATTATCGCCGAACCCCAACTCCGCATGGTGAAACCCAACATGAGCGAATACGCAGAAACGGTGCGGCTCCTGGCCTTCCTGGAAAACTTCGCCCCCATCCCCCCCCAGTATGTGCCGGGGCAGAGCATCCTCCGGGAATTTATCGGCGACAGTGAATTTGAGTACTGACGAAGGCCCTTAAATCCGTGTATTTCGTGCCCGGTTTATCATACCCTGAACATCCTCATTTGTATTTATTTCAATGCTGGAAATTCCCCCGCAAATACGCTACAATACGCTCATGATTAAGGAATTTCTCCCCTACGATGTGGTCCGCAATAACGCCCTGAAACTGGCCCGCCGTATTTATCATGACGGCTTCATCCCCGATGTTATCTACGTGTCCCTCCGGGGCGGCGCCTACCTGGGCAACCTAATAAGCGAATACTTCAAGATAGTCCGCCGTGGCGACCGTCCGGTCTATTATGCCGCCGTGGTGGCCCGCTCCTACACCGGTGTCCGGGAGTCGGATCAGGTGAAGGTTGAGGGCTGGACCTATGCGCCGGAACACCTGCGTATCGGTGACCGGGTACTGCTGGTGGATGATATTTTTGATTCCGGCAAGACCATCAACCACCTCACCGGGATCATCCTGGAAAAGGGGATACCCCGGGATGACATCAAGGTGGCGGTTCACGACTACAAGTATTTTTACGATAAACCGGAACAACTGCCCATCCAGCCCGATTACTGGTGCCGCAAACATGACCTTTCCGTCAACGATGAAGACCGGTGGATACACTATATGAGCCACGAACTGATAGGCCTGACCGCGGAGGAACTGGAAACCCATTACTACGCCGCCGACCCCGAACTGCGGCCTGTTTTGGATGTGCTGAAGGGCGGTAAAGGCGGCCCGGTTCACCGTGGGCCATCCAACTCGGCAGGGTCTCATGCGGAGGCAGTAACGCCGGTTATCCCCGCAAGGCCGGTGGAGCCGGTCAATGATCTGCGGCCTTGATGAAGCCGGCCGCGGCCCCCTTGCCGGCCCGGTCTGCGCCGCCGCAGTGGTCTTGCCCCCGGCCTTCCCCCGGAACATCCTGGGTGATTCCAAGGCGCTAAGCGAACATAAACGGGAAGCCGCCCGGACGACCATTATGGAAGGCGCCCTGGCCTGGGGCATTGGCTGGGCCGCCCACCAGGAAATCGATGACATCAACATCCTCCAGGCCAGCCTCCTTGCCATGAAGCGTGCCTTTGAAGCCATGCGGGCTGCCTATCCCGGCCTCGACACTGCCGGTCTGGAAGCTATCGTGGATGGCCTTTACGTCCCGGACATCCCCATCCCCTGTAAAGCCCTGGTCAAGGCGGATGCCCAAATCCCGGAGGTGATGGCCGCTTCTATTCTGGCAAAGACCGCCCGTGACCGGGAAATGGAGCGGTTTGCGGCGCTTTACCCCCAATACGGCTACGAAAAGCATAAGGGTTACCCTACAAAAGCCCACCGGGAGGCGGTGCTCCGGTTTGGCCCTTCCCCGATACAGCGGCTGAGTTTCCGGGTTAAGGGCTGATTTTTTGTAGATACCGGAAATTTTATTACTAATTTTATTGAACAAACCCGATTTTTCTTATAAGATATGGCAAGAGAGGGTTTTTACTATATGTTGGACATCGGGCAGATCCACCGTACGGAATACGATATAGACGCCGACCGACCCGAACCTGTTGTCATTGCCGAAGCGCCTGGCCGGATTCATTACCTGGGTGAGCATGGTGAAAGCGAGGCGGGTTTGTTCCTGTCTTCCGCCATCGACCGGCATATACGGGTTTCGGTGAGTATGCGAAGGGACAATTCTCTCCGCTTTTTTGCGGCGGATCTGGGAGAACGGAAGCGGACCACCCTTATCAATCTGAAATATAAGCGGGAAGATAGATGGTCAAATTATATCAAGGTGGCGATACAGGTTTTTGCCGACCTTGACTACCCCGTGAAGGGCCTCAATTTTATCCTGGTGGGGGATATTCCCCAGCAAGTGGGGCTGGCCGCTTCATCCGCCATTGAAGTGGCCTCCGCGGTGGCCCTCAAGGGTTTTTTTAAGGCCCCCATTAGCGACAAGGAACTGCTGAATCGTTTGCTTGCTACATCTTCCGCCTTTTTCGGGAAACCTATCAGTCCGGTGGATTACCTTATCATGTTTCATGCCAAAAAAGACAGCTTCCTGGTGGTGGATGAGGCGAAGATGGCGGTGCGGCGGATCAAATTCCCCCTTTCCAAGTATAAAATCGTGGTGATGGACTCCCGGGTACCCCGGCAAGTGGTGGTTGAGGACGAGCTGAAACATCGCCGGCAGGATCTTAAAAAGGGACTGGAAATTCTTTCCCGGAAAAAACCCGGCACTAGTTTCAAGGATTACGCGGCGCCGGATCTGGTGGAATCCATGGGGGATCTGCCCGAGGAAGTACGGCGGCGATCCATGCATGTCGTCCAGGAAATTCACCGGATTTACGAGGCCGAAGACGCCCTGAAACGGCAGGATTTCCCCCTGCTTTCCAAGGTGTTGTTCCATTCCCATGAAAGCCTGCGGGATCTCTACGAAGTGTCCTGTCCCGAAATAGACTGGCTTGTAAAGCGCGCCCAGGAGATCGAGGGGATCATTGGTTCCCGGATGACCGGCCAGGGTTTCGGCGGCTGCACCTACACGATTATCCCCGAGGCCGCCATGGGTGAATACCGCCGCCGCCTGGAAGATTACGAGCGGATCTTCGGGTTTCACCCCCCAACCTATGAAATACGCCCCGCGACGGGCGCACGGGTTATAGAGGTTTCAGGCTAGCTATGGCAGGATACCGGAGCGCTGAGAATACACTCCAAGAGGGGATACGGCTTTTCGGCCTGAAGCGCTGGGACGCGGCGGTGCAGGAATTTCTCAAAATCGATACGGGGATATTCACTGCCGAAGAGAATACCGAACTGGCCTACTACCTGGGGCTTACCTATATGAAGCTGCAACGGTATGAGGACGCGCTGATGTACCTTGAACAGGTGGTTTCAGGCAGCAGGGAACCGTTACGGATTTACCAGTGCCGGCTGACCCTGGCCTATGTGTACGTGATCACCAAACGGGCCAAACTGGCGGAATTTGAGCTTGGGCGGCTTTGCAAGAGCGGGTTCGAGTCGGTGCAAATCTATTCCGCCCTGGGCTATACCGCCTGGAGCCAGCAAAACTACCAGGAAGCAGTGGACTACTACGAAAAAGCCCTGGATCTGGATATCAATAATACCACCGCCATGAACGGCCTGGGGTATATTTTGGCGGATACCGGCATAGACCCCGCCCGTGGTCTGCGGTTTTGCCGGAAAGCGGTGGAACGGGCCCCCCAAAACGCGGCTTACCTGGATTCCCTGGGCTGGGCCCACTACAAAACCGGTGACACCCACGAATCCCGGATTTGGCTCCGCCGGGCCTTTGACCTGGCCCCCCATAACGCGGATATTCGCGCCCATATGCGTACGGTCGTTGGGAAAAATTCATGAGGGTGAGGGTTACGGCAACTAAGGTTGTTGTGTTTCTCGCCCTGGTCTTGGGTGCAGGCGGCACAACGGCTGCCCAGGATAGCGGTGTTGGCGGATTCGACCGGGAGGCCCTGGCTGCCCGGGAAGAATTCCGGCTGGGGGTGCAGGCCTATAACCGGAGCGCCTTTAACGAGGCCATCCTTTCCTTTGAACGGGCCCTCGCCTTCCGGCCCGGCGAAGCGCTGATCCTGGACTGGCTGGGCCGGGCCTATTACCGTTCCGGCATGGAAGACACCGCCCTGCGCCAGTGGCGTTCCGCGGTAGACGCATACGGCCCTTCCAGCCGGGAAACCCTGATCCTCTCCAGCCGCATCGAAACCGTCCGGAACCGCCGCAGCCTCTTTTCCTCCCTTGACGACGATATCCGGTATGTGGAATCCGGAACCTTCCCCAGCATTTCCGGTGACATCCGTATCTACCGGCAGCCCACCACAGTGCTGCCCCTGGAAGACGGCTCCCTCTGGGTGGTGGCCTACGGCAGCAACGAAATCGTGCGGATAGACGCGAACGGCATAGTCCGCCAGCGCCAACGGGGCCGCCCCCTGACCGGTTTTGACCGTCCCTACGATCTGGTCCGAGGCCTGGACGGCAGGCTGTATGTTTCGGAATTCCGGGGGGGCCGGGTAAGTATCCTCAGCAGCCAGGGCGAATGGCAAGCCTACATTGGTTCCAAGGGCCGTGGCGATGGAATGTTTGTCGGCCCCCAGAATCTGACCATTGATGATGAGGGCTACCTCTACGTGGTGGACTACGGCAACAAGCGGATCTCCAAGTTCGATCCCGACGGAACCTTTGTCCTCTCCTTCGGTAGCCGCTCCGCCGGTTTCCCCGGCCTGCTATCCCCTACGGGCATCGTCGCCCGGGACGGCCGGGTCTATGCCGCGGACAGCCTGGCAAAAAGCATCTACATTTTTGACCGCAACGGTGACTATCTGGGCATCCTCGTTTCCGAGGGCCTCCGGGGCCCGGAAAGTCTCACCCTGTTAAACGACGGCCGCATCCTCGCCGCAGACGCCAACCGCCTCCTCCTCATCGACCCGAATTCCGCGCTTATCCGCGAACTGGGCCTTTTGGGTAATCCCCGTGTCCGTATCGCCGGCGCCAAGGCGGATGGAAACGGCAATATCCTGGCGGCAAACTTTGAGGGGGATGAGGTTTCGATAATGACCCCCCTGGACGACATAGCCGCCGGGCTCTTTGTCCAGATAGAACGGGTAATTACGGATCAGTTCCCCCTAATCACCCTGGATCTCCAGGTTCAGGATCGCCGCCGCCGGCCCATTGTGGGGCTGGACAACCGGAATTTCCTGATAACCGAGGAAGGCCGGGTAGCGGGGGAGCAAAATTTCCTCGGCGCCGCCTACCGCTCCGAAACATCGGACATCAGCATCCTTCTGGATCGTTCCCCCGCCGCCCTTTCCCTCCAACCGGACATAAATATCGCCGTCCGGGACATCCGGGCTGCCGGTTCCCGTATCGTTTCTTTAGTCGCTGCAGGTGTTCAGCCCCTGCATGAACGAATCGAAGGTTCAGAGCCATCCCTTGCCTCCCTGGCTGCCGCCGCCCGGGGAAATGCATCCACCTACACCCCCCGTTGGCGTTTTGACAGCGGCCTCCGCCTGGCCGCCACGGATCTCCTCCCCGGCGCGAAAAAACGGGCGGTGGTCTTTATCAGTTCCGGAAGCCTGGGTGAACTGGCCTTTGAGCAGTACGGCCTTTCTGAACTGGCCGCCTACCTGGCTAATAACAGCATCATCTTCTATGCAGTCATCCTGGGGGGTAATCCCGCCGCCGATGAGATCCGCTACCTCTGCGAACAAACCGGCGGCCAGGTTCTGTCCCTCTATCGTCCGGAAGGCATCACCCCGGTGTTGAGCCGCCTTAACACCCAGCCATCGGGATCCTACACCCTCAGCTACCGCACCGGCCTCCCCACCGATTTCGGGCGGGCCTATCTTCCGGTGGAGGCCGAGGTGTACCTTATGGAACGCTCCGGCAGGGATGCTACGGGGTACTTCCCGCCGATGGAGTGACCTGCCCTGCCGACACACCCGGTCACCACTACTAAACTAAACGGGCTGGGGGCTGCCGGTCTCCGTGCGCAGAAACCGGATGCATACGGCCTATGCCAAACGACGGCAGGTCCCCCCAGTTGATGTTTTTGCATCTTCTTTTACGCACCTTTCCCAAACGGGCAAACCGGATACCGGCATTCCGGGCAGCCCAGGCACAGACCGCCGTTGCCCATGCGGGTAAAGTCCCGCCGTTTCATGCGCAGCCCTGCGGCAATGCGGGGCAGGGCCATGTCGAAAACCGTGGCGGCCATGTACATCACGCAGCCGGGGATGCCCATTATGGGGACGCCGTCATCGTAATAGCCCAGGAGAAACATGACGCCGGGAATGACCGGAACGCCGTAGGTGATGATTTCCGCGCCGCTCTGTTTGATGGCGCCGGGGGTGTTATCGTCGGGGTCAACGCTCATGCCGCCTGAGCAGAGGATAAGGTCAGGCAAAGACGCCCGGGCTTCCATGATTGCCCCAGCCACATTTTCAATGCCGTCCCCAATGGTGATGTGCTTTTTTACCTGAATCCCGTAGGCGGCAAGTTTGGCGGTAATGACCGGGGTGAAGGTGTCGGCGATACGGCCCGTGGCTACCTCACTGCCGGTGGTGATCACACAGGCGGTTTTCAGGCGGTAGGGGAGGACGGACATCAGGGGTACAAGGCCGACCGCTTCACGGGCTTGCCGGAGCTTGTCCTCCGGGATGACCAGGGGTACGGCCTTCATCCCCGCGAGCTTGTCACCGGCCTTTACCGGGCTCAGGACATGGCGGGTGGCAATGACAAGATCGGTGATATCGTTGATTTGGTCAAGCTTTTCCGTATCGCAGTAAAAAAGCCCATCGGTTTCGGCAAAAAACTCGATTTTGCCCTCCACCGGGTCACTTTGCCGGATGTTTTCCCCACGGCAGATTAAGGCCAGCGCCTCGGCGGCCTCATCCTCGTGGAGCATACCGGGCAGCTTTTCCCAGACGAAGATCTGCTCCTTGCCCATGGAAAGGAGCATGGGGATGTCCTCCTCCCGGATTATGTGACCCTTGCGGAACTGGGGGCCCTTCATTTCGCCACGTACTATGCGGGTCATGTCGTGGCACAGCACCTGCCCCACCGAATCCTCTACCCGCCGCTTTTTCATTCCCGATGCCATTATGAGGGAATTATATTGGTATAGTATTCGTAGTGTCAAGAAACCGGCACGGCAGATTATGAGCAAAATGCGATGAAACGGCGGCTTGTATTTGAGAGAAGCATATTGTCAAAGAAATCATTTTCTGATATAACCGAGAGAGTTTGATAATCTTATTTAACATAGGGGTTTGTAATGAGTGTACGTGCTACAGAACGGCTTATCGGAGATGTGGTTGTGGCGACGGGGCTTCCCAATAGTCCCAAGATGGTGGTGCAGTCGGTGAATATTGACGCTAAGCAAGTAACCACCGTGTGGTTTTCCGATGACCATAAGGGTCAGCAGGCGGTTTTCCCTGCTGCGGGGATTGACCGCTTTGAAATTCCCGCACCGGCGGCCGCTAAAAGCGCCGGAACGGGAACCAGGGGCAGAAAGCCTAAGGCAAAGTAGTTCCTTTAAAAAGCCGCCGCTTGTAAGGACGGCTTTTTATTTGCCCTACCGCCCTAATGTTTTTGCATCTGCTTGATCAGCGCAGCCATATCCCGTGGCAGGGGCGCTTCCAGGGTAAAGCCCTCGGTGGGGTAGGGCAGGATCAGCCTGGCAGCGTGGAGCCCCAGCCGTTCCAGCAGAGGCTTTTCTTCCAGCGGATCGCCCCGCCAGCCCTTTTTGAAACTCGAAAGGTACACCGGTTTGGGGCTGTTGCGGGCCCCGTAGAGGGGGTCGCAGACCACGGGGTGGCCCAGGCTTGCCAGGTGGACCCGGATTTGGTGGGTACGGCCCGTGGCAGGGCGGGCTTCCACGACAGAATAGCTGCCGGCGCTGAAAAGGAGGCGGAAATGGGTGAGGGATTTTTTGCCGTGGTGTTTGTCGATGGTAGTCCGGTGCAGCTTGTCCCCGTTCGGCGCCAAGGCAAGGTCGCAGTCCGTTTCCGTCCAGGCCGGCCGGCCATGCACCACGGCGCAGTAGGTTTTTGCCGCCTCCCGGGATTCAAAGGCCTTGGAAAGATGCCAGTGGGTGTCCTCGTCCCGGGCAAAAACGATAATCCCCGAGGTGTCCCGGTCCAAGCGGTGTACGATAAAGATGGGGCCGTTATAGTAGCTGCCCAGAAGCTTGTCCAGCCGTTCCGCCGACTCGTCCCAGCGATCCCCACTCACCGCTATACCCGCCGCTTTATTCACGGCGGTGATATGGGTGTCTTCGTAGATAATGGTGAAGGGCGGTTTTTGTTTCATATAATCTTCTACAATCATAGTATAAGGAACTTTTTTTGTAACCTTATATGCATCCTTTTGTTTCCTTATTAATAGAATTTCCTCCATCTATTTTTTGCTGTCGCCGCCGCCGTTTCCTCCTTTCGGCGGCGGCTTTTTTTGCCCATTTCATACACGCATGCATAAAGGGTCGTTTTTCCCGTTCATTTATACCGTATATTGCATAAAAAACCGTTTTTCCGTATAACTAGAACAAGGTTTTTTTGTAAGGACGGGCGAAACATGGGTTTATACCGGAAAGAGGACGAGCATGATTCCTGCGGCATCGGCTTTGTGGCGGATATTAAGGGCCGCGTATCCCATGATATTCTGAAGCGGGGCCTTGATGTTCTGGAACGGATGGAACACCGGGGCGCGGAAAGCGCGGACAATAAGACCGGTGACGGTTCCGGGGTGCTTTTACAGATCCCCCACGATTTCTACAAAGGTTTTATCCCCAACCTTCCCCCCGCCGGAACCTACGGTACGGGCCTGGTATTCCTTCCTGATACCCAGGCCGAGACAAACCGCAAAACGATTGTTAAATATATAGAAGAAACTGCATCAGAGACGGGTCTTTCGATCCTCGGCTGGCGGGATGTGCCCACCAACAGCGCCGCCATCGGTGCGATTGCTCAGGCTGCGGAGCCTTTTATAAGGCAGTTATTCTTGGGCAGTACCGCAAGTCCGGCCGGGGTATCGGATCTGGAATTTGCCCTCTATATTTTCAGAAAGAAGCTGGAAAAGCGCATACGGGAGGATGCCTCCCTGACACATGCCGGGACTGGGGAATCTCCAGGCTATATGCCCTCCCTTTCCTCGAAAACCATCGTCTACAAAGGTATGCTCATGTCCTCCCAGCTCAAGGACTATTACCCGGAACTTCAGGACGAGGGGGTCAAGACCGCCGTGGCCCTGGTTCACTCCCGGTTTTCCACGAATACTTTCCCCGACTGGCCCCTGGCCCAGCCCTTCCGCATGGTTGCCCACAACGGCGAGATCAATACGGTCAAGGGGAACCGTTTCTGGATGGCCGCCCGGGAAGCTTTATTCTCCCATCCCCGTTTTGGAGCAGCCTTGAAGGATTTGCTCCCCCTGATAGAGCCGGGCCGGAGCGATTCCGCCAGCTTTGACAATGCCCTGGAACTGCTGGTTATGTCCGGCCGCAGCCTCCCCCATGCCCTGATGATGCTCATCCCCGAATCCTGGAACGACAAGAACCCCATCCCCCAGGATTTGAAACGTTTTTATGAATATCACGCCTGCATAATGGAACCCTGGGATGGCCCCGCCTCCATAGTATTCTGTGACGGCCGCTTTGTGGGGGGCACCCTGGATCGGAACGGCCTCCGGCCCTCCCGCTACACTATTACTAAGGACGACCTTATCGTTATGGCCTCCGAAACCGGCGTGCAGGACTTTACGCCGGAAGAGGTTGTTTACAAAGGCCGCCTCCGCCCGGGGAAACTGCTCCTGGTGGACATGGGAGAAGGCCGGATCATCCCCGATGAGGAGGTGAAGCGCCAGGTGTGTCAGGCCAAGCCCTACGCCGATTGGGTGGCCAAACAGGTGATCACGTTAAAGCAGGAATGGTGCCAGGCACCTTTCAGTGATGCTGCGTTCAAGGAGAACGGCGCGCTTCTCTACATGGAAAAGTCATTCGGGTATTCCCGTGAAGACCGGGAAAAACTGCTCCTTACGATGGCGGAAACCGGTCAGGAACCCACAGGATCCATGGGAACCGATACTCCCATCGCGGTTTTCTCCGACCGGAGCCAACTGGTCTATGCCTATTTCAAACAGGTCTTTGCCCAGGTGACCAACCCGCCCATAGACTCCATTCGGGAAGATCTGGTGATGACCCTGACCAGTTTTGTCGGCCCCCAGAAAAATCTGCTGGAGGAAACCGAGGCCCATTGCCGGCGGATCAAGGTGCTTAACCCCATCATGACCCCGGCGGATCTGGAGGCCCTCAAAAAAATCGGCGGTGATTTCAAGTCCCGTACATTGGACGCTACCTTTGCCGTGAAAGACAGTACTTCTGAAGTGAAGGGTAACGATACTGCGGGGGCAGCGGCAAATCCCGGTGTCCTGGAAATGGCGCTGGATACCTTAGTTGAAGCGGCAGTTGCGGCGGTGAAAGACGGCATCACCCTGCTGATCCTTTCCGACCGGGCTGTTCTGGCCGATCCTGGCCGTAGTGTTCACACCGGTAGGAGTGTTCACACCAGTAGGTGTGCCATACCGGCGCTGCTGGCATCCGGGGCGGTACACCACGGCCTTATCGAAAAGGGCCTGCGGATGAACCTGTCTATCATTGTGGAGTCTGCGGAACCACGGGAACCAATGCACTTTGCCCTGCTCTTTGGTTACGGGGCCGATTTGGTTGTTCCCTACGGCGCACTGGCCGCCATTGCCGCCATCTGTGAGGGCCCCGATGGCAAACGAGCCGGGACATTTTCGGAAGCAAAGGCGCACTACATCAAGGGCCTCAACAAAGCTATGCTCAAGGTGATGTCCAAGATGGGTACCAGTACCCTCCGTTCCTACCGGGGCGCGCAGATCTTCGAGGCCATAGGGCTTGGCCCTGATGTGATAGACAAATGTTTCCGGGGCACCCCCAGCCGTATCGGCGGAGTGGGTTTTGCGGATCTGGAAGCGGAAGTTCTGGATCATTACCGGCAGGCACAGGAATTTCGGGACAAGGCCGGGGAAGAGCCCTGCGGCGCGGATTACCTCCTTACCGAAAACGGACAGTATCGCTGGCGAAAATTCGGGGAACGGCATGCCTGGAATCCTGAAACGATTTACCTTCTGCAATGGGCCACCCGTACTGCGGACTATAAAAAGTTCAAGGAATTTTCTTCCTCGGTTGATACATTTAACCAAGCGCCCCATGTGATCCGGGGCCTTCTGGATTTTGCGGCCACCGGTGCGGCGATTCCCCTTGATGAAGTGGAGTCCGTGGAAAACATCATGCAGCGCTTCACCACCGGAGCCATGTCATTCGGCTCTATTTCACGGGAAGCCCACGAAACCATTGCTAAGGCGATGAACTCCATCCACGGCCGCTCCAATTCCGGCGAGGGCGGTGAAAGCCCGGAACGGTTTGCGGTAAAGCCCGACGGCAGTTGGCTGCGGAGCGCCATCAAACAGGTTGCCTCCGCCCGGTTTGGGGTGACCAGCGAATACCTGGCAAATGCCCGGGAACTGCAAATAAAGATTGCCCAGGGAGCGAAGCCCGGTGAGGGCGGCCAGCTTCCGGGGCATAAGGTGGACGCCATGATCGGTAAGGTTCGGCATTCCACCCCCGGGGTCACCCTGATCAGTCCGCCCCCCCATCATGATATCTATTCTATAGAAGATTTGGCGGAACTTATTTTCGACCTGAAAAACGCCAACCCAGAGGCCCGGATCAGCGTCAAGCTGGTTTCAGAATCCGGGGTAGGCACCGTGGCTGCCGGTGTTGCCAAAGCCCACGCGGACAATATCCTTATCTCCGGTTACGACGGCGGCACCGGGGCCAGCCCCCAGAGCAGTATCCGTCACGCGGGGCTTCCCTGGGAAATTGGCCTTTCGGAAACTAACCAGGTGCTGGTAAGGAACGGGCTCCGGGGACGAGTAAAACTAATGACCGATGGGCAGCTTAAAACCGGCCGTGACATCGTGATCGCCGGGATGCTGGGGGCGGAGGAATTCGGCTTCGGCACCTCCACCCTGATCGTCATGGGCTGTGTGATGATGCGGAAGTGCCACGAGAATACCTGTCCCATGGGGGTTGCCACCCAAGATCCGGAACTGCGGCGGCGCTTTACCGGTAAAAGTGAATACCTGGTCACCTTCTTCAGGTTCCTTGCCCAGGAGGTTCGGGAAATCATGGCTGGGTTGGGGATCAAAAAGTTTGACGACATGGTGGGCCGTTCAGATTTACTGGTGGAACGGGAAAGCGGCAAAACAAAATCCGCCGGGGTAAACCTTGCGGATTTATTGGATAAAGTTGAGGGGCCCGCGTTTATTCCCGGCGGTCAGGCGCGTTTCTGCGTGGAGGATCAGGTTCACAAGATTACGGCGGTTCTGGATCGGCAGCTTATCGAAAAATGCGCCGCCGCCCTGGACGGGAAGATTCCCACAGCCCTAACACTCCCGGTACGCAATACCGACCGGGCGGTGGGAACCATGCTGTCCTACGAAGTTTCCAAACGGTTTGGCGGACAGGGTTTGCCGGAAAACTTTATCACCATCGACTTCACCGGTTCCGCCGGCCAGAGCTTTGGCGCATTCCTCGCCAAGGGGATCACCTTCCGTCTGGCCGGGGATGCCAACGACTATCTGGGCAAGGGTCTTTCCGGCGGACGCATTGTGGTAGCTCCCCCCAAGGGATCGTCCTTTGCAACAAACGAGAACATTATTGTGGGGAACACCCTGCTTTACGGCGCAACCTCCGGGGAACTTTATGCCGCCGGTGTTGCGGGGGAGCGTTTTGGTGTGCGGAACTCCGGGGCCACGGCGGTTGTTGAGGGCGCGGGGGATCATGCTGCGGAGTACATGACCGGGGGCAATCTCATTGTGTTGGGAACCGTGGGACGGAACTTTGCCGCCGGTATGTCCGGGGGTATTGCCTATGTGCTGGACAAGACGGGCGACTTTGAATACTTCCTTAATAAAGGAATGGTGGAACTCTCCGGCCTGGACAACGAGGAAGACGAACATTTTGTTAAGCAGCAGATTGAACAGCATGTCTACTGGACGGGCTCTGTATACGCGAAAAATATTCTGGACAACTGGCCGGAATATAAGCCGAAGTTTGTAAAGGTGCTGCCGGTGGAATATAAGATGGCCCTCCAGAAAATGAAACTGGCGGAACTGGACCGGAAACTGTACGATATTCGGGAACGGGAAGAAATTTCGGCGCGGGTGTGAGAAAGGGAGAAACAGATCATGGGTGATCCAAAGGGATTTTTAAAGATAAAGCGAAAGGTGTCCGGCTACCGGCCCGTGGAAGAACGGATAAACGATTACAGCGAAGTAGAAATACTGCTGTCCGATGATGAACGCCGCCTGCAGGCCGCCCGGTGCATGGACTGCGGGGTTCCCTTCTGCCACTGGTCATGCCCCATTTCCAATGTGATGCCCGAATGGCAGGATCGCCTCTACCGGGGTGACTGGGTAGGCGCCTGGGCTAGTCTGGAATACATGAATCCCTTTCCGGAATTTACCGGCCGGGTGTGCCCCGCCCTTTGCGAGGCCTCCTGCGTCCTTGGTTCCAACGACGAGCCGGTAACCATCCGGCAGAACGAACTTTCTATAATAGAGAAAGCCTACGACTTGGGCCTGGTAGTTCCTCGTCCGCCGCGGGTCAGGAACGGGAAGAAGGTTGCGGTGGTCGGCGCGGGGCCTGCGGGACTTTCCGCCGCCTATTACCTCAACCGCGCCGGGTTCAGCGTTACTGTTTACGAAGCGGCCCTTAAACTGGGGGGGTATCTCCGCTACGGCATCCCCGACTTCAAGCTGGATAAAAGTTTTATTGACCGGCGTATAAAGATAATGGAGACCGAGGGTGTCGTGTTCAAAACCGGCGCACGGATCGGTTCTGCCCGCTACGGCTTTGGTGCAAAGGGCGCTGACGGGGATGGCGGGGAGGGTTCCGTTGCTGACGGTCACATTATATCCGCCAAGGAACTGGAATCCTCCTTTGACTTAGTATTACTAACCATTGGCGCACGGGAACCCCGGGACGTAACGCTGCCGGGCCGTGAAAATTCCGGTATCGTCCAGGCTCTGGATTTTCTGTCCCTTCAGAACCGCGTCCTGGGGGGTGAGAACACCGGCCTTGAACCTATCACCGCCTACGGGAAACGGGTGGTGGTTATCGGCGGCGGCGACACCGGCTCCGACTGCGTGGGTACCGCAAACCGTCAGGGGGCCATGCATGTCACTCAGATTGAAGTATTGCCCAAGCCGCCGGAACACCGAAGCGATGCCGAACCCTGGCCGCTCTGGCCCAAGGTTCTTAAAGCCTCAAGTTCCCATCTGGAAGGGGGCGAGCGGCTCTGGTCTGTCAACACGAAAGCTTTCGTAGGCCGCAACGGTAAACTGGAGGCCATCCAGGCCAGCCGGGTAGACTGGGCCGAAAAGGACGGCCGCTCGGTAATGTCGGAAGTTCCCGGATCGGACTTTGAGATCGGCGCAGATTTAGTGTTGCTGGCCATGGGCTTTACCCATGTGGTTCAGAACGGCGCGGTGGCCGACTTCGGCCTGGAGCTCGACGAGCGGGGTAACATCCGCACCCATGGAAGCTTCCACACTTCCAACCCCAAGGTCTGGGCCGCCGGGGATTCCCGGAACGGCGCAAGCCTGGTGGTGCGGGCCATCGCGGACGGGCGGGCTGCGGCTGAGGCAATGGTGAAGGCGCTGTGAAAAGCAAATTGACGGGCGGAAGCAGGAAAAAAATTGTCGTCCTCGTCCTCGCAACAATGGGCATGATCTTGTATTGTGTTTTTTTTGTGGTGGTTTTTATAAAAAGTGAAATGCATCTTATCGGAAAAATTGCCGGAATTATTGCAACGGTAACACTAACCTTGACTCCTGTCACGTTACTCGCTGATAGAATCAAGTGGTCACTATTCGACAAAAAAGAAGAGCGTAGGAAATAAGGAGGAATTATGCGTGTACTGTTAATCAATGGGAGTCCCCACGAAAAGGGCTGTACCTATACTATTCTGGCGGAGGTGGCCGGGCAGATTGAAGCCGCCGGTATTGAGACGGAGTTTTTCCACATCGGGGATGCGCCTATCCGGGGCTGTACCGGCTGCGGGGGCTGTTTCAAAACAGAGCGGTGTGTCTACAACGACGACGGAGTTAATGCCTGCGTGGAAAAACTTGCCAAGGCTGATGGGGTAGTTATTGGTTCGCCGGTTTATTACGCCGGGCCGAACGGGGCGCTCTGCGCGTTCCTGGACCGGATGTTTTTTGGGAAATCAAATCTCTATGCGTTTAAGCCCGGCGCGGCGGTAGTAAACTGCCGGCGGGGCGGAGGCGACAGCGCTTTTGACCGGCTCAACAAATACTTTACCATTTCCCGGATGCCCGTAGTTTCTTCCCAATACTGGAACACCACCCACGGTTTTACCCCCGAGGAAGTGCGGCAGGATACGGAGGGGATGCAGATCATGCGCACCCTGGGAAAGAATATGGCATGGCTGCTTAAGGCTATTGCTAAGGAAGGAACCGCCGGGATTGCCGCTCAGCAAGAGGATGGCGTCATGACGAACTTTATCCGGTAGTTTTACTAATTGCGTATGGCAAACCGCACCGGATACCGGTATCGTACCGCCACTGATGCGCCGTTTGCCTGAGCCGGGGTTCCTTGCAGTCCCTGGAATGCCTTTATTGCCGCCTCACCGAAGCCGCGTCCCGGTGGATCTTCCTTCAGTATTGTTATATCCCGTATCTGCCCATTGCGATCTACAAAAAGTTCCAGGTAGACCATTCCTTCTATTTTTGCCCGCAGGGGGATGGGGGGATATACCAGCCGGTTTTTTATTTCAGTTTCGGAAAAAACAGGGGCCACAGAGATTTTGTGCATGGGCAGGTAATCTTCCTGTCCGTAGTTCCGCTGGGGTATGATGATGCCGGAGACAAGGGTCTGATCCGGAACTTCATCGGTTTCGATCATGTTTTCCGCGATGGCTTCAACGGCGTTTGAGGGAATGTCCATTTGTTCCGGCGGTGGGGGAGGGGGCGGCAGGGGGAGGGGTTCTTCTTCCTCTATGTCCGTAAGCTTCATCACCGTTGCGGGGGGCTCCGCTTCCATAAGGGTTGTGTCAACGTTGATGACGACAAAAAGGACGGCTGCGTGAAGGCCCGCAACCACAAGGAAAATGATGAGGCGTCCTAGATTGGCCCGGGAATGGATGGATTCACGCATCTTTTACGACAAAGCTTACTACCCGGTACTGGAGGAGTTGGAGGGTTTGTAAAACTTTGTTTACCTCCGCAAAGGGGGTGTCCCGGTCGGCTATGATATGAACCCGGGTATCCGGGGCGTCCCGGTAAATGTCCGTTATGGCGATCTCAATGGCTTTGAGGTCGCTGGGGATCCCGTCCAGGTACACCGCGCCGGCCTTGTCTACCCAAATCTCCAGATTTTTTTCCGCACTGGTTCTAAGGGCCGCCGCCGCCTCGGGATAATCGATCTTCACTTCCCGGCGGTAGTTTATCAGTGATACTAACATGATGAAGATGAGCAGCAGGAATGCTACGTCGGACATGGAGTTCATGGGGACAACAAAATCGTGTTTACGCTTTTTTAAGTTCACGGCGATCCCCCTTCGCCTTTTTTTTGGGTAAAGGAGAAGGACTCCACCTTCAGTTTCTGGGCCAGCTCAACAAAGGAAACCAGATTTTGCCAGGGTGCATTGCCATCTATGGTTAGGATCACCGCCAGGTTTGGATGGGCGGCAACGGTACCGCGTATTGTCTGTTCCGCCGATGCAAGATCCGTAGGCGCGCCCTGGTACAGCAGTAGCCCTGCGCTATCCAGTTCGAAGCGCAGGAGGTCGTCCTTCAGGATGAGCCGGGTGGAATCCCTGGCGGGGAGATTTATCAGAAAGCCCTTGTTGACGTTAAACCCGGCGATGGCAATAAAATAAATGATCAAGAGGAATGCTATATCGCTGGAGGCGCTGGAATCCGCAATGCCCCTTCGGTGCCGTCTATGGAGTTTCATAGTTTTTAGTTTGCCCCTGGATTCGGCGCGTCTATAACCAGTTCGGTGATCAGTTCGGAACAGGTTTTCTCCACATCCGCAGCAAACTTATCTACCACATGGGAAAAGAGGGAGTGGGCGATCATGGCGATGATGGCAATGATGAGGCCGAACACGGTGGTGATCAGCGCTTCGTAGATACCGTTGGCCACGATTTGGGCGTTTACTTCTGTGGCCTCGGCAATAGACCTGAATGCACCAATCATTCCGGAGACGGTTCCCAGAAAGCCCGTCAGGGGGGAAAGGGATCCCAGGGCGATAAGGAAGTTAAAGCCGTTCTCCAGAGAATTGATGCAGGTTAGGGCTTCGGTTTCCACCGCCTTTTCGATACGATGCTCCGAGAGGCCCGAGCGGTTAACCAGCGTAAGGAGTATCCGCGCACCCATGCGGCGTTTGGTCAGGGCCGAAAGGTACTGCCGGGCGCCGTCGGTATCCTTGGCGTGGAGATATTCTGCGGTTTTTTCTTTCAGGTCATCCAGATGGAGGTTGTGGTAAAAAATATAGATCCCCCGTTCAAGGGCAATAGCGATAGTGGCCACCGAAAAGAACAGCAGGGGCCACATAAAAATGCCGCCCATTTTGAAAAGTTCTAATAGCGAAAAACTTGCGTTTCCCCCGTCCATGTCAACACCTCACTTTATTTTTGTAAGCTCAATTTTTTCGGAAAGCAATTCCAGTATATGATCCCATTCAAATTCTAAATAGATCCACCCGGCGGCCTCCTCCCAGTCTCTTAGCAGGGTTCCGGAGTTTCGCACCGGCCATAGCTCCTCGGGGAAAACCGCTTCGGTATAGGCGCGGTTCCATCTAATATCCTCCCCAAAGACCCAGGCCCCCGGGCTTGATACCGGCGTCGCGATCCATGTTGAGGGCCGTTTCTTTGCCCGGACTATTTCCGGGAAGAGACGGGGTTTCCAGTATGCTTCAAAGGCCTTCTGATCCGCAAATTTGGGAATGTCAGGTTGTTCGTGGACTAAAGTCTGATTCATCCATTGGGCAAGAGCCACGATCCGTTCCTGCCGGTTATGCAGGGCCGTAAGCGCCTGGGCTCCGGTCAAACGGGTCTCGCCCCGGCGGATCTTTCCTTCGCTGATATCCAGGGTTTCCACGGGGCCATTTAGTTGGAGGATCGCTCCGTCAAAACTGCCGCTTCCGGAGAGTTCCTGGGTAAACTCGTTCCATCCGTTCATGTTTGGACTGAGAAAATACAGGGATGTCAGGTAGAAATTGCCCTCACTATCAGGAAGGGATCCCTTGAGCCGGAGGTTCGGCAGGGAATCAATACGGATGGTGATAAACTCCGCCTTGTCCTTCCGCCGCCGCAGCCGGTCAACCCTGGTTCCCCGTTTCGGTTCTTCCCGGTATCTCGCCAGGGTTTTCTCCGCAAAAGCGGAACCATCCAGAACCCGCCCCCCCATTTCAGCCAGGGAGACACAGCCGCTCAGAACCAGTAGCCATGCTGAGCATATAAAAAAACCTGATAATATGTACAGTCGCTTCATTCTACCCTCTCTTTCCCCGGTTCTTTTGCTTCACGGGCCTTTTTTTCATCTGCGGCGAGCTTCCGGTTATAGACGAAGATCCCCAGGGCGGCAAAAATAATGCCGTTAAACAGGTATCTTTCAAATTGTTCGCTAAGGCGTATACCGCTAAACTGCCGGAAGAGGGTGTATGCGATAAGTAAAATTCCCAGACCCGCCGTAATCCACAAAAGCAAGGTTCGTGTTACCTTCATATTATTCTATTATACTTAATCGTTCGTAATCCGCCAAGGTCAATTTATTGACCCGGTCTACTTGTTGACCGGTTTTGCCCCCTTACACTAATAGAATACGAAACTAGTCAGCGTAAAACGGGGGGTAAATCAATCTTTTTTTGTAACCCTTCACGGGTATATTTGCATAAAACACGCATTTCAGGCGATCGGTCAGCCTGTCAGCTTATCAAGCCTTTCGGCAATCGTGGTCAAGCCTTTCGGCAATCATGGTCAAGCCTTTCGGCAATCATGGTCAAGCCTTTCGGCAATCATGGTCAAGCCTTTCGGCAATCATGGTCAAGCCTTTCGGCAATCGTGGTCAAGCCTTTCGGCAATCGTGGTCAAGCCTTTCGGCAATCGTGGTCAAGCCTTTCGGCAATCGTGGTCAAGCCTTTCGGCTTGACGATAACTAAAATATCCGGCCTCTGAAAAAATGATGTGGTCTAAAAACCGAATCCCCAGGATTGACGCTGCTTTTTCAAGGCTCCGGGTCACCTCATCATCCTCCCCGGAAGGCTTAAGTTCCCCGCTGGGGTGATTATGGCACACGCAAATTCCGGTGGCCCGGTCCGAAAGGGGGTCGGCAAAAACCTCCCGGGGGTGTATGAGGGTGCGGTTCACCAGGCCGATGGTAATTATCCTGACCGCCAACACCTCATGGGCGCTGTTGAGGGACAAGCAGATAAACCGTTCCTGTTTCCGGTTCGCGTAATGGCGGACAATGCTGAAAACGTCCGATGGATGCTTGACCTTGTTTCCCGTCATCCCCCAGTTCCGCCGTCCATATTCCAGCATCGCCACGATTACACTGGCCTTCGCCTTCCCTAACCCCGTGACACCGATCAATTCCTTAACCGACGGAATCCCCTTGGTGCTTTCCAGCCGTTCCAGCAGTTCCGCCGCCAGGATACTGACATTTTTCCCCTTGATCCCGTTATTAAGCAGAATTTGCAACAATTCCTGATCCGATAATGCCCCCGGCCCCAGGTCAAAAAGCCGTTCCCGGGGACGCAGGGGCACAGGCAGCAACCATGGGCTGATAGCCGGTGCGTTATATATCCCGATGTCATCGGCCGCAACCGTTTTGACCGCCCTCGTTTCAATACATTCCGGGCCGTAACTTTCTTTCAAATCCATAAAAACCTCCTTCAGCATGAGAGCGACAATAGGCCATAACATCCCCTGTAGGGGGTCGGCCTGTGTTTTTGCTTTAGTACGGGTGTACGGGGGACAGCAATTCTAAATTTACCCTGAATCGACAAGTCCGCCATCGGTATAGAGAAAGACGAGGAAAGCAGACCATGAATCGTGGTAAGCGAAACGCAGGCAAAATCGCATGGCTTCAAAAAAAGCTACCC
>BNUR01000022.1 GCA_025997495.1 Spirochaetia bacterium | reverse complement strand
ATTGCCGCAACGGCGCCGGCCTTAAAGGCGGCATCCACAAAGAGGTGCCCGTCCTGGGCAGACCCGGCAAGCGCCGCAAAGAGGCCGCCGGGCGCAACATCACGGGAATCAATATGCACGGAACTGAAACCCCGTAATCCATCATCCGCAGCATTACTGCGAAAATCGAGAAACGTGCCCCCAAGAGCCCGGTGTGCTGCCTCAAAGTCCATGAGGAGATCAGCCATCGTTTCTCCTCCGGCCGTTTTCAATCCTTATCTGCAATATGTCTTCGGGCTGTTTCTTCATAAGCCCCAACTTTTCCACCGCCATTTGTTCTATCCGTTCCGCAGACGAATAGAGGCCTATCTCCGCGATAAGCCGTTTGTTACTTTCGATCCATTCTTCCTGAACCAAATCGAGACGCCGGACCTCCCGCTGTAGAACTGCATACTGCCTGGCCTGCACCACGGAGACCCCTAAAAACAGGGGGAGGGTCAGGGAAAAAAAGTAGAGCAATACGAACCGCCTCATGGTTGTCTATCCTCGTCATATACTTTTTCAACTACCCGCAGCTTTGCGCTTCGGGAAGGCGGGTTACTCCGGATCTCATCGATTCCGGGGGCTACCGCTTTATGGGTTACCAAATTTACAATCCGACGGCCCTCACATCTACATATCGGCATTTCCGGCGGACAAATACAGTCCCTGTTCTTGTCCCGGAAAAAGTTTTTCACCCCCCGGTCTTCCAGGGAATGAAAACTGATGACCCCCATCCGCCCGCCTGCTTTCAGGGCCCTCAAGGCCGATTCCAGCAGTTCCAGCAGCCGGCGCAGTTCCCCGTTCACGGCGATCCGCAGGGCCTGGAAGGTCTTGGTTGCCGGGTGCGCCCTAAGCCGCCGGTACTCCGCCGGAACCGCCCGGCTTACCACATCCGCCAGGGCCGCAGTCCCGGTAATGGCCCCCCGTGACCGGTTTTCTACAATAGCGTGGGCTATGCGCCGGGAGTATCGTTCCCCGGCGTTGTTGTAGATCATGTCCGCCAGTTCCTTTTCGGGAAGCCGGGCTACCAGATCCGCCGCGGTATCACCCCGGCTTGTGTCAATCCGCATATCCAGGGACTCATCCTTACGGAAACTGAACCCCCTGCCTGATTCCTCATAATGGTACATACTCACCCCCAGGTCGATGAGGATGGTATCGGGCCGTTCACCGCCGTCACCTGATTCCGCAAAGTAGTCCTGGGACCAGCCCTGGTAGAAACGGATACGGTCCCCGAATTCCCCCAGCCGCTCCCGGGCCTTTTCCTGGATACCGCTATCCGCATCAATACCCACCATCCTGAGGGTGGGGAACCGGGAAAGGAAGGCATAACTGTGCCCGCCTTCCCCCAGGGTGGCGTCCACCATCAACTCCCCATCGGTGCGGGGGGCCAGGTAGTGGATAGTCTCTTCCAATAAAACCGGGATATGGACGATGGTCATCACCGGGCGTCCTTTTCCTGCAACAGGGCGGCGCCTAATCTCTCGGAAGCGGTCTTATATTCCTCTTCACTTTCATCTAAATAAGCCTTATACCGGTCGGCATTCCAAATCTCCACATAATTATCCTGGCCTAAAACAATGCAATCCCGGGTCAGGTCGGCATATTCCCGCAGGGTCTGGGGAACGGCGATACGCCCCGCCTTGTCAATCTCCACATCCTGGGCCGGGCCGATAAGGCGGCGCTTCAAGATACGGCTGTCGGCCTTGAAGGGGGAACTGGATCCCCGGACTTGCTGTATCAGCGCCTTCCATTCATCCATGGGATAGAGCCAGAGGCACCCATCCTCCCCCTTGGTGAGCATGATGGCATTGTCCTCCAGGGCGGCCCGGATCTTGGTGGGCAGGCTCACACGGCCTTTGTCGTCGAGGGTTATTTTGTATTCACCGTTTAAGGACTTCATTTCCCAACTTTTTCGCTTTTGGTTCCCGTCTGATCCAATTTATCCCACTTAGATCCACTTAATCCCATTATAATGCTTCAAATGAAACCGTCAATCATTTTTTCAGAAAAAACGTTATAAAAAGTAAAATATTTTTTCTTTTTACTACACGGATATGAGGCATTAGAGCCCGCTTGCCCGGTTCCATGCGGGCGGGTATTATCCACCCATGACCGTAGACCAGCAATCCGGCGGCATTGGCACCAAACGGGAGGGCAGCCTTCACCGCGCCCTGAAATTCCGCTATACCGGTGTTACGGGGAATATCGAGGTGAGCCGGGGCGCCTATGTCTGCGACGGGGTCAATGAGGATGGGGAAATGCTGGAGGTTCAGACCGGCAGCTTCGGCCCCTTAAAGAAAAAAGTCCCGGAACTGCTGCGGCTGGGGCCGGTGCGTATCGTCCACCCCATTACCATCCGAAAAACCGTAGAAACCTGGGATGGGGCGGGGGTGCTCCTCCGCAGCCGGAAGAGCCCCCGGAACGGCACACCCTGGGATCTTTTTAAGGCCCTGATCTACGCCCCGGAACTGCCCCTCTTATCCGGCCTAAGCCTGGAACTGGCCCTGGTGGATGTGCTGGAAAGGCGTGTCCTGGACGGCAAAGGTTCCTGGCGGCGGAAGGGGGCCAGCATTGCCGATAAAAGCATTACGGAATACCATGAGACCATGGTGTTTACCGCCCCCCGGGATTACAAGTACTTCCTGCCCTTTAAGGCCCGGGAAAACTTCACCGTAAAAGGGTTGGCGGAAAAGGCAGGGATACCGGCGCCCGTAGCAAGAAAAACCCTCTATGTCCTGACCCGAATCGGCCTGGCGAAACGGGTGGGAAAAGAGGGCAATGCTTGGGTGTACCGGAAAAGCTGAACGTCTCTTCTTACTCTTTGATGTTGTACTTGCGGCGGAACCGTTCGATACGGCCTGCGGTGTCTACCAGCTTCTGCTTACCCGTAAAGAAGGGGTGGCAGGAGGAACAGATTTCAACCTTAATGTCCTTTGCGGTGGAACGGGTTTCGATCACGTTCCCGCAGGCGCAGGAAATTTTGGTTAGCTCGTACTTGGGATGGATACCTTCTCTCATCTATCTAATCTCCGTGAGAACCAGTAGGTTCTTTATAACGTTTAATCCATTGCCGCAGAGCCGGTATTCATCGACCTGAGGAATGCCTCATTATTCTTGCTTTTCTTCATTTTGTCAACCAGCAAATCCATGATCTCGATATCGTCCATGGGGTTGATAACCTTCCGGAGTATCCAAATCTTTTGAAGCTGTTCTTCGGAAAGGAGCAGTTCCTCCTTCCGGGTGCCGGATTTCTTGATGTTGATTGCCGGGAAAAGCCGCCGGTCGGAAATGCGCCTATCCAGGTTGATTTCCAGGTTGCCCGTACCCTTGAACTCTTCAAAGATAACTTCGTCCATGCGGCTGCCGGTTTCGATAAGGGCGGTGGAGATGATGGTCAGGCTGCCCCCTTCCTCGATGTTCCGGGCTGCCCCGAAGAAGCGCTTGGGTTTGTGGAGGGCGTTGGAGTCCACACCGCCTGAGAGGATCTTCCCCGACATGGGCACGGTCTGGTTATAGGCCCGGGCCAGCCGGGTGATAGAGTCCAGGAGGATCACCACGTCCTTTTTATGTTCCACCAGGCGCTTGGCCTTTTCCAGAACCATTTCAGTTACCTGGACATGGCGGGTGGCCTGTTCGTCGAAGGTTGATGAAATAACCTCCGCCCGGACGGTGCGTTCCATGTCGGTTACTTCCTCGGGACGCTCGTCGATGAGGAGCACAATGAGGTAGACCTCGGGGTGGTTCCGGGTGATGGCGTTGGCGATCTTCTGCATCATGATAGTTTTGCCGGTACGGGGGGGGGCCACGATGAGAGCCCGCTGGCCCTTGCCGATGGGGCAGAAAAGGTTGATGACCCGCTCGCTTATGCCTTCGGTGGTGGTTTCCAGGTCCAGCAGCTTGTTGGGATACAGGGGAGTCAGGTTGTCGAAGGGGATGCGGTTCTGGGCCACCGTGGGGTCGTCGTAGTTCACGGTTTCCACCCGGAGCATGGCGAAAAAGCGCTCACCCTCCTTGGGGCTGCGGATCTGTCCGTAGACCGTGTCACCGGTTTTCAGGGCAAAGAGGCGGATCTGGCTGGGGCTGATGTAGATATCGTCCGGGCCGGGGAGGTAGGAGTTTTGGGGGCTGCGGAGGAAGCCGTAGCCGTCGGGGAGTATTTCCAGGGAGCCGTAGGCGTAGATGATTCCCCCCCGCTCGGTGTGGGCCTTGAGGATGATGAAGATGACCTCCTGCTTTTTCAAGGCCACCAGGTCTTCGTGGGAGACATTGTAGTTGGTCGCCAGTTCCCGGAGGTCCACCATGTTGAGCCGGATAAGTTCGTTAATACTCAGCCGGGGCTTGCCGTTGTCCTGATCCAGCCGGGGTTCCGGTTTGCCGTATATGTCGGGCATGGAGGGCAGTTTGGGGATAGCCGACAGGGGCAGGCCGGGAACTGCACCGGGCCCCGGCTGTTCCCTCCCGTTAGGGTAGCCATTGTTGCCGTAGGAGCCGCCGTTTTGGTGGGGCAGCGGGGAAGGGCCGGTATTGCCGTAATTGGGCGCAGACCGGTCGCCGCCGGAGCGGTCGTAGCGGCGGCCGTGGAGCCTGCCGGGGCCGGGGGCCGGGGTATAGGCCGGTTCATTCCAACCGTTTCCGTACTCCGGAGCGCCGCCATCGGTATTTCTGTGGTTTTCCTTGGGGGAACTCCGCCGCCCCTGGGTACGAACCACAATGGTTTTGCCGCCATGGCGGTCTTCTTCCGCCGGGTGCTCATACCCATCATTGGAACCGCCTTCACCGGGATTCGGCGCGGGGAACTGCATTTCAGAGGGCGCCGTATCCACCGGTTGAGGGGCTTGAATATCGCCGACATCCCCGGGGGACACCGGCCCTTGGGTTGATTCACCGTCGCTCAAACCTTGCAATTCATTTTGCTTTGCCGCTTTGGGAGGCCGGCCCCGGCCCCTACGTATCTCTGCCATGAAAAACTCCGTTTTTACAAATCCCTTTCTTATCTGAAGGGAAATAGAATTGATGGGATACTATACTGCTATGCGCTTTCAAACGTACTCATTTCCTGTGGTTAGTTCTTTGAATGGAAAGGCTCATTACTCGTTATTTATGCCAGTGTACCCCCGGATTTTTTTTCTGTCAAGGGCTTTGCCCTTGTTCTGTAAAGAACCTCCTATTTAAATTCGAATTTTTCCTTATTATAGGTGATTTCGGACTTGATTTCGCTGATGGGGATCCATTGAACAAGAAAAGAAATTTCGGTATTGAATTTATATGCCCGTTCCCCGGCGGGCAGATAGGGGGACAGAGCCATAGTCAGGTTGGCGTTCCAGTCCCCCAGGTGGTGCAGCAGGGATAAATTGAAGGATTTTAACTTAAATCCTGAAGCTCTCCGCAGACTGTCATCGTCAAATCTGAAGGAATTGATGAGATCTATGAAGAGATTCTCTTCCCCTATCCGGGGAAGGTCATCGGGTACATCAAAAAGGGCGGTATCCCGGAAATACCGGTATATTGATCCATTAACTGAGGATGTTCCCATGGTAATGTCCACGAATTTGGAAATCCCAAGGGTAAAATTCAAGGTGAAATTAAAACTGGAACTGGTAAACTGCTGTAAATTAAAGGTAAAGGTGGTAGAGGGGATAACGGAAAAGGAAATCCGCTTGTTCCAAAGATCGTTCTTCCTGAAGGTATGGTTATACCCTAAACTGAATTCCCGGGGGTTAAGAGAAGAATCGGGGGATGTTTTCCATACCCACCCGCCATCAGCGGACTCAAGGGAATAGGTCGGTGAATAGGCCGCGGTGAAGGAAGCGGAAAACCCGTAAGCGGACAGGGTGGACTTCACATTGGTAAATTCCTCCTTCTCCGGATCGTAATCCACATTCTGGGTGAAGATCAGGGAACCGGTAAACCGCAGGGTTTCGGTAAACCGCAGGGGCTCGATGAAGGGGTCTTTAAAAAGTTCTTCGAAGGTAACGGTATCGTTCTTTGTATCCACAACTTCGGCGGGCCTTCCTTCTTCTTTTGCCTTTTCCGCTTCTGTTTTTGCACGGACCCTCGTGTTGAAACTGGTTTCGCTTTTCCAGATCCGCATGACCGCAGACCCGGTAATGGTACTGTCTTCAGGGGGTATATCCGCAGTAAGTGACAAGGTCTGGCTCTTATTCATAATTAAAGCCTGGATATTCGCCTTCGCCTGATGGCTGTCTATATTTTCCTTATCCCATTTTCCGTAGAGAATATCCCAATACTTATCATCCGGGGTGGCGATAACCCCGGCCGGCAAGGTGTCCGTCTTTAGTTCGGACTTCGCAAGAAGCCCCCTCAGGGAATATTCAAAGCTGGTACTGCTCCAAACGGGACTCAGGTAAAACGGCTTGAGGGTTATGGTAGATGCCCAGGAACTGGTGAAAGAGGTTTGTCCCATAGCCCGTATTTTGGCGGCGTTTACCTGATCCTCGGTTTTGTACTCCTCCACATCCTCATTGATGTAGGTATAGTCCTGCCATGAAGCGGATCCGGAAAACACGAAGCTGCTGCTTATGATGGAATTCGTATCCGACAGGGTAAAGGTGGTACTGGCGCTGTTGAGTTTGACCTGGGTCAATATGGATGACGCCTCTGTCCAGTCAATATCCTCAACCTCGGGCCAATTCGTCCGGGAAGTCGGAAATTGAAGTTCCATTACGCTGGTGGGGCTGAGCTGATAGCCAATGGAAAAACGGGGCCCTCCTGCCAGGGGAAGATCAAAACGTTGGGAAAGGATCGGGGGGGGTAATTCGGCGGGATCCTTAGTTTTGCTGTTCGTATCCCCATCCTCTACCGTCTTCCAGGGTGAATTTGGTACCCCAAACCCCTTAAAGGGATCCTGCGGCGCAGGTTCAGGGACTGTCCCGGCGTTGGCCCCGGTATTCGCAGGGGGAGCCGTTGCGGAAGGCTTGCTGCCGCCCAGGCTCAGGGGGGTACCGGAAATTTGAGCGGTTAGGGAATAGATGGTAAACTTTTCCGGGTAAAAGAACTGCTGTTTCGGGGAGATAATATTCAGCGCCGTCAGTCTATTTTCTCCCCTGCGTCCATTGAGCTCCGTCATAATCTGCTGCGTATAATTATTAAACTTGGTGGAAGTGCGGTTATTAAAAGTAATAAAACTGGTGATGTTTGAAATGGACAAGCCGGTAATATAGGGGGACAGTTTGGGCAGTGAAATGGTGGGGGATCCGCGCAGGCTCCATTCATAGGAACTTCTTACGTTTTTTGTGAGCGTATCCGTCTCCCCTTCCAGGGTAGCGCCGCCCTGCTTTAACATTTTTACGTAGTCCATATCTTCGGAACGATCCAGAAAATCCCTGTCCACATAGGGATCAGAATAATAGGGCAGACTCCAGGAAAAGGAACCGTACTTTCCCCCCAGGGAGCCGGTATTGGTCATTCTGATCCGGAAGGGCGCGTCCCAGTCAAAGATTCGGGAGGTATTCCAGTTACTGGTTCCGTCAAAGGTAGGGAAAGGGGTATAGATGTTATTATTATCCGGTATCTGCATGATGTCCCGGGTGAAACCCATACCGAAGGAAAGGTTGTATTCCCCAAGAATTCCTTTTTTGGGAAGGGCAAGTTCGGTTCCCACATACCCTCCCAGATTGGCATAGTAATCTAATAGGACTGATAGCCGGGTATCATTGGGATCCCGGGATTTTTTTCCGGTACTCCGGAGGAATACCCCGTGCCGGACTTTTTCCATGTCCTTGGAATTGCCCAATATTTTAGTAAGGGAATTTTCAGTGGAGGCGGATGCCTTGGGGCGTCCCAAAATATAGGTGGTGGTCTGGATAAAATTTCCTTCCCGGGACCGGTACCCCAGAACGGGGTGGAAGATAAGTTCGTCCCCGGGGAAAAAGAACGCCGGTATGTACAGTACCGGTATTTCCCCAACTTTAAGAACGCCGTTGAGGAGGGCAAAGTCGGATCCCGGCAGGAGCCAAATTTTGGACGCAGAAATGGACCAGAGGGCATCAGTATTACTGGCGTTACTTATTTGTGCATGGGAAAGTACCGTTGCTTCCTCGGCGCTGCGGGAGATGATAGTCCCCGAAAAGCGGTAGGTGGTTTCCTCCCCCGTTATGGCCCGTTCCGAAACACCGTCCATAAAAATACTGGACCAGTTATCCAGATCCACGGTGATGGATTCCCCCCGGAAGGTTTCGATGGTATCTCCGGATTCTTTGATATACTCCACCCCGCCTGAGGCAGACATAAGGTTCCGGGTTCGGTTGTAGAGGATTTCCCAGGCCGTAATCCGGTGAATCGCGTCGCCGTCCTTCAGGGTGATACGCACCTCACCTTTGAGGCGGGCATAGTCCTCGTTCACCGTGTCTATAGTAAAGTATTCGGTACTCCTGGCGGATTCAATGGTGATAACCTTTGGGATTGGCGCCCCTTCAACTGCAGCGGCAGCTTCCCCTCCCGCCGCGGGGACCCCGGCCAATTTGAAATAATCCCGGAGCCGGCTACCCAGGGCCGCCCGGTCTCCCCCCTCACTCAAGCCCAGGCTCCGGCACCAGGCGGCCAGTTCCGACAGGGTGGAGGTTTTTATATCCAATTCCAAAATCTCCGCAGTCCTCGCTATGGCGGCGGCGGCAGCCCGCTCTTCCGCAGTCATTTCAGGTTTGGCCTCCGGGAATACCCCTGCATCTCCCGGAGATGCCCCTGTAGCTCCCGGGGATATCCCCTCAGATCCCGGAGATGTCCCTGTAGCTCCTGGGGATGTCCCCGCAGGTCCCGGAGATGTCCCTGGAGTTCCCGGAGGTGCCCCTACGGCTCCCGGGGATGTCCCTGTAGTTCCTTGGGATATCCCCGCAGATCCCGGAGATGCCCCCGCGGCTTCCGGAGATGTCCCTGTAGTTCCTTGAGATGCTCCCTCAGATCCTGGGGATGTCCCTGCGGCTCCCGGAGATGTTTCCTCAGATCCCGAAGATGTCTCTGCGGCTTCCGGAGAGGTTCCCCCCGGCGCTTCCTTAGAAGGGACTTCCTCCCGGGGCTTGACGGAGCCCATCCCGGTACAATCCGCCAGGAACAGAATACTGACAAAAAGGATTATTTTTGCAAACCGGAAAAAGGCGCTTCTCATGTCCGCCGGGGCGTTGCTTTTCCACCGCCATTACGCACTTCAGCGTGCCGCCGCCGGGGACGCCGGTTCAAAAGTTCCTTTATATACATCCCCGTATAGGAGCGCGGGTAAGCCGCAACTTCCTCCGGCGTACCGGTAGTCACCAATTCCCCTCCCCTATCGCCCCCCTCGGGCCCCAGATCGATAAGGTGATCCGCCTGGAGCAGCACATCCAGGTTATGTTCTATCATCACCACCGTGTTTCCCTGATCCGCCAGGCGCTGGATAACGCCCATGAGCTGCTTTACGTCGGCGAAGTGGAGCCCCGTGGTGGGCTCATCCAGGATGTAGAGGGTTCTGCCGGTGGATTGCTTGGACAGTTCCAGGGCCAGTTTGACCCGCTGGGCCTCACCGCCGGACAGGGTAAGGGCGGACTGCCCCAGCTTGACGTACCCCAGGCCAACCGAAAGCAGGGTGTCCATCTTGCGGGCTATTTTTGGAAAGGGCTTGAAGAACTCCGCCGCCTCTTCGATGGTCATATCCAGCACATCGGCGATGTTCTTGCCCTTGTAGCGGATCTCCAGGGTCTCCTTGTTGAAACGCTGACCGTGGCAGACATCGCAGGTGATGTACACATCCGGAAGGAAGTTCATCTCGATGCGGATGGTCCCGTCCCCGGAGCAGTTTTCGCAGCGGCCCCCACGGACATTGAAGGAGAAACGGCCCGGTTTGTAGCCCCGCATCTTGGCATCCGGGAGGGCGGTAAAGAGATTCCGGATTTCGGAAAAGACCCCAACATAGGTTGCCGGGTTTGACCGGGGGGTGCGGCCGATGGGGCTCTGGTCTATGTCGATCACCTTATCGATATACTCCAGCCCCTCGACCGCGTCATAATCCCCCTCGGGGTGGTTTGCCGTAAAAAGATTATTGAAAAGCGCCGGGTACAACACATCCCCTACCAGGGTGGACTTTCCCGACCCGGACACCCCGGTAACGCAGGTAAACTTTCCCAGGGGTATCTTCACATCAATATTTTTCAGATTGTGTTCCCGCACCCCCCTCAGCCGTATATAGTTCCCGTTCCCCTCCCGCCGATTTTCGGGTATCTCCATGGTCAGGATTCCCGCCAGGTACTGCCCGGTGAGACTTTCCTCCACCTTCATCACCTCGTCCGGTGTGCCCTGGGCCACCACCTTGCCGCCGTGAACCCCCGCGCCGGGCCCCAGATCCACCAGATGGTCGGCGGTACGCAGGGTCTGCTCATCGTGCTCCACCACGATCAGGGTGTTGCCCAGGTTGCGGAGGTAGAGCAGGGTGTCGATGAGCCGCTGGTTGTCCCGTTGGTGAAGGCCGATGGAGGGCTCGTCCAGTATATAGAGGACACCCACCAGGCTTGAACCGATTTGGGTGGCAAGCCGTATCCGCTGTGCCTCGCCGCCTGAGAGGGTGCCGGCCTTCCGTTCCAGGGTCAGGTAGTCCAGCCCCACGTTCATCATAAACCCCAGCCGGGCGTTGATTTCCTTCAAAATCTGGCCGGCGATCTTCTTTTCATTCTTCGTGAATTTAAGGGCTTCAAAAAACTTGAGGGTGTCGGTCACCGAAAGATTGGTAATATCCCAAATGTTTTTCCCCCCCACGGTGACCCCCAGGGCTTCCGGTTTGAGCCGCTTACCGCCGCAGTCCTCACAGGGCTTCTGGCTCATGTACTTTTCGAACCATTCCTTCATATTATCCGACTGGGTTTCCAGGTAGCGCCGCTTCAAGTCCTCCAGCACCCCCGGGAACCGCGACTGATACTCAAACTTGCCGGTTTTGTCCCGGTTGACGTACTTCATCTTTATCTCGTCCCTGCTGCCGTAGAGGATGGCATCCCGCACCTTCCTGGGCAAATCCTTAAAGGGCGTATCAAGGCTGAACTTGTAATGCTTTGCCAGGCTTTCAAAGCGGCTGCGGTGCCAGGCACTGTCCGGGTTATAGGGGGCTACACCGCCTTCGTTAAAGGATAGGGAGGGGTTGGGCACCACCAGATCGGGGTCGAACTCCAGCTTGGCCCCCAGGCCGGAACAACTGGGGCAGGCGCCGTAAGGATTATTGAAAGAAAAAAGCCGGGGCTGCAGTTCCGGGATAGAAATGCCGCAGTCCGGGCAGGCGTTTTTCTGGCTGAAAAAATGCTCCGTACCTGCGCTGGTAGCGGCGCCGACACCCTTCGCGGATTCACCGCCGCCGTCCTTTGCTTCCGCCGTTTCCTTTGCCGCCGCCGGAGCCTGGCCCGGCGCTTGTACCGCGAGCACCAGCATAATCCCGTCCGCCGCGTTAAGGGCCGCCTCCACCGATTCCGCCAGCCGGGATCGGATGTCCGGGCCGATAACCAGCCGGTCTACCACGATCTCTATAGTATGCTTTTTCTGTTTATCTAATTTGATGAAGGAACCCTGGTTCCCGGTCTCATCATCCAGATTCACCACCACGCCGTCTATCCGGGCACGGGCAAACCCGGTCTTTTTCGCATCCTCGATGATCTTTTGGTGTTCGCCCTTTTTCCCCCGAATCACCGGGGCCAGAAGCTGTACCTTCGTCCCCTCCCCCATCCCCATGATCGTATCAATGATCTGGTCCACCGGCTGTTCCCGAATCTCCCTGCCGCACTGAGGGCAATGGGGCACACCGATCCGGGCGTAGAGGAGCCGGTAGTAGTCGTAGATTTCGGTAACCGTGCCAACGGTAGACCGGGGATTACGGTGGGTAGTTTTTTGTTCTATAGAAATGGCCGGAGAAAGACCCTCAATGTAGTCCAGGTCGGGCTTGTCCATGCGGCCCAGAAACTGGCGGGCATAAGCGGAAAGGCTTTCCACATAGCGCCGCTGGCCTTCGGCAAAAATGGTGTCAAAGGCCAGGGAACTTTTGCCGGAACCGGAAAGGCCGGAAATGACGATCAATTTGTCCCGGGGCAGCTCCAGGTCGATGTTTTTTAGGTTGTGCTCCCGGGCGCCCTTTATGATAAGCTTGTCCATTTAAGGAAGGATATACCGGATGAGGAGGGATTTTCAAGGGCGGGACGGTAGAAGAGTATATACCTGGATAGGCTGGCGGGAGGGAGGAGGAGAAATCACGGTTCGGCTCCTGTTCACCCCGCTTTGCGGGGTTCAAAAGTCGCTCGAACCATGATTTCTCCTCCTCCCCCAATACCATTTTGTGGGTATATGCTCTTCTACCTGGATGTACGGGCTTTGGTGGGGGGAGATGGAACAGCGTATCATGGTCCGGGCACTTGTTCATTTTTTCAAAAATAGGGTAGACTCGAAAACTATGAAAAAGACTTTACCGGTAATTAGCGGCCTCCTGGCTTTATTAACCCTGCTTGCGGCGGCATTCCTTGCGGGGTGCGATACGGGAAGCAACAACAATGATCCCGTTGAAAAAAATTATCCCATTACTGAAGAGGTAAAAAATTTCAATTATAGCGATTGGATGAGCCCGATTGATGATGCCATGCCCCTGCGGAATTTGCTGATACCCGGAACCCACGATGCGGCAACATATAAAAATACGGTTGCCTCAATTTTAAAATGCCAAAACACGGATTTTGAACAGCAATTGAATCAGGGCATACGGTTTTTTGATATACGGGTTGGGGTCAATGCGAAGGATAGAGAAGTTGGCTTGTATCATGTTCTTTACGTTGGCGTTAATTTTTCAGATTTTTTGAGTACCGTAGCGAATTTTTTGGCGGAGGGCAGCCACGACAGGGAAAGTTTAATTGTATCGGTAAAGAGGGAGGTTGGTAATGATACGGACGGGCTCCCCGGCGCGATAAATTCTCTCATAGCACAATACCCGTCTCTGTTTTACAGCGGCGGCAAAACGATGGCGGAATTGACCCTGGGGGAAGTCCGCGGAAAAATCGTTCTTTGGAACCGTGGTATTGACGGTCTTTCAATTGGCGAACACTTTAGTTTTAATAGCGGTACCGTTGATGAAGGGCATATTGATGACCATAATTTCAGGATACAGGATTTTTATAACCCTGTGCCTTCCCCCGGGACAAATGCTGAAAAAATGCAAGAGCTGACGGAAGTGAAAAGCAGAGCGATAGAGGACTGTTTTGAAGACGGGGTACATGCTGATAACAGTGCGGTAATGTACGCCAACTATTTTAATATTTCCGGCGTCTTTCAAAATTGGGATACCGCGCAGCATATATTGGATGCCGTCTGGGAAAACTGGTTCACCCGTGCCGATGCCCGGGGGATCATCCCAATGGATTTTTACAATGGCGGGGAATTGGAGTATAACAGCAGTACCGGTGTCAAGCGGCAGTATATCTACCGGATGATCCGGTCAAACTATCTAAAGTAACCTTTAACGGTCATTCTTCTCTCCTTACCTAAAGGAGATAAGCGGGGATATAAATTAGCGATCCAAAAATTCCTTCAGCTTCCGGCTCCTTCGGGGGTGCCGCAGGCGGCGCAGGGCCTTGGCCTCAATCTGCCTGATTCGTTCACGGGTGATATTGAAATAAAGCCCCACCTCTTCCAGGGTCAGGGAATACCCGTCGTCCAGGCCGAAACGCATCTTGAGAACCTCCTGTTCCCGGGCAGGCAGGGTTTTAAGTACCTCGGCAATCTCTTCGTGGAGCAGGGTAAAGGCGGTCTGGTTCGCCGGATTCTCCACGTCCTTGTCCTCAATAAAGTCCCCCAGCATGGAATCATCCTCGTCCCCGATGGGGGTTTCCAGGCTGATCGGATCACGGGACACATTCTTCACCGTTTTTACCCGCAGTGCGGTCCAGCCCAGGCGTTCGGCGATTTCCTCGTCCGTGGGTTCCCGGCCCAGTTCCTGCAGGAGGGTCTTGGACTCCCGGGATACCTTGTTGATCTGCTCAAACATATGAACCGGTACCCGGATAGTACGGGCCTGATCCGAGATGGACCGGGTAATGGCCTGCCGTATCCACCAGGTAGCGTAGGTGGAAAACTTAAAGCCCTTGCGGTAATCGAACTTTTCCACCGCCTTGATAACGCCGATATTCCCTTCCTGTACCAGGTCGAAGAAATGCAACCCCCGGTTGGTGTACCGCTTGGCAATGGACACCACCAGCCGGAGGTTCGCCTTGATAAACCGATCCTTGGCTCTTTTTATCATCATCCGGCCCCGGTTTATTTCCTTGGCCATCTGGTTTATCTCCTCCATGGGCGCTTCAAATTCCGATTCCATCTGGAGGATCTTTTTTTCCGTTACCTGGACATGCCGGATAAGTTCCTTTATTTCGTCGGATGTAAGCCCAAGGTCTGCCTCCAGCTTTTCACGTTCCTCCTGGATCACCAGGCCCCTGCCCAAGGCCCGCAGTTCCTTGGGGGAACCCACCCGGAGCCGCTTTTCAATCCGATCCCGCTCTTTCGTGTACCGCTTTATTTTAAGGGCCGCCTGGACAAACATTTCCGAAAAAGCCGCTATTTCGTCCGGGTGGATTTTGGTAGATTCAATCGTCCCAAGGATACGGGCCCGCAGGCCGGCAAGTTCCTGATCCTCAAAAATGTCCCCCCCGCAGGTGATGATCCGCCGCTTGTTTTCAAGGTAGGTCCTGAGATCGCCCCCGATTACCTTGAGGGGTTCCCGGTAAAACTGGTTCAGCCGGCGGCATTCGATAAAGTATTCGCCGGATTCCTTTTTGCTCATGCCTAATTGCCGGGGATCCTTCTTAGAACAGACCCGGTGCTGGATGTGGTTAAATTCCGTGATAACCATCCCCGATTTCTTGATAACCCCGGTGATGATATTCTCCCCATTCTCCATCTGCTTGGAAAGTTCCATCTCCTGCTCGATGGTGAGCAGCCGTTCCTTCCCGATTTCCCGCAGGTACACCTTGATAGGGTCATCCGTCGAAGATTCTTTCTTGTTGTAGACCAGCCGCTTTTTATCCGCCTCGGCCTTCTTCCGCTGGCCTAAGGCCCCAGCTTCCGGCCCCCGGGCCTCATCCTCCGGGGCGTCCTCCCCCGCTGGATCCTCATCAACAAGCTGGACATTATGGGTGTTCAGCAGAACGAAAACCTGTTCCATTTTGTCAGGATTGGCAATATCCTCGGGGGTCAAAAAATCGGAAAGTTCATCGTAGGAAAGGATTTTCTTTTCCCTGGCATATTCAATTAGTTTTATCACCGCAGGCTCACACGCCATATCCGGCATGCCGGTATCGGGAGTGGTTACTTCGGGTGTACGCATTTCCGTCATGTGCTTGCTTCCTTACCGGGGAACATTATTCCTGGAGACCGATAATACTAATATAAGAAAATTTGAAATTTTTGTCAAAGGCGCCCCCGTGTCCGGATTTTCAAACATTAAAATGATGCTATAATCCCCCTATGGAAAGTGACCATATCGGCATCATCCCGGCTCTGCTGGGGCTGCTCCTCTGTTCGGCCTTTTTTTCCGCCGCAGAGACCGCCTTCTCCGCCCTGAACCGCATAAAGCTGAAAAATTTGGCCAACGCCGGGAACAAACGGGCCGCTCTGGCCCTGAAATTAGCGGAAAACTACGATAAACTCCTCTCCACCATCCTTGTGGGAAACAATATCGTCAATATTACCGCTTCCGCCCTGGGCACGGTTCTCTTTGTGGGCCTATTCGGCAGCCCAGGGGTGTCCATTGCCACCATAGTGATCACCATCATGGTGCTCCTCTTCGGCGAAATCTCCCCAAAAACCATGGCAAAGGAGGCTCCCGAGGACTTTGCCATGTTCACCGCCCCCGTTTTACGGTTTTTTGTCTATCTATTCCTGCCCCTGAACCGGCTGTTCACCCTCTGGAAGGGCTTTATTGTCAAACTCTTTCGGGTTACGGGGAATCGGGCGGTCACCGAGGAGGAACTCCTGACCTTTGTGGAGGAGGTTCGGGCAGAGGGAGGTATCAACGCCCGGGAAGAGGATATGATCCGCCGCACCATCGAGTTTGACGACCTCACCGCCGCGGAAATCGTCACCCCACGGGTGGACGTGGCCGCCGTAGAGATTGCCGAACCCCCGGAACAGATTGAGCAGAAATTTTACGAGACCGGTTTTTCCCGCCTGCCGGTCTTTCGGGGAACCATCGACCATATCGCCGGGGTTCTTTTGCAAAAGGACTTCCATTACAGCGTCCTCAAACAGGGAAAACCCCTGGACACGGTGCTGAAACCCGTGGTTCTGGTGCCAAAGTCCATCAAAATCTCCCGGCTCCTCAGCAAACTCCAGGAAAAAAAGTCCCATATGGCGGTTTTAGTGGATGAATACGGCGGTACCGTGGGGATTGTGACCATTGAGGACATTATGGAGGAACTGGTTGGGGAAATTTGGGACGAACACGACCATGTAGTGGAAGCTATCATCCCTTTAGGACCCGGCGCTTACCGTGTGCTGGGTAACACCACCCTGCAGGACGTGTTTGACCTCTACGGCATCGAAAATGACGATAAAACAAACGCCACCACCCTGGGTAGTTGGGCCATTGAGACCCTGGGAGGGGTACCCCGGGAAGGGGATTCATTTACTTTCAGGAACCTGAACATTCGGATTACCAAGGCGCTGCGGCATAGGGTGCTGGAATTGGTGGTTAGGGGGGAGTAGATATTGTTAGATAATTCTAACTAAATGGCAAATAAAAAACCCCGCCGCAGAGCAGCGGGGTTTTACCCCAAGTGAATAAAAAGGCCTTTTCAGAGCCTCTGTTAGTTGAATACCCCCGCTACCGTCATTACCGATAGAACCGTCGTTACCAGCCCTAATATCGTCGTGAATACCGGGGCATATTGGTTGAAGTAATACAGCCCCGCATTCGTCTTCGCCGTTATCGTCGTTTCAGGCGTTATCGCATCGGTTTTCTTCATCGTCTTTCCGCTTACATCTTTTATCGTTACTGCTTCACGGGTGTTCCGTTCCGTCACAAAACCACCGGCTAGGGCTACATAGTAATCCCATTCACGGTCAGGTATGTACGGATACCGCCCGGGTATCGCTACCGCCCCAGCTACGGTTACAAAATATTGCCGGAACGGGATGATGAGCGTATCATTCCGTTCAACAAAATACTGGCTGCGGTAACTTGAATCGTAAAGCATGGGGTTGATGTTCAGGGGGATCCGTTCCTCGCCCCGTATCAGATAAGCGTTCCGGGTATCAGAAATCGCCGTGAACCATCCACGGTTCCGCTGCACCAGCGACGCATAGTTTTCCCCCTGGTTGAACCGCACCGTTATCCGGTTTGCCGCGTTGCTTTCCGCAGTTTCCAGAGTTTCCTCACCACGCACCGCCCCTTCCACAAACATCACCGGTATCAAGTCAATAATTGACGGAATGGTTATCGCATCAAGGTGATGTAGGGGATAATTGTTGGCGATATCCTGTTCAGAAAGGTATATCTTGTCCCCCGAATCGGTTTCCGCTGCAACATACCGGACTAATTCTATCCTGCTGGGGTCGGCGGTGGGGGTTACATTTGAAGCATACTTGGTAACCAGTTCCGACAGGTTTTCCCCGGGCATGAGCTGGTAGGTTCCCGGCCGCTCCACCGAGCCGGTAATGGTAACGACCCGGTCAATGCGGTTTATTTTGATGATATCACCGGGACGGAGGTAGGGGTCCTCTTTCAGGTCGCCGTAGCGCCGGGCCTGGAAGAGGTCGTAGGTCTTGCTTTGACCGGAGGCGGAGGTGACGGTGATGTCACGGGTTGATGAATAGGCCGTTAAATTGCCGCCTAAAAGTGAAGATAAGCGGGCCAAGGCCCAAGTAGTGCGTATTGCAGTAACGCCGACCTCTCCGGTGATATATACACTAAAGGAAGCGGGCTGGGTTAGGATTAGCTGTGCGCCGCTGAGAGGATAGTTATTAGACACGATTGCTTCCGCTTCGGTTTTCAACTGCCGGTAAGTTTTTCCGTCGGCGTTAATAAGGCCCAGGTTCGATATCTGGATACGGTAGGTGCTGTCCACGATTATCGTATAGGTTACCGGGATTCCGTTTGCCGCATAGGCCAAGGTATAGACATCGCCGGCGGTTACCCGGTAGTCAGGGCTGGAAAGGGCAAGTTCGATGTTCACGCTAAAGTCTGTTGTGGCTTCTATTTCCTGGGATACCTGGGGGAAGACTGCGATGAGAACAGAGAGGAAAATGGTTACAAGACAGAGGGATCGTTTCAACGTTGTTGTCCTTTAAGTTTTGCCATGGCTTCGGGGTCTTTTCTGATGTTGGATATTGCATTTAACACAAATGCGAGGAACACCGAGAAGAACCCCGCAGCAAAGATGACGATGATACAGAGCATCCCCCGGCTGGGGCCGGACTTTTTGTCCGGTACTTCGGCCATTTCCAGGATTTGGAAAACAGGTTTTTCGCTGGCCATGGTTACTTTGAGGAGTTCGTACTGAACTTTAAGCTGGGTATAGACTTGGCGCTGTGCGCCTAGTTCCAACTGGATGCGGCTAAGTTCCAGTGATATGGAAGGAATATTCACGCTGCCCCATTGGACTGATTGTTCCAATTGGCGGGTTTCCATTTCTCGTTTCATAATCTCATCATAGGTATTCTGAATATTTTTTTCCAGGTTTTCTTTTTCCAGCTTGTTTTTGTCGATACCTAGTTCATCAAACCACGCTTGAAGATAATTAACGCAGAAATTGACTACCCGCTGGGCAAAGACAGGGTCGGTGTGGGTAAAGGCAATACTGAAGACGCCGCTCTTTTCATCAGAAGAAGCAGTAAGTTGCTTTTTAAGTACCTTCCTGCTATCGGCTCGGGGAGACTTTGCTTTAGCCTTAGGCGTATCAATGTTATACCGGGTAATAAGGTCAAACTCATCTACGACCGAATCAAGGAGACTGTTTGTACCAACCAAGTATATTGCAAGATCACTAAAGGTTGAACCGGTGCTGACACCGGCAAGACCGGCGAGGCCGCCGAGGCCGCTGGCGCCAAGCATTGACGCCATACCACCGCCGGATGATGATGATGCGTTGTTGATGAGCATGTGGGCAGTGGGGGTATAGACATTAGAGAGGTAAGATTTTTCCGGCGGCAATTTTATCGAGATTACCGCATAGAGAACCACCCCGATTGCCGCAATAAAGGTGATGGCGAGGATCATTACCTTGCGATGCCAGAGGACGGCAAAGAGGTCTATGAGGCTGATTCCAGTATCTGTGTTCTGTTCTTCGTTCATTTACAATAATCCTCATTCAAAAAATCCGTGTACGCTTTTGTTATGCCTTCACACAACCCGATTTTCGGCGTAAATCCCAATGTGGAAAGCCGCGACACATCGCAGAGTTTTCGCGGTGTACCATTGGGCTTTGAACTATCCCAAGTGATATGACATACCCTATCAGGAGATGTATTTCCCATAGCTAATTCCTGTGCGTACACCACGGAGCGTACTGTTTCCGCAAGTTCCTTAATAGTAAGTTCCTGTCCGCTCCCAATGTTGATAAAATCCCCGGCGCTATGGTGAATATCCCCAGCGTTCTTTTGTTCCATAAGATACACCACCGCATCGGCGAGATCATCGCTATAGAGGAACTCCCGCAACGGGGAACCGTCCCCCCAAAGAACTACCTGATTGACGCCGGATACTTTCGCTTCGTGGAATTTCCGTATCATCGCCGGAAGTACATGGGAATTTTCAAGATCATAATTATCACCGATACCGTATAAATTGGTCGGCATAACCGAAAGATAATTCGTGCCGTATTGTTTATTATATGCTGTACAGAGCTTAATAACGCTGATCTTTGCAAGGGCATAGGCATCGTTTGTCGGTTCAAGCAGACCGGTCAACAGCGACTCTTCTTTTATCGGCTGTTCCGCCATCTTGGGATATATGCAGGTGGAACCCAAATTCATCAACTTCTTTACACCGGCAGTATAGGCGGCGTGAACCACGTTAAAACCGATCAGCGTATTCAGATACAGGAATTCCACCGGGTACGTAGAATTAGCGCCGATACCGCCCACCTTGGCCGCCGCCAAAAAAACATAGCCGGGCTTTTCCGTAGTAAAAAAAGAATGTACCGCATCCTGATTCAGAAGATCAAGTTCCGCATGGGTGCGGGTTATAATGTTCGTGTAGCCCTTTATCTGTAACGAACGCAGTATCGCGCTTCCTACCAGACCCCGGTGTCCGGCTAGATAGATTTTCGCATCTTCATTCATGCCGCCCTCCTCAAAGAGAGGCCGGCATTCAATGTAGTATGCTTTAATTCATGGGGGGGAATCTTATACATTTCAGACATCAAGTAATCAATCTTATCCTCTATAGGAAAATGATGATTGCCAATGAAAAAACCATGAGCATCAAGATATTCCGCATTATTCATTTCACCGTGCAATTCATAGTCAAAATATTTCAAAACCTCATTCTTGGTAAAATTTCCCGCAACAATCGGTCTTACCTCAATAGCATTCTTCATTAAAATAGCTACTATTTCTTTTCTTGCATATTTTATATCTTGTTTTACTATTAAAGAAAATCCAAACCAGCTTGAACTGCCTATCTCTTTTTGCACATAGAAATAGGGATTATCTTTGAAGGTTTTCACAAAATACTCCGCATTTTCTTTCCTTTTGGAAAGAAAAGAAGGGAATTTTTTTATTTGTTCCAGTCCAATAGCCCCCATAATTTCAAGGGGTCTAAAATTATATCCCGGCAGCACAAACCGATATAGCTCGTCAAACTGATTATCGCTTTTAGGCGTTGTTATTAAATTGTCTTTAGGTAAATTCCTGGTCCAGCCGTGCGCCCTCAGGCATAGGAGTATTTGATACAATTCTTCATTATCGGTGACAATCATACCTCCTTCCATTGTAGAAATATGATGGGAGAAAAAACTTGAAAATGTCCCCATTATACCAAATGTACCAGCCTTCTTGCCATTGAATTCCGCCCCCAAAGACTCGCAATTATCTTCAATTAGGATAATATTTTTTTCTGAAATTATTTCGTTAATTTTATTAAAATCATTGGGATTACCGAGTAAATTAACCGCCATAACCATTCTTGTCTTATCCGTTATAGCCGATTGCAATTGTTCAATATTATAGTTAAGGGTAAACAGATCTATATCAACAAATTTGAGTTTTAGCCCATATTGATAGAGCGGATAATAGGTAGTCGGCCATGATACAGCAGGGACGATAACCTCATCACCACGTTTGAGTTTATTATCTTTTCGATAAAAAAGTGCGGCAACCGCCAAGAGATTAGCGCTTGACCCGGAATTAACCATAACGCAATATTTTGAGCCAACATAATGAGCAAATGTTTCTTCAAATTGTTTGACACATTCGCCCATGGTAGTATGATTACTATCTAAGACATTTTGAACAGCCTGTATTTCTTTTTCATCCCAACTGTTTAAAGCCAATTCATATTTCATTTACTTATCTCCATAATAAAAAAATCATATGTTTTACGAATACCTTCCTCAAGTGTTGTTGATGTTTGCCACCCCCATTTTGTTTGCTGTGTTACATCCAGCAATTTTTGCGACATTCCAACAGGCTTTGTCATATCATGAGTAAAAGTGCCCTTATAGCCAAGCGCCTTCTTTACCGTTTCATAATATTCATTTATAGTAAAGTCAAATCCAAGTCCTACATTCATAATACAGGGAACGGTATCAAAATTGTGAACCGCCCTGGCAATACATGAGACAAGATCTCCTGTATACATGAATTCCCGTCTGGCATTCCCGTCTCCCCATATCGAAATTTCCTGTGTACCTGCTTTGACTGCCTCGTGTATTTTTTTTATAACCGATGGTATCATGTGGGAATGTTGTTCACTGAATTTATCCCAGCGGCCATAAAGGTTACAGGGAATAAATGTTTTGTACTGAAAATCAGGATATTCCCTGGAGATATATTCGCACATTTTCTGAACCGCTAATTTAGCCATTGCATAGCCTTCATTAGTCGGCTCCAATTCACCTTGTAAAACATATTCTTCTTTCAGGGGATTTTTATAATTACGCGGATAGGTGCATGAACTGGAAAGATTGAGCAGTTTTTTTATCCCCTGTTCTTTTGCGGATTTTACTAAGTTAATCCCCATAATGGCATTATTAGCAAAGAAACCATACATGTCTTTCATATTTGCCTGAATACCGCCTACTTTCCCGGCACAATGAATGATCATATCAGGCCTGTTTCGCCGCAGATAATTTTCAACGTCACTATAGTTTAATAAATTAAGTTCTGAAGATGCGGGGCTTAGTATATCATATTGCTGCATTTCAGCATTTTCGAGTAAATTATGACCAACCATGCCGTGAGAACCGGTAATTAATAATCTCATATAAAATATTCCTATTCGTAAAACTCTTTAGTTATATATCCACCCTGCCTTAAATACTCATCCTGCTTTGCCAAAGCAAGATCCTGTTGTACCATCATCTTAACTAACTCAGGTAACTGAACCTTTGGCTTCCACCCTAATTTCATCATAGCTTTTGACGGATCGCCAATTAATAAATCAACTTCCGCAGGCCTGAAATAACGGGGATCAATCTCCACCAATACCCTACCGTCGGCGATTCCTTTTTCCTCCACCCCCTCCCCTTCCCACTTCAGGGCGATACCTGCTTCTTTGAATGCCATGGTGATAAAATCCCGTACTGTTGTAGTTACGCCGGTAGCCATTACATAATCATCCGGTGTTTTCTGCTGGAGCATTAACCACATGAGTTCTACGTAATCTCCGGCGAAACCCCAGTCACGTTTTGAATCAATGTTGCCCATGTAGAGTTTATCCTGCAGGCCCAGTTTGATCCGTGCGGCTGCCCGGGTTACTTTCCTGGTTACAAAGGTCTCTCCTCTGATAGGGCTTTCGTGGTTAAACAAAATTCCGTTACAGGCATACATTCCGTAACTTTCGCGATAGTTAATGATAATCCAGTACCCGTAGAGTTTCGCCACGGCGTATGGGCTCCGCGGATAAAACGGCGTCTTCTCCGTCTGCGGGATTTCTTGTACCTTGCCATACAGTTCCGATGTGGACGCCTGATACAAGCGTACTTGCCTGGTCATGTCGAGTATGCGTATTGCTTCAAGCAAACGAAGTACGCCAAGACCGTCCGCGTCCGCCGAATACTCCGGCACTTCAAAAGACACTTGCACATGGCTCTGGGCGCCGAGGTTATATATCTCGTCGGGCCGGACTTCCTGGAGGATGCGGATAATGTTTGAGGTATCAGTGAGGTCTCCGTAGTGGAGGATGAAGTGTTTATTTTTGACATGGGGGTCCTGGTACAGATGATCGATACGTTGGGTGTTGAACGATGACGAGCGCCGTTTGATGCCGTGGACCTCGTAGCCTTTTTTGAGGAGGAACTCTGCGAGGTACGCGCCATCCTGTCCGGTTATTCCACTAATGAGGGCGGTTTTCACTATTTACATTCTCCCATCCAGAAATTTGCCTGTTTCTTTATGATTAAACTCGGGTATCATAGTATTAAACAAATCTATTAATTCAGAACGGGACCATGTCCCCTTTCTCCGCAATGACTGAATCGTGTCTGCAAATATTTTTAATTTCTGTTCGTCATATACGGGTTCATTCTTAATGATACCAAGCGCGTCAAAATGTTCCATTTCAAGTTTTTCATCTTCAGTATAGAATTCTTCAAAGTCTTTTTCCCCCGTTGTGTCGCTTTTAAAAAAATATACAGGGTATTTTTTTTGTACTTTAAATTCTTTTACTTTTTTCCGGGCATCATCTTCGGTCTCACATTTAACCGGCTCATAGCCTAATCTTGCAAGATAACGTTCTGCTATCTCACTAAAAGTTATCAGATTAAGGTTATAATCAAGTTTGGGGAAAAACACATCCCGGTTTTCACCAAGCAGACAGGACATAAGGCATAGTTCTCCCGATTCCTGAGGGGTTACAAAATACCGGCGTACATCATTAGGTGCTGCAATGGGCTGTTCTTTTTCAATGCGCCGATTAA
>BNUR01000021.1 GCA_025997495.1 Spirochaetia bacterium | reverse complement strand
GGGCTTAAATTTTGGAACCGCCTCCGGATCAGGTACCTATACCATTTCGGGAGATACCGTTACGCTGACCGCGGATGACGGGGATCAAAGGGTAGGAACGCTTACAGGCAATTCTCTCACCATAGGCGATGCAGAATTTACCCCTATACGATAAATGCCGCACTTCTACGAAAAAAACGGCTTTATCTTAAACAGCGAAATGAACAACAAAAGCCGTAAAACTATCAGTATGCGAAAAGATATATTTGCATAAAACGATGCAAGGAGGGAAACGGCATGAAAAAAAAGCGTAAGGGCAAACTTTTTATCATTTTGATTATTGCCGGTGTTTTGTTAATTACCGTTCTTCCCTCTATGTGCCTCGAGCGGAAGGATAGCAATGGACAAAATGTTGTCAATGGACCATATGTTGTCTCTGAGGAGGTTTTCGATGCATTCAGAAAAACAGTTTCTGAACATACGGTGACAAGTTTTGAATTGGAAGGATTTAAGGTTACGGTAACCGATATTAATTTCTGGATGATTGATCCAAAAGGGGCATTCTGTTACCCCACACGCCCGGATTTCGGAATCTTTATTGATGAAGCGCTGTACGAGTTGTACTTGGCCGGGGACGTAAACGCCCTGTTTAGCCTTAATCACGAACTTGGTCATATGACGCTTCACAAGGACACGGTTTGGGAGGTGATCACTAAAAATGATCCTATTCTAAGGAAATATGAAATTGATGCCGATGTGTGGGCGGTTAGGCGTATGGGTCTCTCTTTCGAGGAATATGAATCCAGCCGCAAATGGATGAATCATGTAAATAACAAAGATTTACGTACCAAAGTTTCTATTGCTACGTATGAAAAGTATAGGGCAGAAAATCCTAAAAGAACCTTGAAAACCTATGGGACACTCCAGCAGTACCTGGATGATCAAAATGTCAAATTTAAGGAATATGAGGACAAGTTTTCAGGATGGGAGGCGGAGCAAATAGCTGAGGTTGGCAAGCAGATTAGATAGTATTAGCCCCTTTTCCGTACTGCATGATCCCTCACTCCCGTGTATCAAGCCGCTATCCCCCCTATACTTGCTCTATGGACGAGAGCATCGAGTTCGTTTCCTCGGCCTTCCGGCATACCATCAGCGAGGAAGACATCCGCTGGGTCATGAAGTATCCCCTCTACGAGGACCTTATGGAAGGGTATTTGAACAAATATCTTGTCTTGGGTCGGACTTACTAGTCCGCTGATACCAAACGGCGGCTGCTTGAAATTATGTATAATCGCATCAGCGAAGATACGGTGAAGGTGTTTCACGCAATGAAGTGTACCACACAATATCTCCCCTTTGTGGGATTTTAGGAGGAATGTATGGCAGATACAGCTAAGAACTTTTTGGACATGACCGACGAAGAATATTGGGCTCTGGATGACGAGGTAACCCGTAACCCGCCCAAGCTTTCGGGCAAGCCCGGCGGATTCTGTACCGACCGGGCTCGATCACGCGAGGCTGCGGAGCGTACCATCATCCTCGACCAATTCTCCGCAGATTACCTTAAGGCTGCCGCCGAAGCGGAACACAAGACCCCCGCCCAGATAGTCGGCGAGCTGGTGCGCAAGGAACTGGTGGAAAAGTGATTAAATCCGGAATTCCCTGCGTCACGGTGGCTGCAATATTGAAGGCCCGTCCCTTGTCTGCTATACTTATCGCATGAAGGACCATCTCCACAAACTAACTTTTCTTGCCGTATTCCTCTTTGTCGTAACCGGGGCATTAGCCGCCCAGGCTTCTCAGCCCCTGACCGTCTACGCTATCCGCGGCCCCTCCGGCGTCGGCATGATTCGTCTCTTTGAAAATCCCCCTGTGGTAGGCGGCGTTCCGGTAAAAATGGAGGCCCTTGCCCAGGCGGACTTGATGGCGGCCAAGTTCATCTCCGGGGAAGCAAAGGTAGGGATACTCCCCGCCAATATTGCGGCAAAAATCGCCTCCACGGGGAAGCGTATCCAGATTGCTGCGGTTACCGGTACGGGTATGCTGAGCCTCCTCTCCAGTGACGCCTCCATCCGGGGTATCGGCGATCTCAAGGGCAAGTCCGTGGAAGTTGCCGGCCAGGGGGCCACCCCGGACTATGTGTTCCGGCGCATACTTCTTGCCAAGGGGCTTAAGGCCGACCAGGATGTGCAGCTTGGTTATGCCCTGGCGTATCCCGAGATTGCCCAGTCCCTCATCGCCGGACGGGTTGCCACCGGGTTGCTGCCGGAACCCTTTGCCACCATGGCCCGCACCGGAAACCCGGCGCTTCGCCAGGTGGGCGATGTCCAGGCGGAATGGATCAGCGCAGGTGGAAGCGGAAACTATCCAATGACGGTTCTGGTGGTGGACGCCGGTTACGCCAAAGCGGAACCCGGCAATATCCGGGCTGTACTAAATGTACTTAAAGCTTCTATAGAATGGGTGGTTGCCAATCCCCGGGAAGCGGGAACCCTGGTGGAAAAACACGACCTGGGCTTGAAGGCCCCGGTGGTCACCGCCGCCATACCCCGCAGTAATTATGTGTACATCCCCGCAAAAGAAGCCCGGCCCAGCCTGGAAGCCCTTTACGGAACCTTCCTGCAATTTTCCCCGGCGTCAATCGGGGGAAAACTTCCGGCGGATAATTTCTACCTTGAGTTCTAAAAAGCGGAAGGCGCCCCAATGGTGCAGTGCGCCGCTCCTGTGGAGCCTGGCCGGGGTCATTACGTTCCTTGCTGTCTGGGAAATCGGCGCCCGTATGTCCGGCAGTAACCTTATCTTCCCGGGCCCCGTGCTGGTGATACGGCAATTCATTGCCCTAGCGCCGACCGGAGGTTTCCTCCGTGCCTTGGGTGGAAGTTTTCTCCGGGTCATAGCAGGAATACTGTTTTCCGTCCCCCTGGGGATAACCGTAGGGATCCTTGCGGGTCTGGACAAGCGGATCAACGCTTTTTTAGCGCCCTTCTTTGCGGTTGTTGCCGCCACCCCGGTGATGTCGGTCATCCTCATCGCGTTCCTGATATTCGGCTCCGAGCGAACTCCGGTGTTCACGGCATTTCTTATGGTCTTTCCCGTGATGGCCGCCAACACCATTGCCGGTGTGCGTGCGGTAGATCCTAAGCTCAAGGAACTCTTTGCCCTTTACCGAATATCCCGTGAAGAAACGGTCAGGCGGCTTCACATTCCGACAATCATGCCCTTCATCCTTGGGGGGCTGCGGAGTTCCCTATCCCTGTGCTGGAAGGTGGTGGTAGCATCGGAAGTGCTGGTTCAGCCCCTGCTCGCCCTGGGAACAGGGATGCAGCGGGCAAAGGCTCAGCTTGAAACACCGGAACTGTTTGCCTGGACCCTGGCCACGGTGATTGCCGCCGCCCTTACGGAATGGGGCGCTTCACTGGTACTGCGATCCGGTAAAAAAAGATAGGTAAACGCATAGGAAGATAATGAAGAAAAGAGAAGAATATCAACCACAAAGGACACGTCGAACCTTCGGTTCGCGGACACAAAGGTGAAGAAAAGAGAAGGAAGAAAGGGGGATGAGGTTGAGGGTATGAGGTATGGAAAAGAAAAAACTCTCCCTCTATTTTTCTCTTCCCTTCGTGTTCCTTTGTGCTAAATTCTTCTCTTATGCGTTTATCCTGAAAAAGAGACTGCTCCGTTGACTTTTGGCTTGGGTTGAGGTAAAGTATATTAATCATCGCTATTGCCGCCCTTATAATGGCAATGAAGTAGGAAGTTTTGTATGACACTTTCGAAAGACACGTTAAAAAATTTCTCGTTGGTGTGCCTCATGTTTTCTACCGTGGTTTTTGCGATTCTCTATTTTCTCAAATAGCCTTGTCAGCCCATTGTAAGCAGATCCTTTGTCTTGTAAGGGATTACTGAATATATGCTTCTTTCCATCCAAAACCTTTCCTTTGCCTTTAATGAAAAACCCCTCTTCAAAGACTTCTCCCTGGAACTGGACGATGAAGGCCCCACCGTACTTCTGGGCGCATCGGGCTGCGGCAAGACCACCCTGCTCAGGCTGATGGCGGGGCTTCTAAAGCCGCAGGTCGGCGTCATTGCCAGGGACAGCGCAGAGGATGTTTCCTTTGTGTTTCAGGAAAGCCGGCTCCTCCCTTGGTATACGGTGCTGGAAAACGTCAGCCTGCCTATTGAGCGGACTAAAATCCGGGGAAACTTGGGAAAGGCCGCTGCATCGGGCTTTAGTCCGCCGGACTTTAGTCCGAAGGATCGGGCTATGCATTTCCTGCGCATGGTCTCCCTGGAGGACAAGGCCGGCGCCTATCCCGCGGAACTTTCCGGGGGCCAGGCGCAGCGGGCCTCCTTTGCACGGGCTTTCGCCTTTCCCGCTCCCATCATTCTTATGGACGAACCCTTCCAGTCTCTGGACATCCCCCTGCGGGTGCAGCTTATGGACATGGTTCTCTCCCTGCTGGCTCTGGAAAACCGGCTTGCCGTGGTGGTAAGCCATGACCCCCCGGGAGGCGGTGTACCTGGGCCGGCGCATCCTGGTTCTGGGGTCTAACGCGGCAGTCCTTGTGTTTGACGAGGTTGTGAACCTTTCCCGGGATGAACGGGCCTATGGCTCCCCGGCCAGTGCCCTTCTGGAAAAGCGGCTCCTGGAAGCCCTGAGCACCGCAGTAATTCCAAATTCAAAAGGATAAAAACCACGAACCTCACGAACCACACGAACAAAATACAAAAAACATCTAAATGTTCGTGTTTTTCGTGAGGTTCGTGGTTAAATTTCTTGTTTTTCTTTCAAAATTGGAATTCCTGGCCAACACAGGGGGCATATTGCAAAAAAAGTATGAATATCCCATACTGCTACTATCTATTGACGAATTAACCAGGAGAAAAGCATGTTAAAAAGAATGCCCCGGCCGGCGACCTTATTGATAACGGCTTGTATGCTTTCTATCTTTGCCGCTTGTGTATCGGCCCCCAGACGTGGGACGAATGCGGATCCCTATGAGCCGGATAGTATGGACACCCCGGTGCCGGTCAAAAACGATGACTGGATAGTCAGATACCTGGATACCAACGATGCGGACTGGTTTTCCTTTACCCCCGAATCGGAGGGGCTCCTGGTTGCGGAAACCGATGGAGAAACCGATACGGTTCTGGAACTCTACCAGAATGGTACCCTGCTCCGGGCAAATGACGATGTGGAAAATGACCCCAATGCACGGATTGAGTATTTTGTCGAGCCCGGCCTTCCCTATATCCTAAAAGCCGAGGGGATACGTTTAGCCGGAGCGGCGGAAAATGACCGCGGCCCCTACCGTTTCCGCATCCGCCTGGAACCTATACCCACGGATACGGCCGAACCGAACGATACCCTGAAAGAGGCTACCCCTATCGGGAGAGGGGACACCATCCCGGGGTATTTCCTTACACCGGAGGATGTAGACTGGTATACCGTCACTGCCCCCAAAGCGGGCCGCCTTCTGGTCTATACATCAGGGACTATGGATACCCTCCTTGAGGTGTATGATAAACGGGAGGAGCTCATTGCAAACGATGATGACTCCGGCTACCAGGGTAACGCAAAGCTTGTTGCGGGTATACCGGACGCCGGCCCCTTATATATCAAGGTAGACTCCTATCAAGGGAGCACCGGCAGGTATTTCCTCCATACCCTGTTCCTGGATCCGGTCAACCCCGACTCTTTCGAGGACGATGACAGCCTTGCAAACGCCAAGGATAGCCAGATCGGCGCCAGGCAGGAACGGAATTTTACCGAAGCTTCGGATGAAGACTGGGTGCGGCTGCAGATCAAAACCGGGGGAACCTATGCAATCAGCGCCCAGGCCGCGGATGATTACCTGGATACCTTTATTGAACTCTTCGATGTGAAGGAGGAACTGCTTGCCCAGGATGACGATTCAGGCGGAAATTGGAGCGCCCTACTCACCATACATCTCGATCCCGGAATCTACTATCTTAAGATAACTACCCTTGACACAGACCCCTTAGAAAACAACAACTATACCCTCAGCGTTTCCCCGCACTAAAGAGGGGTTAATTGAAAAAACAGCGGGGATTTGTTTTTAGGTGTACCGGCTGCGGCCACGAGGACCCAAAGTGGCTGGGCCGCTGTCCGGAGTGCGGCGAATGGAACACCCTGGTTGAAACGCCGGTGGCCGCTTCCTTCACTTCCGGCCGTTCCGGCGGAGCTAAGGGCATTCCCCCCCAATCCTTTCCTTTATCATCGATAGACCCCCAGGAGGGTAAGCGCATAAGCAGCGGTATCGGCGAGTTGGACCGGGTTCTGGGGGGCGGTATCATGAAACGATCCGCCATCCTGGTGGGGGGCGAACCGGGGATTGGAAAATCAACCCTGCTGCTCCAGGCCGCCGCCGCAGCGGTGACCAAGGGCCGAATCCTTTATGTTTCCGGGGAAGAATCCGCCGGGCAGGTGCGGATGCGGGCGGATCGCCTGGGTATCGGCGGTGAAGGGATCGAAATTTGCTGTACCGGGCGGCTCCCGGAAATCGAAACCATCCTGGAAGCGGTAAAGCCGGTGATCATCATGGTGGACTCCGCCCAGACCCTCCACACCGACGAAGCGGGACTAGTGCCAGGCACCGTAAACCAGATGAAGTACTGTTCCTGGGAACTCATTTCCTGGACCAAGGAACATGACGCCGCCCTGTTTCTCACCGCCCATGTGACCAAGGAGGGCATCATTTCGGGGCCAAAGACCCTGGAACACATGGTTGATACGGTACTGTACTTTGAGCAAGCCGCCTCCGGCGGCAATGATGGGGACAGCCGTTTTCTCCGGGCCGCAAAAAACCGGTTCGGTTCGGTGGACGAGATTGGGATATTTACCATGGGGGAAAAGGGCCTCCAGGCGGTGGCCGACCCCTCCCTGCTTTTCCTGGTACACCGGGAAGGGGGGCTTCCCCCGGGAACGGTGATCGCGGCGGTTCTGGAAGGTTCCCGGCCCCTGCTGGTGGAGATCCAGGCATTGGCGGTGCCCGCGAAGGGTTCCATGAGCCGGGTTTTTTCAGATCGCATTGACAGCGCCCGGGTTTCCCGGGTGGCCGCAACCCTGGAAAAGCACCTGAATCTGCGGCTTTCGGATCACGACCTGTACATAAACGTGGCCGGGGGCATACGGATCACCGAGGTGGGGGTGGAACTTGCCCTGGCCCTGGCACTTTATTCCGCCCGTACCGGCATTCCCCTGCCTTCAGGAACCGCCGTTGCGGGGGAGCTGTCCCTGGCCGGGGAACTGCGCCCTATACGGCGGCTTGCGGGGAGGATTAAGGCCGCCCGGAGCCTGGGATTTGAGGACTTCCTCGGGCCTATAGATTCAAGCGCCGAGGCTGGAACCTTTGCGGAGACGGCGGGGTTACGGGCCGTTGGGGATTTAAAATCCGCCATCACAACGCTTTTCAAATGAATCTGCAATGCCTGTAGGTAAAAGGTTACAATAATTTTACTTTTTTCTCATAAAAAATGCAAAAAATTGAATTTTATCTTGACGAGTACCGGAAATTAGGATAATTTTTAAGGGACAGGAATTATTCTTTGAGTGTTTTGCAGTATGGCGGTTTTGGTCACCGCCTGCCGGTTATGGATCGGTTCGTAGATGGTTTTCTCATCCCCCAGTTTTTTCAAATCCCTGTAATAAATTTTGCATCCCATGTCTTCCTTTCGGAGGATCGGAGTCGCCCCTGGTTATAGGGGCGTGAATATGTGCGTGCCTGGGCACAACAAACCCGGGTGAAGGAATTTTCTCAATGGCTAAGAAACTGTATGTCGGAAATCTCTCTTACAACACCACCGAAGACGGGCTTCGGAATCTGTTCTCGGAATTTGGAACCGTAGCGTCCTCTAAAATCATCTTCGATCGCGAAACCGGCAATTCTAAGGGATTCGGATTTATTGAAATGGGTACGGATGAAGAGGCCAGCGCCGCCATCACCGGTACCAACGGCCGTGAATTCGAGGGCCGCCAGCTCCGGGTCAATGAAGCGATGGATAAACCCCGCCGGGATCGCGGCGGTTCAGGCGGCGGGTACGGCAATAGCTGGTAAACAGGTTTATACCGACTTCTGAGATTTCGACATCCGGGGAAGAAGCTTCGATGGAAGAGCCGAAGCCCCTTAGTTTTATGTAGACCAAAAACGTCCGGGGAGGTTCTTCCGGGCGTTTTTTTGACTTTAGGAGCCTGTTGCATCCAGGCTGGGCGTGAACCTGCACTAAGGTTAGAAGGCATGGTGCATATAGCCTATAGGACATGCTCCCTACAAACTGCCCACCGTTAAGCGGATAGTCCGTAGCAAGGATCACGTGTCAATCATAAGCACTATTACCAATTTAAATATTGATATGGCTAATAAAGAGACTTTAAAACCATATTAAATCGACGGCTTGGTTATACGCCGCCATGGCCGCGGGGTTGTTTGTATGATTTTACGAAAAAAAGTTAGCTTTTCTCTTTTAACTTCCCATTCCGGTATTCCCGTGGTGACAATCCGGTATTTTTTTTAAAAATAAAACTGAAATAGTGCGGATCGTTAAACCCCGTTTCATCCGCAATATCGGCGTTCTTCATGGCGGTATTTTCCAGGAGCTGTTTTGCCTTGTCAATCCGCACCCGGGTAAGGTATTCAATAAAATTTTCCCCCGCATCCCGGGCAAAAACCGTACTCAGGTGATTGGGACTGATCCCCACATGGGAAGCGACGGTGTGGAGGGAAATATCCCGGTCCCGGTAATGCCGGTCAATAAACCCCTTAGCCTTTAGAACAACCGACTGGTACCGGCCCTCCATCCGGGAATCCCTGAATTCGATTACCGCGGTAAACAGGGCTTTCATCTTTTTATTGAAGGTTTCCCGTGAACTGATAATTTCGTTTATTTCATGCCGGTTCAGGCTGAAGGGGATAACCGCGTTAATATCCCCGTTAAACTCTTCTATTATCTTGGAGGCCGCTACAATTATTTCTCCCAGCATGAAGTATTCCAGGATTGGATCTTCCCCTGCGCTGTCCTTGAGCAGCGCAGTGTATTCCCTGATGATGGTGTCAATATCTTTTTTTGAGGCATAGCGGAATTTTGCCCAGAGGATATCTCCGTCAAAATTGAGCAGCCCCGTTTGATCGAACAGACGATCGCTCCCTTTCTCTGCCTGCAAACCGGCGCCATCGGAAATTTGCAGTAAGCCGATGGCGGTTTCGTTATTAACAATCCGGTCGGCCTTAAAATAGGATGTGCTTACCTCCCCGAGCCTGCTCACCGCCCCTCCTATACCGATGGCAACCTTGCAGTCCGTATTCCGTTCAACCTCAAACTTGATCGCCTGGGCAATGGAGTACACCGACTCTTCCAGAGACTCTCCGGGCACACCGGGCATGTCAGACAAGCCTTTGATAAGCATGATATACTTGTTCTCGTCCCCCTGAAAGAGTATGACATTGGAATATTTTTCTGTTATGGAACGGATAATTAGTTTTACTGCAAAAAGCGGGGAATGACTTTTCTGATTAGGGGACACGCCAATCACCGCCGCCGTATAAGAATGGGCAATAAGATCGATGCCCAATTCCCGCGCCTTTTCGATGGCCGCCGGGGTGGGGATTTTCCCGTTTATAAAATCCCTTAGCCACCCTTCCCGGATGGTGTCCGAATTGGACTGCGCCTGCTGTTTAAGGTGCTCAATGTTGAGGAGTTCCGTTTTCTCCGCATCGATCCTGCGGGCAATTTTATCCAGGGTTTGGAGCATGTCCTTGGAGGACACCGGTTTAAGGAGGTATTCCTCGACCCCTACGGATATTGCCTCCCGGGCATATTCAAATTCATCATGTCCGGACAGTATTATTATTTTTATCCAGGGCAGGTTTTTTTTTACAATCCGTGAAAGGGTAAGGCCGTCCATAAAGGGCATACGGATGTCGGTTATCAGAATATCAGGCTTTATATCTTTTATGATTGACAGCGCCATCTCGCCGTCCGGGGCTTCCCCCGCCAATGTATAGGAAGTTTTATCCCAGGGAATACTGTTTCTAATTCCCTCCCGGACGACAATCTCATCCTCCACGATAAACACCTTATACATTTTCAGCCGTCCCCGGTACCTGAATAGTAACTATGGTCCCTTCCCTATACACACTTTGTATGTCCAGCCGGGCAGCCTTGTTGTAGTACAGTTCCAGCCGCTTGCTGACATTGTACAGGCCGTAGACCGGATTGGCTGCCGCCGGAGGGGAACCCCGGCCTGCGTCCCCGGCGGCGGTGACCGGCTTGGGCTGGTTTTGCAGCTGCTCCCGCACATCCGCCAGGCGTTCCGCCGTCATACCGATGCCGTTATCTTCAACACTGAAACACAAGCAGGATGATTCATCCTGCCAGCCCCGCACCTTTATGGCGCCCCGTCCCCGCTTGTTTTTAATGCCGTGATAGAGGGCGTTTTCCACCAGGGGCTGGAGGAGGAGTTTAAGGATGGTGTTACGTTCCATGGCGGCCTCCCAATCAATGGAGTAATCCAGTATATCACGGTAGCGTATTTTTTGTATGGTAAGATAACTTTCGATGTGGGAAAATTCATCCTTGACGCTGACCCACTCCCCGCCGCGGTTAAGGGTAACCCGGAAAAAAGTTGAGAGCGCCCTGGTTATGGAAATAACCTCCGCATAGTGGGCACCCTCCGCCAGCCAGATGATAGAATCCAGGGTGTTGTATAAAAAATGCGGAGTTATCTGGGCCTGGAGCGCCTTCATTTCGGACTTTTGCAGATTTTGCTGTTCCTGGACATTTACCTCAATAAGGGTTTTGATCTTCCCGGCCATGGTGTTCAGGTCTTCGGTGAGGGCATTCAGCTCCTTTACATGGGGGATTGTTGCACGGGCGGAGAGATCCCCCTCGGCGATACGGCCGGAGAAGGAAACCAGGGCGCCTATGGATGCGTCCACATTGGAGGCCACGGAAATCTGCACAAATATTGAAAAGGCGGTTACAAATATGATGATTACAATTTCTAACACACCAATACTGAACGCCCGCTGTTTGATCGTTTCATTGGCCTGGGCCGCGGACTCAATTTCCAGAACGATAAAATCCTGCAATATTTCTGAAACCAGAACGGAAACACCCCGGATTTCGTCCAGGATACGCTCGTTTTCAATTACCGGGTAGGAATCCGCCATCTGTGATCCCAGGCGGTCCGTATAGCGGTGGAGGGTGTTCATGGCCCTGCCGGCGACCTCCAGCAACCGGCGGTTTTCCTGTGCCCCGGTGTCGGCGCCGGCGGCGGACATAATATCCCCGAGCTGATCGTTGATGTCCCGGATAATTTCGTACTGCCGCCCTTCGGTAAAGGATTTGTTTCCCGCCACGATGTCCCACAGTTCGTTGGTAATATCACTCTTTACGATCAGAATCAGGCGGTTGGATTTATTCACATTGGTGATGAGCCGGTCGTAGCTGATGGTATTGTACAGGGAAAACACCACGCTTAATAAAAGCGGTATGAGCATGAGGCCGATGATGACCACATGGGATGTCTTAATAGTTTTTGTAATACTGGAACTGATGAAGAGACCTACTGGTCTCCGGATCCGCCACGCCACGATCAGTATCCCCGGGGGCCGATGGAAAGGAGATCGTCCCCTTCGGAAAAAACCGTTTCATTCACATGGATTAAACGGGGGATCGTTTCTAAGCGGGCCAGTTGTTTTGCCAGGGCTATTGTCTGGGGCCCCTGTTTGGGGTTACATTCGATAACACAGTTTACTTCGCCCCGCTTGAGGGCGTCGATGGCCGCCTGTTCCGCGTCAACCGTTACAATTACTATGTCCGTTCCGGGGTTTAGGCCTTTTTCCTTCATCGCATCCAGGGCACCCAGGGTCATGCCGTCGTTGTGGGAAAAGATCACATCAATGTCCGAATAGTCTTTCAGGATGGAGCGCATCAGCTCATAGCCCTTGGAACGGAGAAAATCACCGGACTCACTATAAATAATCCGGAACTCCGGGTATTCGGCAAGAATTTCCCGGAAGCCCTGTGCCCTTCCGTCTGCGGCGGAGGAACCGGTGGTGCCGCTAAGCTCAACAATACGTATCGGGTTTTTCGCTGAGGCACCCTGGTCCTGAAATTTGGTTAAAAGAAATTCCGCCGCGTCCCGGCCTTCCTGAACACTATTGGTACCGATATACCCGGCATAGAGGCTTTCATCCTGGATATCAATCTTCCTATCGGTGATCAGTACCGGAATACCCGCGTCCTTTGCCTCCCGCAGCACGTTATCCCACCCGGAAGAAACGATAGGGACAAAGGCGATAACGTCCACCTGGTAGGCGATGAAGGAACGGATCGCCTTGATCTGGTTTTCCTGCTTCTGCTCGGCGTTGGAAAACAGCAACTGCACCCCGGCCGCCGCCGCTGCCTCCTGTATGGAGCGGGTATGGCAGATCCGCCAGGCGCTTTCCGCCCCGATTTGGGAAAACCCAAGGATAATGCCCCCGGTTTCCGCGCTCTTCTTTGGTTTTGCGCAGCCCCCTGCCGCAACAATCATGAGGATGATAAGCGCTGCCCGGAAAAACACGGATTCTCTCATTGCCATTATTATCATACAGGGATATTCTCCTTAAAATACACATCCAGGGGGATTTCAACCCGCGCCGGTATCTGCTGATCCAGGACGATGCGCCGGTACAGGTTCAGCAGCGCTTCCCGGCCCTGGTATTCGGGCCGCTGGGAGATGATGGCGTCGATCCAGCCCTCCTCCAGGGACAGCCGGTTATTGGGGATAAGGTCATAGCCGATGAGCAGGAAGTCCCGCCCCCGGCGGCGCTCCTTTGCGGCATCCGCAACCCGGTGGGCCATACAGTTGGTAATAAAGACACCGGTGAGCGCCGGATTTTCCCGGAGAAAACGGCCGATTTCCTCCACCGAAATTTCGGAACCCTTATAGCCGGAATATTCCTGCACCAGGGTAGGGAAACCGTATTCCCCGGCGTATTTTAAAAAACCTTCACGCCGCCGGATAATATGAAAGTCCTCACCATAGGTGTCGAGGATCACCACGGGTTTTTCGATCCGCCCCGCAAAAAGGTGCATCAGCCGGCCCGCAAGATAGCCGCCGCGAAAGGAATCCTGCCCGATAGCGCAGAGGGGGTCTATGCCGGGCAGATTGGCGTCAAAGAATATGCAGGGAATAGCCGCCTGCCGGATTTTTTCGATAAAGGGCCTTGTCCGCTCGGACATGATGGGCGAAAAAATAAGCCCGTCGGGTTTTTTTGACAGAATCTCTGCGGCGGCATTTTCAAATCCTTCCCGGCTATAGCGGTCAAATTCGACAATCTCCGTTTCCACCCCCAGGGAACAAATCTCATCGGCGGCCCGGTGTATGCCCTGCAAGACCTGGCTCCAATAGCCCGCATCCTGATCCCGCTGCGGCAGGAATACACAGAAATGCTGCGCCCTGCCGCGTTTAAGCTGCCGCGCCATAGGGTTGGGGGAAAACCGGTACTGTTCTATGATGCCTTCAATCTTCGCCTTCGTGCCCGCCGAAACCCGGCCCCGCTTGTAGAGCACCCGGTCAACAGTCCCGATTGAGACCCCCGCAAGTTCGGCAATTTCCCTGACGGTCATGGATGAAAGCTGCGAAGGACATAAAAAATAATAAGGAAGATAAAAAAGCAAATAAATATTTTCCCTACTATTTTCTTCATGTCTTCCTACTCCCGGATATCTTCCAGCTCCGCTTCCGGAATAGCGTGGACACTCTCTTCAATATCACTGCGGCTCATGCCCGCAATCTTCAGTGTAATGCGGCGGTGATCCGGGTCGTCTCCGTCGGAGGATACCAGGGTAACGATGTTGCCCCCCTTGGCTGCGATGGCACGGGTGAGCTTTTCCAACTGCCCCGGTTTTTCCGCCACATTCAGGGTGATGCGAACCCCCGGACGCCGTGCGCCGAATGCTTTAACAAAAACGTGGAAGAGATCCGTTTTGGTGATGATCCCCACCAGCAGATCCCCCTTCATCACCGGCAGACAGCCGATGGTTTCATCCGCCATGATCCGGGCGGCCTCCTCCACCACATCGTTTTCCGTTACGGTATGCACGGTACGCACCATGATTTTTTCGACCTTGAGTTTGGAAAGAAGGTAGCTGATCTCGTACATATCAAGGCTGGTGGCGGCAGAGGGGCCGGCCTTGAGCATATCCTTCTTGGTGATGATTCCTACCAGATTGTTGTTTTTATCCAACACCGGCAGATGGCCCACCTGTTCCTTGTCCATCAGGGAACGCACTTCCGTTACCGACATATCGGGGTACACCGATATGGGGTTTTTCGTCATCACATCACTAATGATCATCTTATCCTCCTAAGTAGGCTGTTTTCACCGCGTCGTCCTTCAAGAGGTCCTTCGCGGGGCCGGTCTTGATCACCTGGCCGGTCTCCAGGATGTAAGCACGGGAGGCAAGTCCCAGGGCCTTAAAAGCATTCTGCTCCACCAACAGTATCGTTGTGCCATTTTCGCTGATACGCCTGATGATAGAAAAAATTTCGTCCACCAGGATCGGCGCAAGTCCCATGGAGGGCTCGTCCAGCAGGAGCAGCCGGGGCTTGGACATCAGCGCCCTCCCCATGGCAAGCATCTGCTGTTCGCCCCCTGAAAGGGTGCCCGACACCTGCTGTCTCCGCTCCTTAAGCCGGGGAAAAAGCCCGTAGACCATCTCGATATCACTGCGGATGGCGGGCCTGTCCTTCCTGAGATAGGCCCCCATCTCCAAATTATCCTTCACCGAAAGATTAGCAAAGATACGCCGCCCCTCAGGCGCCTGGACGAGGCCGGATGCAACAATGCGATCCGGCGGCAGGGCGCTGATATCCGTTCCGTCAAACACCACCGCCCCCGCGGTTTTCCTAATGATATTCGATATGGCATGGAGGGTGGTCGTTTTTCCCGCGCCGTTGGAACCAATCAGGGTGATAATCTCCCCCTCGCATACCTCGAAGGAAATACCCCGCAGCGCCTGTATGGCCCCGTAGTGAACCGTAAGATTAGTAACATTAAGCAATACCTTTGGATCACTCATCGATAGCTCCGTTCTCCATGAACGCACCGTTCTCCTGGAACGCGTCCTCCCCAAGGTATGCCTTGATCACCGACGGATCCCGGCGTATCTCTTCGGGCAGCCCCGCCGCAATGATCCTGCCGTAATCGAGCACCATGAGCCGTTCGCAGATCCCCATGACCAGGTGCATATCGTGTTCGATGAGCAGGATGGTCAGATGAAATTCTTCCCGGATAAAACCGATGAGCTTCATCAGCTCGTGGGTTTCCTGGGGGTTCATCCCCGCGGCGGGTTCGTCCAGGAGCAGCAGCAGGGGCTTAGCCGCCAGGGCCCGGGCGATCTCCAGTTTCCGCTGTTCCCCATAGGGAAGGTTCCGGGCCAGTTCGTGTTTCTTTGTTTCTATTTTAAACAGTGATAGTAACTCGTCGGCCTTTTCCCGCATCTGCCCTTCGTCGTGGTAGAAGCGGGGAAGCCGGAACAGAACATCCAGAGGGTTCTCCACCCGGGATGAATGGAGGGCGATGCGCACATTGTCCTCCACCGTAAGGTTACTGAAAAGCCGGATATTCTGGAAGGTCCGGGCTATGCCGATATGATTCAGATGTGCGGGGCTCAGCTTTCCTACCACATGTACCTTTCCGTGGCGATCCCAAAAATCGATCTCCCCTTCGGTGGGGCCGTATATCCCGGAGAGCATGTTGAACACCGTGGTCTTTCCCGCCCCGTTCGGCCCGATAAGGCCCACCAATTCGCCCCGGTGCAGTTCGCAGGAAAACCCGCTCACCGCACGGAGGCCGCCGAAGACTATAGATAAATCTGAAACTTTTAACAAGAGGTTCGGACTGGTAAGTCCGCGATCACTCATAGGGGAACCTCCTGAAAGAACCACAAAGGCGAAAAAGGAAAGAAAGAGGAAGAATGTTCAACCACAAAGGACACAAAGGACACGAAGAAGAAAGGAGAATAAATTTTAATTTCCTCTCTTCCTTTTCCTCCTTTGTGTCCTTCGTGTCCTTTGTGGTTGAACATCTTCTTCTTTGTATTTTTCAGTATCATGCCTTCCCCCCTTTAGCAGTTTTACTTCGGATAAAAGCGGTAAAACGGGAGACTAGGCGGACGAAGGACAGTTCCTTCATACCTAAAAGTCCCTGGGGGCGGAAGAGCATTACGAAGATAAGGATCAGCGGATATATCAAAAGCCGGTAGTCCTGGAGGAAGCGGAGAAATTCCTGGAGGTACGTGAGGATGTAGGCGGCTAGTACCGATCCGGTCATGGATCCCATGCCGCCGAGGACTACGAAAATCAGGTAGTCGATGCTGTGGTTAAAAGAGGCGGCATCGGGTTTTACAAAGCCTATCACCATGACGTAGAGACAGCCGCCGATGCCGGCAATAAAGGAGGCAATGATAAAACCGGCCATCTTGTAGCGGAACACGCCGATGCCGTTGGAGTTGGCCGCCACTTCATCCTCCCGCACCGCCAGGATCGCCCTGCCGTAACTGGAGCGGAGAAAGTTCTGTAACAGAATTAGTATCACTGCCAGGCTTGCGGTCACCACCAGGAAGGACAGATCCTGATTGAGGGTCATGGCGGTGGTAAAACGCCGGCCGTTTGCGCCGCCGGTAGCACCCGGAAATTGGTCAGAATCACCCGGATGATTTCGCCGAAACCCAGGGTAACAATGGCCAGGTAATCACCGGTTAGTTTTAGTGTGGGGAAGCCGATGATAAAGCCGAACAGGGCGGTCACCAATGCTGCGAGGAGGGCGCTTACCGGTATGGGCAGCCCCAGATCCAGGGTAAAGGATATGCAGGAGTAGGCGCCGATGGCCATGAACCCCGCCTGCCCTAAGGAAAGCTGCCCGGTGATTCCCGTGATGGTATTCACGCTGATGGCCAGAATAGCATTCACCCCGCCCATGGTGAGTATTTGTGCGGTGTACGGGTCGATCAGGCCAAAGTGTATCAACACGGTGGGGATCACCACCAGGGCCAGGGCGAAAATGCCGGGAATAAGCGCGTTTTTACGGTTTTCTTCCATAAATTACACCTTCACCCTGGCCTTCTTCCCCAGAATCCCCGTGGGCCTTACCAGAAGGATAATGATAAGGATAGAAAAACTTATGGCGTCCGCGTATTGGGAAGAGAGAAAGCCCTTGGTCAGGGTTTCCGCAATTCCCAGGATAAAGCCGCCAAGCATTGCGCCGGGCACCGAACCGATGCCCCCAAGTACGGCAGCAACGAATGCCTTGAGCCCCGGCATGGTTCCCATGGTAGGACTCACCTGGGGGTAAGCGCAGGCAAAGAGGATGCCCCCGGCGGCGGCCAGCACCGAACCCAGGGCAAAGGTAAATGAAATAGTGCCGTTCACCGAAATCCCCATGAGGCTCGATGCCTGGAGGTCAAAGGAAACCGCCTGCATGGCCTTCCCCCGCTTGGTGTAGTTGATGATGTAGTTCAGGATGAGCATCAGCACGGCGGAGAAAATGATAACGATGAGCTGTATGTTAGAAACAGAAACGATGCCTAAGGAAACGGTGTGTACCTCGGGCCGGGGATATTGCTTGGGGTTTGGCCCGATAAAGGGCAGCACCCGGGCGCCGTTCTGTAAAATCAGTGAAACCGCAATGGCGGTGATCAGGGAGTTGAGCCGGGGGGCGCCCCGCAGGGGCCGATAGGCGAAGCGTTCGATAAAGACCCCAAGGCATCCGCAAAGGGCCATGGCGAACAGAAACGCCGCGGCCAGGCTTACCGGGGAGACCCCGAAACGGGTCAGAACAAAGTACCCCGCGTAGGCCCCCACCATAAGAATATCACCGTGGGCAAAGTTGATGAGCAGGACTATACCGTAAACCATGGTATACCCCAGGGCTATCAGCGCATAAATGCTGCCCAAGGATATACCGTTTATCAACTGCTGTACAAAAATGACGCCTGAGTCCATTTTATGGGGTGCGGGGCATGGGGCGTACTATGCCCCACACCCTATACCCTTTTTCTCCTTAGGGATTAACCGTGGTCTTATAGGCCGTGGTCAGCTTGCCGTCCGCGCCTTTGACGATCTCCAGCACCACCGCAGACTTTACGGGGTTCCGCTTCGAGTCAAACTTGATGTTGCCGGTAATATAGCTGCCGTTGATATTCGCCAGGGCATCCCGTACCGGGGCGGCATCCGTAGAACCGGCGGCAAGAATGGCGTCCTTAATCAGTGACATGGAATCGTAGCCCAGGGCGGCGAAGGCGCCGGGTTTGTCACCGAATTTCGCCTGGAAGTCCTTGACGAACTTCACCACCCGGGGTTCGGTGGAATCGCTGGTAAAGTTGCTGGTATAAAAGCCGTTCAGCACCTCATCCCCGGCATTACCGGTGAGCCCGTCCCAACCATCGGCGCCGACAATGGGGGTCGTTATCCCCTGAGCCCGGAGCTGCTTGGCGATAAGGGCCACATCGCCATAATACTCGGGCAGATAGACCACATCGGGATTGGCGGCCTTGATCTTGGTAATCTGGGCGTTAAAATCCGTATCCCCGGTGTTATACACCTCAACAGCAGCCATGGTCCCCCCAAAGGCGGTAAAGGCCTTGATGAAGTTTTCCTGGAGCCCCACGGAGTAATCGTTGCTGATTTCGTAGAGAACGGCCGCCCGTTTCGCACCGATATTTTGGGCTGCGAACTGGCCCCCCACCGTCCCCTGGAAGGGGTCGATAAAACAGGCCCGGAATATAAAGTTCCCCGCATCGGTAACCGCCGGATTGGACGCCGCAGGGGCCATAAGGATCACGCCCTGGGCCTGAGCCCGCTCGCTGACCGCAATGGTGGGTCCCGAAGTAAGGGAACCGATAACCACCTTCGCCTTATCCCGGCTGGTAAGCTTAATAAAAGCATTGACGCTCTTGGTCGCGTCCCCTTCATCATCCTCCGATATAAGGACGAGTTGCTGTCCGCCAATACCTCCGGCCTTGTTGATCTCCTCAATCGCCAGTTGGATACCCTTCTGGGCTTCCACGCCATATTCGGCCACGGGCCCGGAAAGCGGGAAAATCCCGCCTATGGTGATAGCCCCCCCATCGGCTTTCCCCCCGGCAAAGCCCATGGCGGCCATGCTCAGGGATAACGCGATCATTGCTAATTTCTTCATTTGATTCCTCCTCTGGATAAATAACTGCTTTATACTACCGAATATGGATGGGGAATGTCTATACACCGGGCGGACCAGCCCGCAGGAGGACCTTTGGTTCTGCGCTACGGTTTTTTTACTACTCCCGGCATTCGTGCCCGTCCGCTGTAGAACGCACAAGCCAAGGTAATGGGGTTTTCCTTCCGTTACTGTTCTTGGGGATGGGGTGCTTGACCAATCCCGGATAGCCCCCGTATAGTATAGGTATGAATGGCTGGGATGTTTTGAACAACATAATCAATGGGTTTCCTTCTGTAGCAATAGTGCTCCTTTTGGTGGCTGTTATTGTGGCTGTTATCATTTTTATCGTAGGTTTTACCAGGCATGGTGTTGACTTTATAAAGCATGGGTTTAGGCAAAATCTCCTGAGCGAATTGACGGCAAAGCTGGCAACCAAAGAAGACATTAGCAACCTGAAAACCGAGCTTGACACCATAAAGGACAATCATTTTGGACACCTCAAAAACTACCTCGGCGTTCTGAACGGCGTACTTCTTGATAAAAAAATAATCGACAACGAAACCAGGGCGCGGCTGGACAACGAGCTAAGGGGTATGTGAGAGGAATTCCACCTTCCACATTGCACCCCGGCAGCACGTAATGCCTCTCCGCCTTTTTTGTGGTATGCTATATAAAAAGCATAATGGAGGCGCAGTATGATGGAAAGCTTTGGTATTATATGCGGTGTCACTCTGGGCCTGTTCGGGTCTGTTTTCTCGGTTGTCCAGTTCTTTTACCAGCGGCATAAGGACAGGGAGCAGGCCGTAATAGAAGCCGCACGGGACAAAGCGCAGGCCGAACAGGCCGAAAAACTGGCCGAAAAACAGGATTTGAAAGACCGGCTGTTTTTTCTCGCCCAGTTGATTGTCGACAGGGATATTCCCCGGGAATCCCGCCAGATATTTTTTGATGAGTATATAGCCAAAGGCGGAAACGGTTCTTTCGTTAAGTGGTGGCTCGAAGGCAAGTAATGGAGCGCAAAGGCGCCGCGGACTGCGGTCTTCGCCCCGCATATCCTTTTGCCCCTATTCAATCACCATATACTCGTTAAAATACAGCGTCTCTATCCGCCCAAGCCGGAGTATGCCGTTGTACCGGGCCAGAAGTTCTGCCTTAACATCGGCCTCGCCCTTGCGCCCAAGTTCCTCCGGGGTCAGTGCGGCAAAATAGGCAATGGTGATGTTCCGCAGTTCCCGTATCCGGGAGGCCAGCTCCTCCGAAAAGGAAAGGTCGCCGGGGTAGTAGGGAAAGGCCGCCTGGAGGATCACCATCCCCGGCTTGTCCCCCGCCGTCGGGCAGCGGAGGCGGCCAAGGCCGGAAAAGATGCCTGCCTCCGCTGCGGCTAATGATGTGGTTGATGGCGATACCGATGGCGCCGCCCTGCCGGAGGCCTGCGGGGATGCCGTAGCTTTGGGGGAGCGCCCCCCAGGGCTGCCGGTTGCCAGGGCATAGATGGAGCCCCCCAGGATGGCCAGAATAAGGAGCAGGGCCAGAACCACCAGGATACGGTACACAATCAGTAACCCGCGATCCCTTTGCCGGGATGGTTGAGGCTGGGGCGGGGGTTGAGAACTGGGCTGCCGCCGGGACTGCGGCCTGTATTCGATACGGGGCATTATATCAGGCGGATGCCCGCCTCCTTAAAAAGCCGGAGCACCTCCAGGTTCACCGCGCTGATGGTTCCCCAGTAATCGGCCCCCCTGGCAATAAAAAACACAAAGGTGATTTGGCATAGAATGCCCCCCACAGAAGCCAGCCCCGCAATGGGCTGCCCCTCCAGGCCGGGAACCTTGATCTCCCGAAGCAGGGCAAGGGCCTGCCCCATCTTTTCACCGCCATCTTCCCCGGAAACCTTGATGGTCTGGACAATCTTGGTATTGGGGGCGGAACTGACATTCTCGATGGGGGTCGCCGCGAAGAGGCTGTTGGGGATAACCACGGTGCGGTTTTCCAGGGTTCGCAGCCGGGCGGTTCGTATCCCCATCTCGGTGATGGTTCCGTCGTAATCGCCGATCCTGATCCGGTCGCCCAAGTGGAAGGGCTTGTCCACAAAGACCGTGATGGAGCCGAAAAAGTTGGACAGGGTATCCTTGGAGGCCAGGGCCAGGGCCGCGCCGCCAAGACCCAGCCCGGCAAGGAGGGCGCTGATATTGTAGCCCAGGGTTCGCAGGACGAGGACGCCCGCGATGATCCACACCAGGGTTTTAAAGAAGTTCCGCAGCAAGGGCTGCAGGGCGGACTCCCCTTTCAGGAGCTTCCCGGCCCCGTTGGTAGGAATGTAGTGATTAATAATCGAGCCGAGGATCCTGTTGATCCCCAGGGCCAAAACCAGGATAAGAAAAATTGTGAGGATGCGGTCCATCCAGAGGGCCACCCCGGGTCTCATTTCCAACTGACGCAGCCCCAGGTATATGCCCCCCAGGGTAATACCTGAAACCAGGGGCAGCCTGAGGCCGGCTATGACGAGGTCGTCAAACTTGGTTTTCGTCCTGGAAGCGCCATGCTTCAGTATAACCGCCACGAAAATGGAGCAGACCTTCCCGGCGATAAAGCCCCCGATGATAAACGCCGCCGCCAGGAACCACTGCTTTACGGGGTGGCCTAATAGAACATACTTCAACAGATCCTGCACGTAAGCTCCTATTCCTTTTTTTACAACAACATACTACTATAAATCAAGGAGCTATGACCATGACTATTCAACGCAGTGCAATGAAGACTGAAAAAAAAGAAAAAATGAGGGGCGGGGAAGGGATCACAGCTTTCACCTACTTTGTGCCCAACGATACGGAAACGAACGCCCGTATGCTGGCGGAACTGTCCCTGGAGCCCGGCGCATCCATCGGCTACCACCAGCATGATAAGGAAACCGAATACTTCATTTTTATTGCCGGTTCAGGCATTGTCAATGACAACGGCGCCGAACACCCCGTAAAGAGCGGGGACGTGATGGTCACCGGGAACGGCGCGTCCCACAGTGTCAAAAACACCGGAACAGTTCCGCTGGTGTTTAACGCCATCATCGTTACCTATTAGAAGAAGAATTTACACAAAGGACACAAAGGAATGGCACAAAGGAACACAAAGGGAAGAGAAAAAGATCACAAACCCCCTCTTTCTTCTCTTTTCTTCACCGTGAACCGAAGGTTCGATGTGTCCTTTGTGGTTGATCCTCTTCATTCCTCTTATCCTTCCTTCTTCGACTTTGTGGTTAAAATCTTCTTGCTCCCAAGGAGGCGCGTATGTGCGGCATTGTAGGCTATATCGGTAATGAAGAGGCGGCCCCGGTTCTCATCAAGGGCCTTAAACGGCTGGAGTACCGGGGCTACGACTCTGCGGGGATAGCGGTTCTGGGCAAGCCGGGTTTGCTGATCCGGAAGTCCAAGGGCGCACTACAAAACCTGGAAGCAAAGATAGCCGGGGAATTGGCCGGGGACATCCTGGACGGCAGCGTGGGTATAGGGCACACCCGCTGGGCGACCCACGGAGAGCCCTCTGACATTAACTCCCACCCCCACACGGACGTGTCCGGCAAAATCGCCGTGGTTCACAACGGCATCATCGAAAACCATGCCAAGCTCAAAGCCTGGCTTACGGAACATGGGGCAAACTTCCGCAGCGAAACCGATACGGAGGTCATCGCGCACCTCTTGAACTTCTATTATAAGGGCGATATTTTGCAGGCCGTAATTGAAGCCCTGAAACGTTTGACCGGTTCCTACGCCCTGGGCATCATCTGTGAAAACGACCCGGATCGGATCATTGCGGTTCGCAAGGAAAGCCCCCTGGTGGTTGGGGCGGGCGCGGGGGAAAACCTCATCGCCTCCGATGTACCGGCCCTGCTGGAATATACCCGTGATGTGTACTACCTGGAGGACCGGGAAATCGCCGTGCTCTACCGTGACCGGATAGCGTTTTACAACGATGAGGGTGATGAGCATCAAAGGGAAAGCTCCCACATTGATTGGGACGCCGGAGCCGCTGAAAAGGGCGGCTACGAACACTTTATGATCAAGGAAATCCACGAGCAGCCCAAGGCTTTGCGGGATACCCTCCGGGCACGGATCAAAATCGATAACAACAGTAAAACTATCAACCTGGAAGAAATCGGCTTCGACGCTTCCTGGGCAAAGGCGGAACGGGTGGTGATTGCCGCCTGCGGTACCGCGTATCACGCCGGGGTGATCGGCAAGTACGCCTTTGAAAAATTCACCCGGGTCCACACGGAGGCGGCCATTGCATCGGAGTACCGCTACTCAAATCCTATTTTTAACCCCAAGGATATTTTCCTCATCATCAGCCAGTCCGGGGAAACGGCGGACACCCTGGCGGCCATGCGCATGGCTAAAAAGGGCGGCGCGCGGATCATCGCCATCACCAATGCGGTGGGCTCCACCCTGGCCCGTGAAGCGGATTTGGTAATGTACACCTGGGCAGGGCCGGAAATTGCCGTGGCGAGTACCAAGGCCTTTACCACGCAGCTTATGTGCGTCTACCTCATAGCCCTCCAACTTGGCAGGCTTCGGAATACCATTAGTGATGCTGAGCTTGCCGCCCACATTGCGGCATTAGAATCCTTGCCGGAACAGGCGGAGCGTATCCTTTCGGAAAAGGAAAACATCCAGCGGTTCGCCTCCCTCCAGTTCAACAAGTCAAAGGTTTTTTACATGGGCCGCCTCTTTGATTACGCCGTAAGCATGGAAAGCGCCCTTAAGCTTAAGGAAATCAGCTACACCCATTCGGAGGCCTTTGCCGCCGGGGAACTGAAACACGGCCCCATCGCCCTGGTTGACGACACCACCCTGGTCACCGCCCTCTGCACCCAGAGCGCCCTCTTCGACAAAATGGATTCCAACATAAAGGAAGTGAAGGCCCGGTTTGCCGCCACCGCGGTGATCACCTACGATGATGTGGATTACTTTAACAACACCGCCGACCAGGTGTTCCGCATCCCCCGAACCCCGGACAGCCTTTCCCCCATCCTGGCAATCATCCCCTGCCAACTCTACGCGTATTACTGTTCGGTTCTCCGGGGGCTCGACCCGGACAAGCCCCGGAACCTGGCGAAATCGGTGACCGTGGAATAGGGGCGGCGCGGATGATGTATTATCCGGAGTTAACTGAATCAAGGCCGCTACGTTGACCGCGCCCGCTGCTGCGCAGGTTCGGTGGACTAACCGGGATCTGTTTTATCTCCTGTGGCCCCTGATACTGGAACAGCTCCTGATGGTCACCATGGGCATCGCCGACACCGTAATGGTCAGCTCCGTGGGGGAACACGCCGTTTCCGGTGTCTCCCTAGTGGACGTGATCAACAACCTGCTCATCCTGGCTTTTGCCGCCCTCGGCACCGGGGGCTCCGTGGTGGTAAGCCAGTACATAGGCCGCAGGGATACGAAGAGTTCCGCCACCGCCGCCCGGCA
>BNUR01000020.1 GCA_025997495.1 Spirochaetia bacterium | reverse complement strand
GGGAAGAAGGCCCGCCTGGATTCGGAGGGATTCCCGATAATCGGTGGTACAACAACCCACCGGTTCCAGGGAGCGGATCAGGGAAAGGGCTGCAGCAATACGGGCAGGGCCTTCATGCTTAAGGGGCAGATCCACCGGTTCTTTATGAAAACCGTCTTCGTTCAGGTTCTGGATGAGCCGTTCCCCGATCCGGCGGATTACATCATCCACGGGCTCCAGCTTAAGCTGCCAGAGGAGGTGTTCCTGGAGGGTTTCTGGCCGGGAAAGGGCGCCTTCAAGGAATTTGTGCCGTTCCGCCGTTTCCTCATCCCCCCCCTTCCGGACAAACCCCGAATCCGAGCTGGTATCAAAATACTCGTATTCATCCTTCTCCTTCTGGGATCCTGTATAGGCATCATCCAGGGAGAGGACGGTATGATCCTCCAGAACTTCCAGGGCGGGGTTCCGTTCTATCTCTTCCTCAATCTTTTCCCGTAAATCAACAATGGGAAGGCCCATCAATTTGATGGACTGAATTTGCTGGGCATTCAGCCTGAGACGTTGTTCCTGAACAAAGGACGGACGCTGAAGTTGCACGAATTTCCCTCCCCCCATAACTATTGTTCCAGGAGGGCTCTTTGTCAAGTGAGCTTGTAAAAAACCATGGGAATAGCGTACAGTAAGGAGACGGAGGCTTTTATGAGTGATTCAACAGAACAGCTTGCAGCACTGGGTACGGCGATTCCCGAAATAAGCCTTCCCCGGGAGGATGTGGATCTGCAAAAATGGGCGGTGATTGCCTGTGATCAGTTTACTCAGGATCCGGCCTACTGGGAGGATGCCGCAAAACTCGTTGGCGCATCCCCTTCAACCCTCAACCTAATACTTCCCGAACGGTATCTGAATGACGCCCACCGCCCAGAGTTGGTCGAAGGCATACATCAGACAATGGCAGTTTACCTGGCGGAAGGGGGCTTGGCCCCACCCATACGGGGTTGTGTCTACATTGAGCGAAGTACCCCCTACCACCAGCGCCGCCGGGGATTGGTTCTTTCCATTGACCTGGAACACTACGACTGGAAACCCGGTTCCCAAACCCTGATCCGTTCCACCGAAGGCACCGTCCCCGAACGGATCACCCCTCGGATGGCAATACGTCAATCCGCGCCCCTGGAAACGCCCCACATACTCCTGCTCATTGATGACGAGGCGGATTACCTAATCCCCGCCCTGGGTGAGCGGGCAAAAAAGGCGCCCCCCCTGTACCACACCCCGCTGATGTTCGGCGCAGGGGATATTTCCGGCTGGGCTCTGGACAATGAGACGGACTGGGCGGTTCTTGCGGAGGGGCTTGAAGAACTGGCCCGGCGATCCGAGACCCGGTATGGTGAACTGGGCGGCCCCGGTGGTGCGGCAGCCTGGAACCCTCCCTTCCTCTATGCCATGGGGGACGGCAACCATTCCCTGGCCACGGCCAAGGCGGTCTGGGATGAGTATAAGCAGGCCCATTCAGGCGATCCGGATCTTGAGCGGCATCCCGCCCGGTATGCGCTGGTGGAACTGGAAAACATCTATGACCCGGGAATCGCCTTTGAACCCATACACCGGGTGATTTTCGGCGCACACCTGGAGGATGTCCGGGCTGCCCTGAGCGAATTGCCGGGTTTTGCGAGCCGGTCCGTCACCGGTACGGAGGAACTTTCCCAACTGGTAGCCGGTAAAGCCGAGGGAAACCGTTACGGACTTATTGGGGAAGGCCGGTACATCCTGGCGGAGACCGGGGCTGCGGGTATCGCCACGGAGGGGCTGCAAGCCCTGTTGGACGAGTTCACCCGCAATGGGGCCGGTATTGACTACATCCACGGGGAGGAGGAGCTATTCCGTATCGCCGAGGCAGGGGGGGAGAAACCGGCGGTGGGCATATTGCTGCCACCGGTGAAGAAAGCAGGGTTGTTCCAGACCGTGGCACGATCCGGGCCATTGCCCCGGAAAAGTTTTTCCATGGGGGAGGCGGTGGAAAAACGCTTCTATTTAGAGTGCAGAAGGCTTTTCAGCTAAGACGTTTTTCCAATGGAGAAGCGATTCTATCTTGAATGCCGCAGATTTTTCGGGTAGACTATGGATATTAAGGCCGGCATGGTGGAATGGTAGACACGGTAGACTCAAAATCTACTGCCCGCGAGGGTGTAAGAGTTCAAGTCTCTTTGCCGGTACTAGTTAAGTCTTTATACTGTAAGGAATTAGAGAACTAAAGTAGAACATGCTACGGGAAAAACCAGCGCATCAATCAAATCGAAATGAGAAAAGGGATGAGAACCCTTTTCCCGACGGATGGGATTTATGCGCACGGAAAAGAGAAAATTTTAACTGCATACACGGAACGAGGTATTCTACGCTGAGCTTTTGACATCGGACGGGGTTAAGCTTACGGCACGGAGTACGGGAAAGACATCACGGGATGAAGCGCTGTTTGTGGTAGCCGATTGGCTTAAAACGGGCCTGCCGATAGGTGGACTGCGGGGCAGCGGACAGCACTGCAAACAAAAGCCGATTAGCGTTATTGCCGATCTTGCCGGGATTCTTTCCGCTATCAAAAAGGCCAATCTGGATAAGGATAGTGCTTTTACAATTGTATCGGCACTTAAAAAGTAAGGACTGGTCGATACTCCGGTTATTCCTGGCGGGAAGGGGAATGTCAAATTTATTGAATACCTCAAGGAATTCTGGGACTATGAAAAAAGTCCGTATATTCGGGATAAGCTTGCCCATGGGCAGAGTATTGGAAGGCGTTATTGCAATATCAATCATGCTCGGGTGATAAACTATTGGGAGCCGTTTTTCAAAGAACGGCCGCTTAGTAGTATTACCCGCCAGGATATGAAGAAGTTCAGCCTTGGACTTTCTGATAAGAAGCTCTCTCCATCAAGTATAAACGGGGTAATGGTGTTGGGAACTTCGGCGCTTGCCTATGCGGCTAGGGAGGGTATGATCCCAGCGGATCCCGGCACTGGCCTTGTACGTTTTAGCGGAAAATCGGCTAAGCGGGGGGTCTTAACAGAAAAAGAAGCGGCGGCAATCTTCAATATGGACTGGAAGGATAAACGGGCATATTTGGCAAACAAAGTGGCGGCCACTACCGGCATGAGATCCGGTGAGATTTTGGCGCTGCGGCGTGAAGATATTGGAGAGAATATCCTGTATATCCGACATTCCTTTAGTTGTGTGGACGGGCTTAAAACGCCAAAGAACGGCGATGAACGGCAAACACCCTTATACCCCGAGATACGGGCGGAACTGCTAGCACTTGCCGATGAAGCAGAATCACTGCATGGTGAGGGTGCTTTTATTTTCTACGGCATAGCAAAAGAACGGCCATGCCAGGATGCGCTGATCCTTGAGGGCTTGCATGAGGCGATAGACAAACTCAATGAGGATCTTGAAAAGGCAGGGCGGGAACAGGAAAAAATTGACTGGAAGGCGCGTACTATTGTTTTCCATAGCTGGCTCATTAAGAGTTTATCCCTAAATAACCAGAGCTTTACGGAAGGCGATAAAAGCACAGGCAAACATAAGCAGTCCCTGATATGAAGTAGTCAACTTCTCAAAGCGAACCAACAATTTGCGGAAACGGTTTATCCAGGAATGGGAAACCTCAACAACCCACCGGCGGGCTTTATAATCCGCTTTATTCATTTTCTCCGCCCGTTCCTGCCCCCGGCTTTTAATATGCGGGATAAATCCCCGGAGCACCACCGTTTCCAGCGCCGGCTCCCCCGTGTACCCTTTATCAAGACAGAGATGCTGGGGATGTTCAAATATATCGGGACGCTCAATAACGATACCATCCAGTACCGCTTCAAGCTGGGACACATCGTGGCGGTTAGCCCCGGTTACCACCAGCGCCAACGGCACCCCCGCTCCGTCTACGAGCATATGCCGGCGAACCGAAGGTTCGATGCTCCCATTTTTTTCCCCGGTCAGTGGGGTCTTTTCCCACCGACTCCTGCGCCAAGGGCGCTTTCGTCATACAGCCATCGGCACTCAGCCATGTCCAGTCGACGCCCACCGCCTCATCATAGTGCGCAAGTCCGGCAACCCAGAGTGCCTGAAAGAACCCCTGCTCACACCAAAATCGGAAATAGCGGTGCACGGCGCTTGCGGCCCCAAACGTTTTTGGTAATGCTTTCCATTGTATTCCGGTACGTAACACGTAGAAAATCGCCTCAAGTACCGTGCGCGCTTCCATGGGGGGACGGCCTCCTCCCGGTTTTCTCCGGTATTTTTTGTCTGGTTTCCGGCCTTTCCTGGGTATCAAGGGTTTTGCTGCTTCCCAGAACGCATCGGTTATTTCCCATGATTGTTTTTGCCTCATACTTATCCCCCATCCTCCTTTATCGGATGGGCTTTGTAGATTATTTAGGGATAAGCTCTAAGTCTCCTCACGGTTATTTTCAACAAGCCAGTGCCTTGCCATCCTGGTCTTTAAGGTATAGCAGGCAGCACTGTTCATTTCAACGTGGGCAACGGGCTGAAACCCAGCGCGGATAAATCCTTCGGACAAGCCGCCGGCGCCAGCAAAGAGATCAAGAAAACGCAGATTATTTTTTCCAGCATTAATCTGATCCGGCATAATACTAAACTACTCCCTTCAAAAATGATTCACGCACAACAACATATTTCGCAAACAATTCAGACTCGTTTTCCATTAGATCAACCGCAAGATACTGCGCATCAAGATACTGAATGTCATATACACCACCATCAATCTGTGCGGACAGTCTGCTGTGAAAATGAATAACCGCAGGGCAAGCCCTGCGGTATCGAAGATTTCTCCTTGAAATCTTTGAGTACGTGGGGGAACAAATCCCCCACACCCCCAGTTTAACCGCCCCAAGGGGCGCGGTATTAAACCGCATTGGCTTCGCTAATAAATATCCATCGCTTCCTTGACATCAATCTCTGCTTTGTTGGCAATAATTGCAATAATGTCCTTTTCGAGAGATTCCTTACGTATGCTCTCCAGATCGGCCTGCTTGAGATGGGAATCGCTCATAGCGCCACTCCCTTTTCACGAACGAATTCGGTCACATCTTCGACCAGGTATTCGGCGCCGAGGGTGTGTAACGTATCGAAACAGGGGATAATATATTCATCCAGAATATTTGAGTCCGAAATTAGTAACCGTTCACGGGGTCAGTAATTCCTTATAGGATAAGGAATTACGAAAGACTCTTTTTACAAGAATTTAGAGGTTTTTCATGAATTTTCCTTGAAAACGCCTCTAAATCGTCTGAAATGCGTGTTTTATGCAAATATACCCGTGAACGGTTCCGCATTTGTTTATGTAAGCCATTGATTCAGGATGTCCCCAACTTCCTTCATACTAACAGGCTTGGACAGATGGGCGTTCATGCCGGCTTCCAGGGCGCGGTCAATGTCCTCGCGGTAGGCGTTGGCGGTCATGGCGATGATGGGAACGGTTTTTGCGTCTGCCCGGTTAAGGGCGCGGATCCGGCGGGTGGCCTCGTAGCCGCCCATGTTCGGCATCTGCACATCCATGAAAATAAGCTGATAGTACCCTTCCGGCGATGCGGAAAACCGTTCCAGGGCTTGAATGCCGTCAGAGGCATCGTCAAATTCAATCCCGGTATCCGCCAAAAGTTCCCGTACTATGATCCGGTTAATTTCAATGTCTTCGGTAAGCAGGATCCGTTTGCCCGCAAACCCCTGCGGCAGCCGGGCATTTTGCGATGACACATTAGCATCCCCGGCGGCAGGAACTTCCTCCCGGTGTTCAGCGCTATCCATGTTCAGGGTGAACTCGAAGGCGGATCCCTTGCCGCTTTCACTCTCCACCGTAATGACGCCCCCCATGAGACACACCATGTTCTGGCTGATGGATAAGCCCAGGCCGGTTCCGCCGAAACGATCCGCAATGGAGGCGTCGGTCTGTTCAAAGGGACGGAAAAGTTTGTCCACCTGTTCCTGCTTCATCCCAATGCCGTTGTCGGAAACCAAAAAATGCACCTCCACCTGTTTTTCACCGGTCATGCGGGTTTCCGCCAGAAACCGGATTGTACCATTTTCGGGGGTGAATTTGACCGCATTGCCCAGGAGGTTGATCAGCACCTGTTTAAGCCTGAGTTTATCCCCCATGACGATGCCGGACAGCCTCTGACTGTTTGACGGCAGCACAAAGTCAGGCTCAAAGGTGATGTGTTTTTCTTCACAGCGCCGACTGATGATGACGGCTACCTCTTCCATGGCCGCGCTCAACGCAAATGGTTCATGAACCAGGGTGAATTTACCGCTCTCAATTTTGGACATGTCCAGCACATCGTTGAGGATATCCAGCAGATGATCCGAGGCCGCCGCGATTTCCTTCAGGGATGCGTCTTTTTTTTCGATAGTAGTACTGCGCCGGGCAATTTCGGTCATGCCGATGACGGCGTTCAGGGGGGTGCGGATCTCGTGGCTCATGTTGGCAAGGAAATTTCCCTTGGCTTCGGCTGCGCTTTTTGCCAGGCGGGTCTGCACCTCCAGTTCCGCTGTGCGCACTTTTACTATTTTTTCAAGCTGGGCCTTTGAAATTGCGTGATCCTGGTTTATTTCTTCGGTACGGATGCGGGCCGCAATGATTCTGAGCATGATCAGGCTGAAGACCAGTATCAGGATAAGCCCTAAAAAGGAGGGGTTCAGCACGATAGTATTGATGTCGCGGTAGTAACTCTTTATAGGAATGATCTGCGCCTCATACCAGCCCTTATCCATCCGTGCAAAGGTGTCCGTCGTACTCATCCGTTTGAAAAATACGATAACCGGTTCGCCCGTCGTATCCGTGATCCGCCGGGCCTGAATAGCGTTCTGCGGCAGTTCCGCCGCGATTTCAGCATAGCCGCCGCCCATTTCCCCCAGAGGCCGGCCAATCCATTCCGTGCCGGGATGGCTTATCACCATCATGTCCTGATTGAGGAGCATACCGTATGCGCCGGGAGCGTGGTACAGGGATTGAACATACTGCTCGAACCAGGAAATCTCCACATCCATCACCAGGATGCCGCAGTAGACGCCGTCCAGATCGTACAGGTTCTGAACGGCGGATATAATCATATCCCCGGAACTGACATCCTGATACGGTGCGGTATACCCCACCTGCCCGTCCCCAAGCCCCTTAGCCGCCTGATACCAGGGCCGTTCTTCCGGCCGGTAAGCGGCGGGGGGGGTGAATCCGATACCGTTGATAAACTCGTCCTGGATATAGGCGTAGATACCGTAAAAGCCGGGAACCCCGTTTACCGGCCCGCGCATCCAGTCGGCGGTGCGCTGTAAATAGGCGGAGATATTGGCATCCTCCCCCTTTTCCAGCATATCCCGGACGGCATGATAGGCGTTCAGGAGCATCAGTTCCGTGCGGGCAAGCCCTTCCGCCACGTTCGCTTCGGCGGTTACCAGGGCGTTTTCCGCATTTTCCGCCAGATGCCGCTCCATGACGCCCCGGGCCGAAAAGTAACTCACCGCCGCCATCGCCAGGAATGCCGTAATTACCACCATCAGATAGGGAAAAGACCTTTTGAAAAGCTGGATCCAGTTCACTAACTATAGCATAAGGCACAAGGCCCCCCAAAACAAGGGCTTTTATCGCGGCAAAGTACCGGGTACACTGATTTGGGGGTACACCATGACCGAAGTAGAATCTATCAGGAATAAGGCGCTGGAACTCGGGTACGAAAACTGCGGGATCATCCCTACCCTGCCCGAAAAATTGCAGCCTTTGTATCAAGGCCTGTCCCACCAAGTCTCTGGCGGAACCCTACGCCATGAACCGCCTCACCTGCGTGTCCTGCCTCACCACCTTTGGCGCCACCTCTTGGGATGGGTGGGATATGCCCAACGAGCCTCACAATAAAGAACTAGGCGGCTGGATCTTCGGCTGCGATGCCTGCCAGGATGCGTGCCCCTTTAACAACGGCAAATGGGTGGAGGATGAAAGCTTCCCCGGCCTGGACGAACTGGGGGAACGTATTTCCCTGGAGCAGATCATCGAAATGGATTACGGGTTCTTGGAGAATGTGATGGCGAAAAAATTCTGGTATGTCGGGAAGGAAAAGGCGTACCGGTGGAAGATCAACGCGCTTAACGCTATGCGGAACGGGTATCAGGAACGCTACGCGGCGTATATTGAGAAGGCCTGCGGTGATCCCAATGCGGAGGTGCGAAGAATGGCGGAGTGGGTAAAGGGGGAGACGGAGCGTTAGGGGGCAAGTTTTTTATTTTGAAGTGAAGCAATAAAACAAACAAATTTCTGAATAAGTTTTGGACTTTTACAATAACTTTTCCCGTTATGCTCTTCTAAACATACTTTACAATTTCCACGCCAATCACAGGTTACAAATGGGCAGGGGCAAATTTTATCCGGCATTTTTATGCTCCTTTCCCCATTTCGTAATACTTCCGCATCTCCGCCGCCGGTACCATGCTTCCCCCGGTGGCCCACACTAAATGGGTGGCGTTGCCGGTTCCCGCCGCGCCGCCGAATTGTTCCCCAAGCCATGCTTTCCCCGCTTCAGACCCGTAGAGTCCCGGAGGCCCCATGAATCCCGCCGTCGCCGAAGGTTCCAGCCAAAGGTCTTCCCGGTCCGCCAGCTCATGCACCAGGTAGTAAAGCTGCTCATCGCTGACGGTAACTTCGCCGCTCAGCAGGGTGTCCATCACGCCGCCGACAAAACTGGATGGGCGGCCCACGGCGAGGCCATCGGCGCAGGTTTTATTGTCGATGCCGAAATCGCCGGCACATACCTTGTCCTGAAGGCCGGTGACGAGACCCAGGAGCATACAGGGCGCGTGGGTTGGTTCCGCAAAAAAGCAGTAGGCGGCGCTGCCGAATACCCGCTTGATGCCGTAGCTTACACCGCCGGGACCGCCGCCGACACCGCAGGGCAGGTAGACAAACAGGGGATGTTCGGCGTCTACGGGGATACGCAGAGCTTCAAGCTGGGTTTTTAACCGCAGCGCCGCTACGGAATAGCCCAGGAACAGCGTCTTGGAATTTTCATCGTCCACAAAATGACAGCCGGGGCCCGCGAGTTTTCGGCCTTCTTCGACCGCTTTACTGTAATCCGCATCGTATTCCACCACCGTGACACCTTTACTGCGGAGCAGATCCTTTTTCCATTGCCGGGCGTCGGCGGACATGTGCACCGTCGTTTTAAAACCCAGCTTTGCCCCCATGATGCCGATTGAAAGGCCCAGGTTGCCGGTGGAGCCAACCGCCAGTTCACGGGTGCGGAAAAAATTGTGGAAGGAATTTTCCAAAAGAACTTCGTAGGAATCACTTTCCTTGAGCATGCCCCGTTCCAGGGCCAGCTTTTCTGCGTGGGCCAGCACCTCATAGATACCGCCCCGGGCTTTGATGGAACCGGAAATTGGAAGGAGGTTGTCGCATTTTAAAAGAAGCCGTCCGCAGATTTGCACCCCCCGGTCTTTTTTCAGGAAATCCAGCATCGCAGGAATTTCCCGCAGGGGCGATTCTATAATCCCCTTGTTTTTTGCGGTTTCCGGAAACGCCCTGGCAATAAACGGGGCAAAGCGGGTAAGCCGGGCAGAGGCATCGTCCATATCCGCAGGGCTGACCCCGCAGAGACTCAATTCCGGGTTTCCCTTTTTATAATGGGGATTTATCCAGAACGTTTCCCGCAGGGCGGCGGCATCGGCAAGGATGGGGATTTCTTTTTCCCATTGTTCTACAGTTTTACTACCGATTAATTTCTCTTCCATAAATTACCCCTGGGACGCAACCGTCCTTCTCAACCTGACGTTTTCAAGGTCATAGCTGAACAGTTCCCGCAAATCATTGAGCCCCAGGGCCATAAGGGCCATGCGGTCTATGCCTATGCCCCAGGCCGCCACAGGAACGTTAACCCCCAGGCTGGCGGTAACCTCGGGGCGGAAGATGCCGGAACCGCCCAGCTCAAACCAGCCCAGAACCGGGTGCTTGATGTGGACTTCCACCGAAGGTTCGGTGAAGGGAAAATAGCCGGGGACGTATTTTACTTCCTTAGCCCCCGCCACTTCCCGGGCAAACATATCCAGCATCCCCAGCAGGGTCTTGAGGTTCACATCATCCCCCAGGACGATGCCTTCGGTCTGGTAGAAATCCGAAAGGTGGGTGGCGTCTACCTTATCGTAGCGGAAACAGCGGACTATGCCAAAATACTTGCCGGGGATCTCCGCCTTGGGCAGGGTTTTGGCGGAAAGCACCGTGCCCTGGCTGCGGAGGATGAGCCGCCGGGTGAACTCCTTGTCAAAGGTGTAGTTCCAGCCGCGGCTCCCGGTGGCGCCGCCGTCCTCGTGGGCCGCGGCAACGTTACTCAGCCATGGTTCCTCAATGGACTTTGCATGTTCAGGTTCCGTTATCCGGTACACATCGTGGATGTCACGGGCGGAATGAAACTGGGGCATGAACAGGGCGTCGGAATTCCAGAACTCAGTCTCCACCAGGGGGCCGTCGAATTCCTCGAACCCCAGGGAGGAAAGTTTGTCCTTCACCTCCTCCAGAAATTTTGCGTAGGGGTTGGTTCGGCCAATGACAAGCCGGGTGGGAGGAACATTTACATTATACGAGCGGAAGGATTTGCCCTTCCAACTGCCCGATTCCAGCATTTCCGGGGTCAGTGTCCCAATTTCGTCCCCGGTGATTCCCGCAGCTTTGAGGGCGGCCGCCACGGCTTCCCAGTCCGGGGTAAAGCCGAAAACGACGGTTTCCCGATCGGTCTGGCGAAAAGGCGCGTCCGCAGCCCCCCGCTTCTTGGCAATGCCCCCCATGGCGGCCTTTTCGGCGGCGGAAAGCGCCGTTTCAGGGATAAGCCCCCCACCGGCTTCGGCGGCTCCGGTCTCATTGGCCGCGCCGGTCTCCTTGACCGCTCCGGTCTCCTTGACCGCTCCGGTCTCCTTGACCGCGCCAGTCTCCTTGACTGCTCCGGTCTCCTTGACCGCTTTATCCAGCAGGCCGCGGATAACGGCGTAGTGTTCCGCGGCGGGGCCCGAAACAGGGCGGCCGTTTTTCAGCTGATCCGGGGGCAGGGCAATGGTGACCCGCTTGTCGCCGTCCATGGAAAACAGGCCCAGTTTAGAAAGGCTCCCGAAGGCGCTCCCCACATCTTTATTGTCAAGGCCCAGGCTTTGGGCAATTTCCGGGAGACGCAGCCCCTGTTTCAGCCGGACAAGCTCCAGGATCCGCTCCTCGGGACTGCCTTTTTCCTTCCATTGCCGGCCTAAATCGGTCAATTCGTAAAAAATACTGGTTTCCCGGCGAATTTCGCTGATAATACCCTTCCCCGCAAGCCAGGACAGGGCCTGGTTGCCGTTCCCGCTTTTAAACCCCAGATCTTTTTCGACCCGTTCCACCGTAAGTTCATCCCCCTGTGTATAGGCCAGGATGATCCGCACCTCCAAGGGGTGCAGATTCTTTACCGTGTTCTGAATATCGATACCCATGGAAGCAGGATACCAATTTCAAATAGCTTTGAGAAGTGGACAACCGGGGGTACATGCGGTATATTAGGGATATGAAATATTTCCGAAAGAACTTTCGCGCAGGGCTGTTGGTTTCCGCCCTGATCCTGGTAAGCTGCCCTGGGCCGGCAAATCAGGACACTACAACGAATCAGCAGGAAGAAGAAAACGATCTTCCCGATATTGTTGATGAGCTGAGTTATAATTACACCCTTTTGCGGTATTACTATCTCTATGCCCAGGATGAGATGGGGCCCTATCCGGATTATATAGGCCGGGGCGAAGATATACCCTTTGGGGATGTGCTTGACATGTATGCCGGCTTGAGCGACCGGTGGACAAATTACTGGCCGCCGGCTAATTCGGCGGGTATTTTGGATCAACTGGCCACATCCGGGAATGAACAGAAATTAGTGGGGATGCATCTGATAGTTGAGCCGACCGCCGAAGCGGATCAAAGCGACCTCTTGTTCATATACCGTATATGGATTGGCAGTCCGGCGGAAGCTTCGGATCTGAAGGAGGGTGATTGCATTATCGTGATAAACGACGTCGATCTGACCACCAACCCTCCGCTGAAGGGTAATGACCTTTTGGCCAGGTACCAGGAAGCGGCAGCGGGGGATACGGTTTCTTTTACGATACTCCGGGAGGGTGACAGAATATTGGTACCCTCCATAACAAAACAGGTGATGAGGCCGCCCACGGTATTTCTGGACTACATTGAGGAAATCCCGGTTATTCAAATCACCGGGTTTTCCGAAGACTCAGGATATAATGCAGGCGCTGCGGATAAAAACAGTAACACCGGCGCCGAATTGCGCGCCGCGCTTACCCGTGTAAAAAGCGGAGCTTACCCGGTGGGCATTATTGATATCCGCGGGAATCCCGGCGGTTCGGTGAATCAGTGTTTTGCCGGTATTGAAGAATTAGTTGCCGGGGGTATCTATATTCAATATGAAAATCATTATTACGATGGCGAGAAAGGGGTTGTTGATAAAATTTCCCAAGTTGCGGCGCCCGGGGGAATGGGGGAAAGTACCCAATGGATATTTCTTGCGGATGGCTATTCGGCCAGTGCGGCGGAAATCCTGCTGTATGCCGTAAAAAATTGCCGCCCCGAAACCCATATTATTGGAGAAACAACCTACGGGAAAGGCGTTGGCCAATACTATATTTCCCCCACCCGTGCAAAAGGCCTTGCCGGAATTACCGCGCTCAAATTTTTCGATAAGGACGGGAATACCTTTCACGAAACAGGCATTGTTCCTGATCAACCGGAGGAATCCGCCGATGTGCTGGAAGCGGCAGTCACCTATGCGCTGTCCATACTCCCTGACCGGGGCCGAAGTCTCCTGGGCAGTGCGGCCACGATAAATCGCGCCGCCATCCGCACCCTGGACAAGCAGCTTAAAACGCGGCAGGTTCCGTCCGATGGAATTCGCGGGGGCGCATGGGAGGTGCGCGGCAATGCCGGGCTTTAAGAGGCATTTTGAAAAGAAGATGGGGACGCATTAGCGGGGGTTGAAGAGAAGATGTGAATGCATTAGCTGGGGGGCCTGCCCGTTGGAAACATGGGGCCCCTCCGGAGGCACCTCCCCATGTTTCCAACGGTCACCCCCAATGCTATTGGTTGGCAGCATGTCCTTTACCAGGATGTGAGGAACGGGTTGGGCCGCTGCGCGGCAATGCCGGCCCTCAAGAGGCAGGGAGAAGAGAAGAGCCTTCGGCACGAAGATGGGAAAGTGATCGCGCCACAGTAATGGTGTGAGAGGCCGCCTTCCAGCCCGTTTAGTATTATAGTGATGACGGAGCGGTCGTGGCGGGGCATGACGGGCCGAATGCATTTGGGACTTCCTGCGTACGGAGACCGACAGCCCCCCTGGGGGCAGGGCTCCGGGAGCAGATTCCCCCATCCGCATTCGGAACGGCATGCCCCGCCACGACCGGCTGTGCCGACAGGGCTCCCCCTAGCAGTTTTTTGCATCCCATATGGCGGTTTCGTCAAAACCTTCGCTTTCCCGTATCCGCTGAATGGTAACTTCGATATGTTCCTCCATTATCGCTTCGGTTTTTGCCTTGTCCCCCGCTAGGAGGGCGTCAATCAGGGCCCGGTGGTAGTGGAGGCCGTCCCGGCGGCCCAGAAGGCGGACAATGTCCGCCATGGCTACCGAAAGGATATCGTTAATCAGGGAATACACCTTGATGATGATGGAATTCCGGGTTATTTCGGCAATCCGATAATGGAAGGCCAGATCCGCTTCACTGAAAGCCTGGATATCCTCCCCGGCGTCTATCATATGCGTATAGTTTTCCTCCAGGGACGCGATATCCCCGGGGGTAAGGCGTTCCTGGGCCATGCCGGCGGTCCCCTTTTCGATGATCTTCCGGTATTCCAGGATGGTGATAAGATCCTGATTCTTCCGGAGCTGCATCAGGGGGTGCAGGGTATCGACCCTTTCTATGGTAGAGAAATTCCGTACAAAGGTCCCGCCCCCGTGCCTGGTTTCCACCAGCCCCAGGATTTCCAACTGCTGCAACGCCGCCCGGATGGTCACCCGGCTTACCCCGAATATGGTGCAAAACTCCTGCTCCGAGGGCAGTTTTTCCCCTTCCTTCCAGGCGCCCTTCAGGAGCTGTTCCTTGATCTTGCCGTACACTTGAGCCCGGAGGGATTCGGCCTTTATCGGTTGAATATCATGCATGTGCGTCTGCTAACCTCTTTTTCAATGATACAGGATATCTTCCTTTATATCCACAACAGGGCCAGCACATACTTGCTAAACAATATTCACCGAATAGATAAAGAATGAAGAGAAGAGTAAACACAGAGAGCGCAGAGGTTTCACATCGAACCTTCGGTTCGCGGACACAGAGGTATCATAACTTACAAATTTTATAAATTTTTATTGACAAATCCCCGGAGCGGGGGTAAAATGAACAGAATGTACGAAATTGATTTCGTTTATAGTAGTCATTTCTAAAAAATAGTGGGGGGTTACCGTGGTTCTTACGGATGCGTGCATCCGAAAAAATAAACCTTGTAAGGTGGAGGATTGTATGAAGGTACGGAAAATTGTTACTCTCTTTCTTGTCGTAACCCTGCTTACCAGTGTGGTATTTCTGGGCTGTTCAAAGAAGACGTCAAGCGGTGAAACCATCAAAATTGGCATGATTTTCCCTCTCTCCGGAGGGAGCGCGGATCAGGGTGTGTTTAACCGCTATGGCGGTGAACTGGCGGTTGAAAAAATCAATGCCGCCGGCGGTATAAAGGCCCTGGGCGGACGGAAGCTGGAAGTTGTCTTCTATGATAACAAATCTTCCTCTGACGAATCCCGCGCCGCAGCGGAACGGCTGCTGGCCGAGCATCCCGACATTGTGGCAGCTTCCGGCGCCGGCTCAAGCGGATGGGTACTTCCTCTGCTGCCGACCTTTGAAAAGGCTCAGGTTTCGTTCCTTTCCGCCCAGACTTCCGAGACCCTCACCAGCCAGGGTTATAAGTATGTGTTTATCTTTGGATGCCAGGCGACCCAGTTCTCCGGCGGCCAGATTGAAATGATCAAATGGCTGAATGAAACCTATAAACTCGGCATCAGCAAGGTAGGGCTCATTTATGAAGATACCGAAGTAGGCAGCGTCAACTCCCAGGCTACGCGGAACCTTATCAAGGGCGCTCCCGAATTGACCATTGCGTATGATATGAAGTTCCAGCCCAACGCTTCGGATCTTTCTTCTATCGTTCTTGGCCTTATGAACGCCGGCTGCGAAGTGGTGTTCCCCACCGCCTATACCCAGGACGCAAAGCTGTTCTACAACACCATGAAGCAATACAATTATGCCCCTATCGTCATCGGCGCCGGCGCCGGCTTCCTGTATCCGGCTTTTTCCCAGGACTTGGGCGATCTGGTAGACGGTCTGCTCTCCACAGCCACCCACAGCAATGACATCAAATCCATCGGCAAGATTCCCCAGTTTGCCAAGATTGGCGATGAATACGAGGCAAAATTCAAAGAGTTTATGCCGGAACAGGCGGTCAGCGCCTTTAACGCGGTATACATTATTTCCCAGGCGCTGGAGAAATGCGCCTCCACGGATCCGAAAGTGGTTGCGGAAACTATCCGCGGCCTCCAGATCGATAGCCTCGCGCCCGGCGGCCCCCTCAATTTCAAAGAGAATGGCTGGAACCAGAGCGCCGTATCGGTCATGGTGCAGTGGATGAAGGACAAAGACGGAATTTACCGGCCCCATACGGTGTTCCCTGCCTCAGAGGCAGCGGTGGAATTCCAGTTGTCTGACATGCTCAAGGCAAAAATCAAGAACTAGTTTGTTTTTCCATTCTGTTTTCCGGCGTGACTGTCTGTCCACGCCGGAAAATTTTTTAGTGCAAATGAACAATTTTTAATAATGACGGAAATTTATTTTAGGAGTTTTGCATGAATACGTGGATGGTCGGACAGGCAATTATCAATGGATTTTTGACGGGCGGCATGTACGCCCTTGTTGGCGTAGGCATGACAATTATCTTCGGCGTTATGAAGATGGTCAATTTTGCCGCCGGTTCTTACCTGGTATGGGGTATGTATTTTACCTATTTTTGGCAATTTGTACTTGGCGGGACAGTCTCGCCGTATCTGCTTATTCCTTTGGTCGTTTTGTCGATGGTTGTGTTCGGTTACGCCAGTTTCAAGCTGACTATTCGGAAGGTTCTTAATACTTCGGATACTTCCTACATACTGATAACCATCGGGTTGATGTATTTCCTGCAAAACATGGCCGAGACCTTTGTCGGAACCCGGCCCCTTACGGTCTATGTTACCAATACGTTCAAGAACGGATCTTTCACCGTGCGGGATATGCTCGTCAAGATCCTGCCATCCCTGGCGGAGAATCAGGCCCTGGTTGACAGCCCCCTGGGTTTATTGAATTTCGGATACTCCCGGCTTATTGCCTTTGGCGCAATGGTGGTTTTGGTACTGGGGGTTAACGTGCTGCTGAATAAAACCCTGCTGGGCCGGGCCATGCGGGCAACTTCAGAAAATTCCGAGGTAGCGAAAATGCTGGGTGTTGACACTGAGCGTACCTACACTATCGCGTTTATCATGGGTGTGGCTCTTGCGGCTCTTGCGGGTCTTTTGGTTACGCCGCTCTACTATGTTAGTGTTTCCGCCAGCCTTGCGTTCAGAACCGCCCCGATGATGGTTATTGTGCTGGGAGGGCTGGGCAGCATCAAGGGTTCGTTCTTCGGCGGCATTTTGGCGGGGGTTGTAGAGTCGCTGGTAACAACGCTGATTGATACCCAGTTGAGCGTTGCCAGTATTTGTATTCTATTCCTCCTCGTTGTGTATCTGCGGCCCCAGGGACTCTTTGGCAAAAAGATGAGGACCGCATGAAAGAGATTCTTAAAAAATACGCTTTTAAAAAGTACCCGATTATATACGTTTTTCTCGCCCTGCTGGTGATATTTCCGGTTTTCAACAACGGCGTTGAATATCTGATACGGAGTACCGGCGGCTTGTACCGGGGTAATTATATTATCACTATTTTTATCCAGTGTCTGGCTTTCGCTGTTTTTGGAATTTGCTGGAACATTTTGGGCGGTTACGGGGCGCAGATTTCCTGGTGCAGTTCGTCCTTTGTGGCCATAGGGGCATACACCAACTTTATCTTTCAGCAGATTTTTTCATTGTCCCCCTTTGTAACGCTGCCGCTGGGGGCGGCGCTTTCGTTCCTGTTTGCCACCGCTATCGGCTACGGTACGTTCCGTCTGCGGGGGCCCTATTTCTCCATAGCCACCATCGCCTTTGCGGAAACCCTGCGCTCAATCATTCAGTATAATAAGAGTGTTACCAAAAGCGCTGCGGGAATGTTTATCACCTTCAGAAAATCCAGTTTCTGGGAATTGACCTTCAGAAACGATACGCCCTTCTATTACATCATCTTTTTCCTGATGCTGTTGGCGCTGTTCTGCGCATACCGCTTTACCCGATCCAAAACCGGTTATTATCTTTCCTGCATCAAAGGCGACGAAGATGCCGCCCAGTCATTGGGCATTGAAACCTTCAAGGTAAAGCTCCGGGCCTTCCAGATCAGCGCCATGATGATGTCCGTTGCCGGCGCGTTCTACGGTTCCTTCCTTACCTATATTTCGCCGTTCAGCACCGCCAGTTGGGACCTGTCCATACAAATTGGCGTGGTGGCAATCGTGGGCGGCGTCAGCACCCTGTGGGGGCCGGTACTGGGGGCCTTTACCGTGGTGCCCCTTATCGAAATTACCGGGAAGCTCCTGGGTCAGCGCGGAAGCAGTACCATTTTCTACGGTTTTCTGCTGATAGTGATAGTTATTTATTGTCCCAAGGGGCTTATTCACCTGTTCTCCGTGTGGGGTAAAAGGTTTTTTAAAACCAAGCCCAAAGACGATGCCGGTCAGGGCAACGGCATACGGGACGGCCTTGCCAATATGGCCGGCAAGGTTCAAAAGGTATAACGGAGGACGGCAATGGACAAAATTCTGGAAGTACAGAACCTTTCAATTTCCTTTGCGGGCATTAAGGCCGTGCAGCATTTAAGTTTTTCAATTGAACGGGGAGAGGTTTTGGGGCTTATCGGCCCCAACGGGTCCGGGAAATCCACCACGGTTAATATGATCGCCGGTAACTACCTGCAGGACGAAGGGGACGTTATTTTTGAGGGACAGCCGGTGAGCCGGAAATTATCGATAGCCAGGCGTTCCCGTCTGGGACTCGGCAGGACCTTTCAAACCCCCCGGCCATTCGGCAATCTGAGCGTGTACGACAATGTATTCTCCATCTTTTTGCAGAAATACAATTTTAAAGATGCGGATGTCAAAACCATGGAGATACTGGAGCTTTCCAAATTGACACCCTTACGGGCGCTGGCCGCCAGTCAGCTTTCCATTGAAAAACGAAAATGGCTCGATCTGGCCCGGGTTTTGGCGACTGAGCCGCGTTTTGTTATGATGGACGAAGTTATGGCGGGCCTTAATCCTAACGAAATGCTTTCCAGCCTTGACTTTGTGCGGGAGATTAACAAGCGGGGCATAACCATCCTTTTTATCGAACATGTCATGCAGGCGGTTATTTCGGTGTGTACCCGGGCAATTGTGCTGAACGAGGGCCGGTTTCTGTATGAAGGCGCGCCCCGGGCAGTGCTGGAGAATCCTTCGGTAATCGAGGCATACATCGGGAGGAAAAAAAATGCTAAAAATTGAAAACCTCTGCGCCGGATACGGGGATATGCAGGTTCTTTTTGATATCAATCTCAATGTGGAACAGGGCGAAGTAGTATCCCTGGTAGGCTCAAACGGCGCGGGCAAGACCACCCTGCTCCGTATCCTTTCCGGTTTCCAGCCGATTAAGTCCGGCGCGATCACCTACCTCGGTCAGGACTTGATGAAGGTAAAGGCCTACAATCGTGCCGAAATCGGCATCTCCCACATACCCCAGGGGCGCGGTATTCTGGGCACCCTCACGGTGAAGGAAAATCTTATCATGGGCGCTTACCCGAAGAAGTACCGCAAGACGGTGAATGAGGAAATTGAGAAGGCCTACAATATGTTCCCGAAACTCCGTGAACGGCAGAATCAGTTGGCGGGCTCCCTCTCGGGCGGCGAACAGCAGATGCTCGCCATCGCCCGGGCGCATATGATACACCCGAAACTCCTCATGCTTGATGAACCCTCACTGGGATTGGCGCCGATTGTGGTGGAGGAGATGTTCGAGATTATCACCAGGGTTGCGAAGGAGGGGGTCAGTATTCTTATTGTTGAACAGAATCTGGTACAGGCCCTCTCCGTAGCTACCCGCGCCTACGTTCTCGAAACCGGCCGTATTGTGATGCAGGGGGCGGCAAAAGAGCTGCTCGATAACCCTGAGATACAGAAAGCGTACTTAGGTATCTAAGGATTAAGAATTTAGTAAACGGGTAACGGAATTATTATTTTTAGATAAGGAGAATTGAAATGTTAAAACCTGAACAAAAAAAGGAGCTTGAAAAAGTAGCCCTGCAGCTGCGCTACGACATAGTAGAAATGATCGGCATAGGCAATGCGGGCCATCTGGGCGGTTCAAGTTCCCTGGCGGAAACCATTGCGGTGCTGTATTTCAACAAGATGAATTTCAGCGCAGATAAATTGAAGGACCCCAACCGGGACCGGCTGGTACTTTCCAAGGGCCACGCGGCGTTGATTCAGTACGCGGCGCTCTGCGAAAAAGGCTGCTTCCCCCGTGAGGAACTGAAACGGGTAAAGACCCTGGGAGGCCTCCTTCAGGGCCATCCCGACCTGTCAATCCCCGGTATTGAGGCGGTAACCGGATCCCTGGGCCAGGGGCTTTCCATTGCGCTGGGCTTAGCCTTGTCCCTCAGGCTAAACAAGAGCCCCGCCCGGGTCTATGCTATCATGGGTGACGGCGAACAGTCCGAGGGCCAGCTCTGGGAGGCCTCCATGGCGGCGGCGAATTTCAAGGTTGATAATCTTACCGCGTTTTTAGACTGGAACAGTGTCCAGGCCACGGGGCACACCAGGGATGTATTTAACATCCCCGACCTGGATAAAAAATGGGCAAGTTTCGGCTGGCACGTTATCAATGCCGACGGCCATAAGGTTGACGTGATCCTGGCCGCCATTGAAGAAGCGGAAACCGTCAAGGGCAAACCTTCGGTAATTATTCTGAAAACGATTAAGGGTAAGGACTTCTCCTTTGCGGAGGACAATCCGGCGTATCATAACGGTACCTTCACCGACGAGACATACAAACAGGCGCTCAAAGAACTGGACGCCATAAAGGCAGGGTTATAAGTATGGAAAAACAAAGTTTGAGAAAAGCCTACGGCGAGGCCCTGGTGGAACTGGGCAAACAGAATCCCGACGTGGTGGCCCTGGAAGCGGACTTGGGTAAATCAACCATGTCCTGCCTTTTCAGGGACGCTTTCCCCGACCGGTACTTTGAAATGGGCATAGCCGAACAGAACATGGCCTCCACTTCTGCGGGGCTTGCCCTGGGGGGAAAGATCCCCTTCTACAGCACCTTTGCGGTGTTTGCCTCTGGGCGTGCCTACGATCAGATCCGCTGTTCCATCGCCATTCCCAAAGCGAACGTAAAAATCTGCGGATCAAGCTGCGGCCTTTCGGATTTTGGTGACGGAAAAACCCACCAGTCCATTGAAGACGGGAATGTGATTAAAACCATTCCCAACATGATCGTTCTTAACCCGGTTGACGCCGTGGAAGTAAAAAAAATGATGAAGTTCCTGGTTGGGTACAAGGGCCCGGCCTATATCCGGATCAACCGGAACGATCTGCCGGTGTATACCCCGCCCGAGGGGGAATTCCACCTGGGTAAAATGCATCCCGTTACGGAAGGCAATGACGCGGTTATCTTTACTACCGGGGCGCTGGTTTGGAAATCCGTGGAAGCGGCGGAACTGTTGAAGAAGGACGGCATAAGCGTACAGGTAGTAAACGTAAGCACCCTGAAGCCCCTGCTGAAGGAGGAGGCGCTAAAGTACACCGCCGGGAAGAAGGCCATCGTCACCGCCGAGGAAGCGGTAAAGATCGGCGGCCTTGGGGCGGGGATCGCGTCCCTTATTATCGGGGAAGTAAACCTGCCCTTCGAACAAGTAGGGATTAACGATGAGTTCGGTACCTCTGCCCACGGGTACGAAGAACTGCTGGAAAAATACGGGCTGGGAACAAATCACATTTACAATGCGGTTAAAAAAGCATTGAAACACTAACACTAAGTACGGAGGTACAGTATGTCAATCGGAACTATCGGATTTATCGGACTGGGAATCATGGGGCGGCCCATGGCAAAAAACCTTATCAAGGCGAACTACAAACTTGTTGTATATGACAAGTTTGCAAAATTTGACGACCTCTTAAGCCTGGGCGCAGTGGGAGGGACTTCCAACAAGGACGTTGCTTCCAAAAGTGACATCATCATTACCATGCTCCCCAATTCACCCCACGTTAAGGAAGCGATACTCGGCTCAGGCGGCGTTATCGAGGGTATCAAAAGCGGGGCCATCGTGGTGGACATGAGTTCCATCGCCCCCGCGGCGAGTCAGGAAGTGGGCGCCGCCCTCAAGGCGAAGGGCATCAGTTTTCTTGACGCCCCGGTGTCAGGTGGCGAACCCAAGGCGGTTGACGGCACCCTGGCAATCATGGTGGGCGGCGATGCGGCTCCCTTTGAAAAAGTTAAGCCCATCCTTGAAAAAATGGGATCCTCGGTGGTTCTTGTGGGGGATGTGGGCGCCGGCAATGTGACCAAACTTGCCAACCAGATTGTGGTGGCCCTCAATATTGCTGCGGTGTCGGAAGCCTTTACGCTTTCTACCAAGGCCGGGGTTGATCCTCAAAAAGTGTTTGACGCAATTAAGGGGGGACTCGCGGGTTCCACGGTGATGAACGCCAAGGTTCCCATGATCCTGGAGGGCAACTTCAAACCCGGTTTCCGGATTGAACTGCACATCAAGGATCTTCAAAACGCCCTGGACACCGCCCATAACCTGAACGTACCAATTCCCCTCACCGCAGGGGTCATGGAGACCCTCCAGTTCCTCAAGAACGACGGCCATGCCGCCAGTGACCACAGCGCCATTGTACGCTACTACGAACAGATGGCAAAAGTTGAAGTGCGGAAATAAGGGGCGGTCATGCGGTACGCAAATATGCAGTACGCAAGTATGCGTTTACAGAATAAGGTTGCCCTCATTACCGGCGGGGCACAGGGATTGGGCGCGGCGATTGCCAAGCGCTTTGCGGAAGAAGGGGCCGTCATTTTTATTGGTGATATTGCCGCACAAGAAGACGCGGCTGCCCAAACAATTGAGGAAATTACGGCAGGGGACGGCAAGGCTTCCTTTATCCCGCTTGATGTGACCGGTGAGCAGAGTTGGGCGGACGCCCGTTCAGTTGTGGAGAAGGCAGCCGGGCGGCTTGATATTCTCGTCAACAATGCCGGCATCAACATCCGCGAAACCATTGAGGAAATGCCCCTGGAGCATTTAAACAAGATGCTCGCGGTAAATGTGAGCGGCGCGTTCCTCGGCTGTAAGTACTTTATACCGTTGTTCCGTAAGTCAGGGGGCGGTTCCATCATCAACATGTCGAGCCAGTGCGGCATCATCGGGCACCGGTACACCACCGAAGCGTATACCGTCACTAAGGGTGCAGTAACACTGCTCACCAAGTCGGTGGCGGTGCGCTACGGCAAGGACAATATCCGCAGCAACTGTCTCTGCCCATCGACGGCGGACACCCCCCTCATTACCGAGCGGCTCAAGGATCCGGCGTTCCGCGCGGAACGTCTCGGCGAAGTGCCCCTGGGCCGGCTCGCCCTGCCGGAGGACATCGCCAACGCAGCGTTATTCCTCGCCTCCGACGAAGCGGCCTACATCAACGGCGTGGCCTTCCCCGTGGACGGAGGCTCGACGGCGGATTAAAACCACGAAGGACATGAAGTACCGGTACTTTCTAACGCCCCTATATCTTTTTCACCCCCAGCAGGTCCAGGTGTTTACCAATGTGCTTTACCAATCCCTGGGTGTAAAGATCGTTGTGGGTTTTCCATAGTTTATAGAGCCGATCCTTAAACGTGAAGGACCCGTCAGCATTTTTCCTGCTCAGGATAAGGCCGTAGGTGATATGGATAAGCTGCCTTGAATCATTGTTATTAAAAAGAGCCGTCAGATCATTATCCTTAAGGGTCTTTATGTCCGGTATTTTATTCAAATCCGTGGTAACATGGTAATACTTCCGCGCTTCTTCAAAGGCGGTGGAACGGGCGTATTCATGTATCGTTCGGTAAAGCGCCGGGTCCACAACAGCAACGGTGCGCATGGCCTCAAGCCAGTTGGTTCCCGCGGTTTTAACATGAAAGATGCCCCCGGTCTCCCTGCCGATGGAGGGGAAGGTACTGAATTTGTCGGAACCCGAATGTATGCTCAGTTTGTATTTAAAATGCCGGGCTATGACCGCATGGATCTTTATTTCTTTTTCAAATTGAGAGAGGTCGCCGACATAGTCTATCCCCTTCTGGAATTCCCCGCAGAAACGCGGCGCCAGGGTGGCAAAGGAAACCCCCGCATCGGTAAGCTCCCGGGCAACAAAGTAATGCTGTAAGGGTGTGGTGGGGGCGTCAGTTTCGTCGATGGAGATTTCAAAATCCGCGTTGTACTTCCCGTCCCCAAGGAAACGCTTATACATGTCCGCCGCAAAGCCGATGGCTTCCCGGTAGATAGCAATGCAGTCCCCAAGCTCCGCTTCGGTAAAGCCCAAGGTAACCCCTTCGCCGACATCAAACTTTTTCCCCAGATATTTGCCGGTATAGGAGGACGGCAGAGCGGCGGCCTTTGCGGAGGATGCGGGTTTAATATGCTCCGAACAGTCCAGGGTGATCATGGTGTACCCCAGGGAAAGGGCGTATTCCACATCTTTAACCGTTTTAAGGTGATCCCCGTCGGCGCCCCACTCTTTTTTAAAGCCCTCCCGGAATACCGCAAAGGTAACGGCGTCCAAAACATCTTCGTAGGTACGGTTGGTCAGGGTAAGTTCCCGGATAGACTGCTGGGCAAAAATCGGATACGCGTCATATTCTTCAAACAACTTGATATGCCCGAAGATCGCAATCCCAAGCCGGTCCCCTACGCCGAAACTTCGGTCTTTGCGAAGCACCCGTGACGGGGCGGTATGGGGAAGCAGCTTACGCAAAATCTCTGCGTTTTCGTGGGTCAGGGCTGCCTTGATCTTCCCGTCACCGAGCGCCTCCCCTTTAAAGCCTGATATGTTCCTTGCAACAATAAAATCCTCATCGCCAAACTTTGCCATGAACACAAAACCGGAACCGACAGAATTGATCGATTTTTCGTAAGCATCGCATCCTAAATATTCCATACACACTCCTTGTTAGTATTCGTAATCCGAATTCTTTTTTTAAATACCGTTAACAAATAATTAGTACCATACTTTTGCTTCATTGTCAAGATTCTCTATTCACTATCTGCACCCGGTCTCCCTGGAGCAGCCCCGCTTCCTCTTGTTTTTTCTGGCCCTTAGATATACCTTATTGTATAGGTAAGGTGGATAATTTATGAAAAAATGGCGGGAATAAGTATACTTTTACTCTTGGTGTTTGAGAAAGTGTGTCATGGCGTTTTTCCTGAAAAACGGGTTGGGAGTAATTCCAAATTTGAAAGAAAAACAAGAAATTTAACCACGAACCACACGAACCACACGAACATTTAGATGTTCTTTGTATTTTGTTCGTGTTCGAACCGAAGGTTCGCTTCGTGAGGTTCGTGGTTTTTATCCTTTTTGAATTTAGAATTGCTGATGGATTGGCCCTTCCGGACTGTTTCATAAGGAAGTATACCATAAAAAGGGCTTTTTTCTCGCTTTTGTTGTAACTCTGCGTTTATCCTGAGTTTCCCAATTCACCCCTTGCGCATATCGAAAAAGTGTGTTATCCTAAAATTTCTCCGGGGGCTGGTTCTAAACCGGCTTCCGGCACATTTTTTAAGGGGGCCGGATTCAGGATC
>BNUR01000019.1 GCA_025997495.1 Spirochaetia bacterium | reverse complement strand
TTAAACTTTTACGTTCGACCCAAACAGGCAAGAAACGGAGTACCAGACGGAAGCAATTTATAGCGGCTCTCAATCAGGATTTCCTTCACGATGTTTTATTTGGCAAAAGTTAAATGCTTTTGCCCTGCATAGAATCATTTAGCGGGGACGGCGCGTATGATGATTTTTGTTTTCGGGAATTTCTTGGGAATGAAGTGAACCAAATAATACCACCGCCGAAAAACGCAGTGGCTCATCCCGAAATAGAAAATGATCCTAAAATGGCATACCTTCAACAACGCAATGATGCGGTCAATACAATACATGAAACGAGCCGTGATGAATGGAAAGAGAAGTCAGGTTATCATAAAAGAAGTTTAAACGAAGTGGTAATATACCGCTACAAAACCATATTTGGGGAAAAACTGTCTGCATCCTCGGAAATCAGATATTCACAATTACAGGAAAGGGCGGAAGCAATCATAAGGGAATCATAATAGGAGAAGTGCAATCGGTCATGCAAGGCAAGTGCTTCGCTGATCCGTTCTTCGGTGATTAAGGCAATTGCGCAGCTATTCCTAATATCCTGTAAAAAAGTATCTATTTCATCGACCGGCGTGGGATATTTTTTGGTAAGGATATTGCAAATTTCGTTGAAAACCTGGGTACTGGCAAAACATTCAAAAAACCGTATCGTTTCTTTCGCTATAGCCGTTTTCTGAGGCGCATCGGTTCGTTGGGTATAGATGAATATATTTGTGTCAATAAAAGCATTAGCGTTCATTCGCCGCTTCCCGGTCAAATTGAAAACCGGTCATGTCAATGCCAATACAGTGAAAGTCCCCTTTCTTTTTTCCCTGAGCCTGTTTGGTATCGTCCGGAAAGACAATGACTTTGACTTCATTGCCTATTTTGTCTTTATATTGTTCAGGAATGGGAATTACCCCATTGGTTACGACGGAACTAAACTCAATGGCCTGCATAGGCGTGCCTCCAATCTCAGTATACATAAGTATAGCATATTTTTCTACCATAATGAACCTACTATGGCATATCCCTTCCCCTCCCCCCCTCCAGCCCCTTCAAATGTTCCGCGATAACCCGCCCGACGGCTTCCTTTACCGCCTGAGTAACCGCCGCCCCCGCCGCCTGTTCAATATCCGCCAAAACCGCTTTATGGAGCGTATTGAGGGTACCCGCCGGGGACGGGGGCATTGAAAACAACTCCGGGGGGTCAATTTCCAGGGCAGCCGCAAGCCGTTCCAGCATTTCCGGTGAGGGGAATTTCTTTTCCAACTCGATCATGGCCACATATTGGGTAGAGGTATCGGCCCGTTCCGCTAATTTGGCCTGGGATATGCCGAGGACACGCCGCTTTTCCTTCATATTGAGGGCTAATATCGCTCTTAATCTTGTCATACCTTATAAGCCTACTTGCCTTTAAGGAAATCATAAGGTTAAAAAAGCGCTTGACTATTTCCTATTTGACGATTAATATGGTGATATTATGATGTTCTTATAGATGATCCTCTAAATTGCTTGTTATCCAGGAAGGTGAGGTGATACTTCCTTTTTTTAGTAAGGTTTTTACATCGTCCTTGGGGCGGTTTAAAGATGACCGGTGATGGGTCTTTGGATAGATACAGCGCCGGTACCAGAATTATGAGGCGGAGGAAACTTCGTTGATTGGGAGTTATGTACCATAAAACATGCTTTTATGGAAATGGCGTCATCGTTGATTGACGCTATTGTTATGCAACTCCAAAATGTTTTTTGGAGGTGTAGTTATGAAAACTACACAGTGGAGCAAAATGCTCCTCGTGGGAATGGCAGCGATGGTGCTGGTATTCGGATTGGTTTTGGTGGGATGCCCCACGGGTGACGATGACGACAAAGGCGGTCCTCATGACGGAACATACACCGATGCCGCTGGAACGACCAGAGTTGTTCTTTCGGGCAGTAGTTTCACATCGTCTATGATAATACTTGGTCCAGATTTTACAACTGTGGCGAAAGGTACATTTTCAGTTTCAGGCACATCTATTACAATTACCGTAACTCAGATGATGGGAGAGTCTGGAACACTGACGGCGCTACCCAATCCACAGATTATGACCGGCACAATTTCATCAGACGGAAAAACAATTACTGTCGATGGCACGACTTACACTAAATCATAAATAATTTCTATTTGTTTTACCGGAAAACAAATAGGGATTGTTTACCATGTGTAATGGAAACGCTGCCATTAAGCGGCGCGTTTAAGAAAAGATTGACCACCCGTTGTGCGTCTATGTGCAGCGGGTGGTCTTTGTGTGGGAACAGACATTTATAATCATTTAACAAGTATACTGCTTAAGGATTGAAAACACCACCTTGAAGAATCTAAGAAATCTGTCCGCAGATTAACACGGATTTTCACGGATTAAAAAGAATAAGTGAGCCGGTTCCAAAATAAAAAAAGAGGAAGAAAATTTAACCACAAAGGACCTACTGGTCCTCGGACACATCGAACCTTTGGTTCGCGAACACAAAGGGAAGAGAAAGAAGGGGGAGGTTTTTTCCACACCCCACACCCTTTCTTCTCTTCCTTCTCCTTTCTTCACCTTTTGTGTCCTTCGTGTGGTTGATATTCTTCTTATTAACATTGTCAATGGTGTATATGGGTTGAAGTACTTCGTCACATGTTCTATACTATAGTCAGTATGGAGGTCGATATGGCTGCAACAATGCAACAACCGCAGATGGGGCTTACCTTTGAGCAAGTCTGGGCCGCACTCATGGAATTGAAGGCACGGCAAGAAGAGTTAGCTGCGTATCAACGGGAAACCAGTGAAGAGATGCGGAAAACCGATGAAGAGATGCGGAAAACTGATGAGCAGGTGCGGGAAACCAGTGAACAGATGCGGAAAACCGATGAACAGATGCGGGAAACCAGTGAACAGATGCGGAAAACCGATGAACAGATGCGGGAAACCGATGAGCGGATGCGGGAAACCGATGAGCGGATGCGGAAAACCGATGAGCGGATTGACAAAATGGCGGCAAAGGTTGACCGGGTATCCGAAAATCTTGGTGGTGTAAACAGGTCTCTGGGAGAACTCATCGAAACACTCATTGCCGCCAAATTGTGGGAAAAATTTGACGCGTATCCCTATAATCTGCGAAGGGCATACCAGCGTATTCCCTTGTATGATGAAGGCAGCAAAGTGCTTACCGATATAGACATACTGCTTTCAAATGGCGAATATGCCATGGCGGTAGAGGTAAAGCGGGAATTGGACAGCAAAAAAGACGTCGATCATCATCTGAAACGGATGGAACTAATTAAAAAATATCCGCCTGCTGAATGCGTAGGTAAAAAACTGCTTGGTGCAATGGCGGGTGGTACGGTTGACCCCGATGTGCAGTCTTACGCTCATAGTGTTGGTTTGTTTGTATTGGAATTGACCGGCGAATCGGTTCGACTTGCAGACACACCCGTGGGATTCAATGTCCGACAATGGTGAAGCCCGCCGCGCGTCCATGCGCGGCGCTTCGTTGCTGCTTTTTTTGCAGCCGCATAGATTGGTTGTTGCGCTCTTGCCTATCGGGTGTGCAGTCTCGACCTTGCAACGTTACGATTTTGATGTTATGCTGAAGTTAGTATGAAGCTCGATATGGCTGTGACAATGAAACAACCGCAGATGGGGCTTATCGATGTCAAAATAGCATAAAAAATGGCCTCCATTTGACCATCTCATTTCATTCTTAGCCCCTAGCCCCAGGCACTGCCCTCATGCTACCTTATATTTATGAGAAAAATAGCGCTCTGTGTAGATAGCGCGGAGGGATACCATGGCACGGAAACACGGCGGCAGCGGTGCTAAAAACGGGCGGGATTCCAATCCCCACTATCCCGGCATAAAAGCCCAGGGCGGTTCTACGGTCAAAGCCGGAACCATCATCGTCCGTCAGCGGGGAACCAGGATTCACCCCGGAACCAACGTGGGCTGCGGCAGGGACTATACCCTTTTTGCCTTAGTTTATGGTACGGTCAATTTCACCCAACGCCGGGGCCGGAAACTCGCGTCAGTCGTTGCTAAAGATATGCCTTTACCTCCGGCGCCACTACCACCACCTCGACCAGTGCCCGCACCACTAGAACCAGCACCAGAACTGCCGCCTCCGCTGCCGGAGTCTGCACCGGTAGCAGAACCGGAGCCAGAACTGGAACCAGAACCGCCGTTACCGGAACCCGAGCCGGAGTTCATACCAGAGCCGGAACCGGTTCCCGAACCAGTGCCCGTACCGGAACCAAAGACTGAACCGACACCGGAGCCGGAGCCGATACCAGTGCCCGAGCCGGCACCTGTACCAGAGCCAACGCAACTAGAACCGACACCACCAGAGCAGAATTCTGACACCACCCACAGGCGCAAACCGGTAATCATTGCTATTATTGGCGCCGCACTGTTATTGCTTTTGTTGTTCGGGATACGGCAATGTAAGCTGTCTAAATCTGATGTTGCAGAACCACTGCCGGCGCCAATTCCTGTTGAGGAGGCTGTAACTCCGCCGGAAATTATTGAATCGGATATAGCAGTATCACTGTTTCAAGAATCCGGCGAAGCAATCTTCGTGGGCAATTCTTCCGAGCTGCTTCCCAATGCTGCGGAATGGCTTGATGAAACAGCAGAAAAACTGCGGGAAACATTGCTGCAAAACCCTGAACAAAAGTTTAAGGTTATCGGGTATGCCGCGATAGTTCCCGGGTTCCCCGATCCAAATAAACTTTCACATCAGCGAGCCATAAGGACTGTCGAGGAATTAGTCAATCGTGCTATTCCACGGGAAAAACTGGAACCCGTGACAGGCGGGGAAACATCTCAATGGGGAGATAGTACCAGTACAGAAACACGGGTTTCTAACCGGCGGGCAGAAATAATTGCCGATCCCTACTAGCTTCAAACCCTGCCATCATGTTACCCTATACCTATGAATGTGGTTGTGATCGGCGCCCAATGGGGTGATGAGGGAAAGGGTAAGATTGTGGATTATCTGGCCAATGAGGCCCAGATAATCGTTCGTTTTTCCGGCGGGGCCAATGCCGGGCATACGATTGTCATTGGGGCGGAACAGTACGCCCTCCATCTGATCCCGTCGGGGATTCTCTATCCCGATAAGATGGTGATCCTCGGCGCCGGTATGGTTATCGATCCGGTGGCCCTGTTTAACGAGATTAAGATGCTCCGGGACCGGGGTATCAACACCACAGGCCGGGTTTTTATTTCCGACCGCGCCCACATCGTCCTGCCCCGGTACATCGAGATTGATAAGGCCCGGGATCTGGCCCGGAAAAAGCCCATCGGCACCACAGGCCGGGGTATCGGTATCACCTATTCCATGAAAAGCGACCGGGACGGTATCCGCATGGCTGATTTGGACTGGAAGGAAAAGATGGACGAGTTGGAGGCCGCCGACCGGGAATTTCTGGCCCCCTATGTGGAACAGCTCAAGGCCATGTCCATAGACCTTTCCGCCTTCCTGTTTCACCACAAACATTCCCAAACTTTGTTTGAGGGCGCCCAGGGAACCCTGCTGGATCTGGATCTGGGCACCTATCCCTATGTTAGTAGTGGTACGTCCTGTGCCGCCGGCGCCGCCATCGGTGGCTGCATAGGACCCCGGAGCCTGGACAAGGTGCTTGGGGTTTTCAAGGCCTACTCCACCCGTGTCGGCAACGGCCCCTTCCCCAGCGAGTTTGACCCGGACGCCGAGGACGCCCTCTGCCGCTTTGTCCGCGAAACCGGCCGGGAATACGGCGTCACCACCGGCCGTCCCCGGCGCTGCGGCTACCTGGACCTGGTGGCCCTGCGCTATGCCTGCCTCACCAACTCTATCGATTCCCTGGTGATGACCCACCTGGACGTGTACGACACCCTGGATGAAATAAAGGCCTGTGTCGCCTACCGCATCGGGGATAAAATGGTAGAAACCTTCCCCGCCTCCGTGGAAGCCCTAAATAATGCTGAACCGGTACTCCGCACTTTTCCGGGCTGGAAGAAGTCCCTGTCCAACGCCCTGACCTATGAGGAATTCCCCATTCCAGCCATGGAGTACATTGAGTTTATTGAACGGTTCTGTGAGACCCCCATTGATATTGTGTCCGTAGGCTATGACCGCAAGGAAACTATTATCAGAAAGAGTCCGTGGACACGATAGGTCCAGTGGACAAAGTAGAGAACCTGCGGTTTTTTACTTGTGAAGTATTTCGTGCAGAAAAACTCCACGCCGGTTTATTGGAGATGAAGTGGATAAGATATTGATACTGGATTTCGGGAGCCAGACCACCCAGCTTATCGGGCGGCGTATCCGTGACTTGGGCGTCTATACGGAGATCATCCCCGGTGACACGGTTCTTGACGATGCCGTCCTTTCGGGGGTTGCCGACAGCACACTCCGGGGCATCATCCTTTCAGGTTCCCCCGAATCGGTCTATACCGCCGAGGGCGCCGTGCCGGACAGAAAAGTCTATAGCCTGGGACTGCCCCTGCTGGGGATCTGCTACGGCCTCCAGCGCATGACCGTTGATAACGGCGGGGTTGTGGAGCCTTTGCCAAAACGGGAATATGGCAGGATAGGGGTCACCATCAAAGCCCCTGATGATGAAAACAGCCCTTCAAAGCCATCCGGGATACGCCGCAGTTTTCTTGCAGGTTTTGATAAGAACATTCGCCTGGATACAATTGTTGAAGGAACTTCCGTTAGCAATACTGCGCAATCTGGCACGTCAAGCTTGTCTTTTACCGCATGGATGAGCCACGGCGACACCCTGACCAAACTTGCTCCGGGTTTTCGGGAATACGGCGTCAGCGATACCGGGTATCCGGCGGTGGCGGCCAATGAAGAAAAATTCTGGTTTGGCCTCCAGTTCCACCCCGAGGTTACCCATACTGAGCGCGGCTTAGAGATACTAGCCGCGTTTGTGTTTGGGGTTTGCGGCTGTAAAAAAAGCTGGACCATGGAACAGTATGTGGAGGAAATCCGCACTTCTTTGGCGGCGCGGGTCGGCAGTAATCCTGTGCTGCTCCTCATTTCCGGTGGGGTCGATTCCACCGTGGCCGGGGCGCTGCTCCTCAAAACCCTTGACCCTGGTAAGGTACACCTAATGTACATGGATACCGGGCTCATGCGGAAGGACGAAACGAAAACCGTAAAGACCGCCCTGGAACAGCTCGGCGCAAAACATCTCCACATCATCTATTGTGAGGAAGAATTTCTCGGCGCACTCAAGGGGCTTTCGGAACCGGAAGCGAAACGTAAGGCTATCGGGGATCTCTTTATCACCATACAGGAGCGGGAAGTTGCCCGGCTTGGACTGCCGGATTCCTACTTCCTCGCCCAGGGTACCCTCTACACGGACCTTATCGAAAGCGGCAAAGGGGTGGGCAAGAAGGCCCATCTGATCAAGAGCCACCACAATGTGGGGAGCCCCCTGGTGGACGCCAAGCGCAAACTGGGGCGCATCATCGAACCCCTGGACCGGCTATATAAGGATGAAGTCCGCCGTCTGGGGCGTATCCTGGGGATTGATGAGGAGGTGGTCCGCCGTCATCCCTTCCCCGGCCCCGGCCTCGCGGTCCGCATCCTGGGGGAAGTGACCAAGGAAAAATGCGGCATACTCCGGGAAGCCGACGCCATATTTATTGAGGAATTGAAAACCCGCCGCGCCCGGTCTATAGCCCGGGAGGGAAGCTACAAACAAAATGTCAGCCTCTACGACGAGATTTGGCAAGCCTTCGCAGTATTACTACCCATACGATCCGTGGGAGTTGCCGGGGATGCCCGCAAGTATGGCTGGGTTCTTGCGCTGCGGGCCATAACCAGCGCCGATGGGATGACCGCCGATGTCTATCCCTTCCCGGTAGAGGATCTGCTGGAGATTTCCACCCGTATCACTAATACGGTGTCCGATATAGGCCGGGTGACCTACGATATTTCAAGCAAACCACCGGCAACAATTGAGTGGGAGTAGGAAAGGTGGGGGAGATAAAGTAACGCCGCACAAAATCATTGTCTCGCTTAAAACTAAGGCAAGGGATCTGGCCCATAACCTATCCGCCTTATCCCTTGCATATAAGAGAAAAGATGTTTCAATTTTTGCCAAAGGTTTTATCCTGCTGGCTGTAGGATATGCCCTATCGCCCATAGATTTAATACCGGATTTTATTCCCATCCTGGGATACCTTGATGACCTGATAATTTTGCCCGTCCTCATTTTTATCGCGATAAAGCTAATCCCCAGAGAAATACTTGAGGAATGTAAAGCAGAAGCAAAGGGGCTTTGGCAAAACGGGAAACCAAAAAAATGGTATTACGCGATTCCCATAGCCCTGGTATGGATCTTTGCGCTTGGTATAGTTGTACTGAAAATTATTTTTCGGGTATAATACCGTATCAGGAGTAACGATAATGAAAAAAATGATAGCTTTTCTTGCGGTTCTTTGTGCCATGGCTTTGTCAAGCGCGGCAGCCCAATCCCAGCCGGTCGCGGCGGAGCTAAGTTTTTCCTACACGCGCCAAGGCGGCAGCGGCAGCAATCAGTTTGCGGCATGGATCGAGGACGCCCGGGGCAATTATGTAAAAACCCTGTACGCCACCCGGTTTACTGCTTCAGGCGGCTGGGAGCGAAGACCCCTGTCGATCCTCCAATGGGTTAAGCAATCCGGCCTCGCCAAACTGAGCAAGCCCCAGATAGACGCCTTTACCGGCCCCACCCCCAAGCCCGGGAAATTGACCTACCGCTGGGACGGCACGAATCAGGCCGGCGCCGCGGTCCCGGCCGGTGAATATCGCCTGTTTTTAGAGGCCACCCTGCGGAACGAGAACCGGGTCGTATACAGCGCCGTGGTTCCCCATAGCGGCAGCAGTACCGGCGCCCGGCGTAACGCAGAGGTGAAGGCCGAATACTTCGGCAATGCCAACGGCACTGATACTGCGGAGCGGGAGATGATAGGTGGCGTGCAGGTGCTGGTAGGGGAGTGATGCAAGATGTATCGGCGGCAATTTTTATAAAGAACGATACTGTTTTAATTGCCAAGCGGAATACGTCTGGCAGTCTTCCCGGCTATTGGGAGTTTCCCGGCGGCAAACGGGAAGACGGCGAGACCATCTTTGAGTGTCTGGAACGGGAGATATTGGAGGAGTTCAATGTCCGGTGCAGGGCAAAATCAATATTTGCAGAAACGGTGTATGCGGATCAGCATAATAACATTCGGCTGATCGGCATAATAGCGGAATTGCCGGATGAGGCTATTGAGTTGCGGGTGCATGACGAGTATCGCTGGGTGGAGATTAGCCGGGTGTTGGAGTACCGGATGGCGCCGGCGGATGTGGGGATTGCGGAAAAGTTGGCGGGAGTAAATCAGGAGTAACCGCAAAGCAAAGTGCGCAAAGAAAGAGTCGTAAAGTTTTATTCCTTCTTTCTTTGCGTACTTTGCGGTTCCTCTTAAATTGTTTTCATTGATGATATCAATTTTTATAGGAGAGATAGTATGGCTAATTTACAAATCCCCGCTGCGGCGGGTACAACCCACGACTTACTCGCATTAGGCGCCCTGGTTACCCGGCTTGATCCGGGAATCATCCCTTTTGCGGAGGCAAACGAGTATGCCCTCCATGTTTCCGGGGGCGAGTACAACGTTGCCACCAACCTGTCCACCTGCTTTGGACAGCGGACCGCCATTGCCAGCGCGATGGTGGATTATCCTATCGGGCGGCGGATTGAGTTCGCGGTGCAGAAGGCAGGGGTGACGCCCTATTACCAGCGCTTCACCTCCGACGGCGTCCGGGGCCCCAACATGGCCATCGTGTGGAGTGACCGGGGCCAGGGGGTACGTGCGCCGGTGGTATTCTACAACCGGGCCAACGAGGCGGCCCAACTGTTAAAACCGGGCAGCTTCGACTGGGGTAAGATTTTTGCCGGAACCAACGGCGTCCCCGGCATCCGGTGGTTCCATTCCGGCGGCATCTTCTCCGCCCTGTCCCCCACCACTTCCGAATTGGTGATCGAAGCCATGCAGGCCGCCAAAAAGGCCGGCGCCATCGTTTCCTTTGACCTGAACTACCGGGCCAAACTTTGGGCTGTTGCCGCTGCCGAGCAGGGACTGAGTGCGGCCCAGGCCAGCGAGGGCGCGGCAAAGACCCTCCGCAAGATCGTCAGCTATGTGGATGTTCTGGTGGGCAACGAAGAGGATCTTCAAAAAGGACTGGGGCTTAAAGGCCAGGATGTGGAATCCAAAGGCAAGCTTGACCCCTCCAGTTTCTTCGGCATGATCGAAAGCGTGACAAAGGACTTCCCCAACATCAAGGCGGTGGCTACCACCCTGCGGGAGGTTCATTCCACCAACCGCCATTCCTGGTCTGCTGTGCTCTGGCTGGACGGCAAGAGCTACCAGGCCCCCACCTGCAAACTGGACGTATATGACCGGGTCGGCGGCGGCGACGGCTTTGCGGCGGGGATTTTCTACGGCCTCCTTTCGGGCAAATCCCCGGAAGACAGCCTTCGTTTGGGCTGGGCACACGGCGCATTGCTCACCACCACCCCCGGCGACACCTCCATGGTGAGCCTCGACCAGGTGGAGGCCTTTGCCGCCGGCGGGTCCGCGCGGATTCAGCGGTAATACCGGGTGATAGAATTTGACAGCCTCCGTTTGGCGTGGTATACTAGTATGGTAGTTACTTTGAACCAAGCGGAGGCTTACCATGAGCGAAATACTCGACATAGCAACAAAGAAAAAACGCATTGAAGCGAACATGCGGCTTGAAGACCTTGACGAAGTGCCCTTCCATATTGAAGTGGGCCCCATGCACATGGCCACCAGGGAATTTTATGACAACCCGGACGCGGAAATAAGATGGGCCGAAGACCAGGCCCGTAAACTGGAGGGGGTCTACGATTACGGCTTCCCCAACATCAAACCAAACCAGGGCATCAACATCATTGCGGCGGCCTTTGGCTGTGAATGTAAGGTAAATGACGAGGCCGACCCCTGGGTAACGCCCCTCATCCGGGAGGAAAACGCCGAAGATGTGTATAAACTGAAAGTGCCGGACCCGGTAAACCACCCGGTTTTCCAAAAGGCGTGGAAACATCTCGAAGCCCTGCAAAGCCGCTCGGCCATTCCCCTGCGGGTGATCAATGTCCCCTCCCCCCTGGTCACCGCGTCCCTTATCTGGGATTACACCTCCTTCATCGAAGCAACCCTGGCCTACCCCGATGAGGTGCACGCCCTTTTGGAGAAGGTAACCGAAGCGACCATCCTCTACGTCAGGGAACAGTTCAAGCGGATAAAAAACCTCTACAGCATAAGCCACGAAATGTGGTATGTCCCCCGTGAAGCGGGCATCCGGGTCAGCGATGATACCGCAGCATTACTGTCACCAAACCTCTACAGGGAATTTGGTGTAAAATATAACGGCATGATCGCTAAGGAATTCGGCGGCATCGTAGTACATAGCTGCGGGAATACGACGAATGTGGCGGAAGCAATGATGGAAATACCGGGGCTCAAGGGCCTGGACTTTACCATCCCCCAGGTTGCGGACTGGGCGAAGATTCGGGACGCGGCGGCGGGAAAAACCGCCCTCTTCCTGCGCCACTTTTACTGGGATCATATCGGGGATGAAAACGCCGATTTGGCGGAATACTCAAAGAAACTGGTGGACTATTTTGGCCGCAAGGGTCTCTTTATCCAGACCTCAACGGCGACCCGCGAAGAAGCGGTTGCCCTGGGCGAAAAACTCCACAAGCTGCTGTCAAAATGACGAACCCCGCGGCAGAAATTTAACCACTTTTCCACCCAAAGAGTGGAAAAGTCGACCACACGGACAACACGGACAAAGAAAAAAACAGGAAAGAATGTGTCCGTGAGGCGCCGCCCATAGGGCGGCTTTTGGTTAAATTTGTAACTATGGCCCGAATATCATATTGGGAATCCAAAGTACCACACCGGGCAGGAATGTCAGGATCGTCAGTTCCACCAGTACCGCAAAAAGGAACGGTAATGCCGCCACCGTATACTCCTCCGGCGGGCATTTTATGATGCCGCAGACCGTATACAACGCGGAACCAATCGGCGGCGTCATCACCCCCAGGGTAACCACGGTGGCCATTAACACACCGAAGTGTACCGGGTCTATACCGACACTCTTTACCATGGGCAGGAAGATAGGCGTAAGGAGCAGGAAGTTAACGTTACTGTCAACAAACATACCGGTGATAAAAAGGAAGCCCAGCATGATGAGGACAAGCGCCTGCGGGTTTTCCGTGATGCCGAAAATCAGCTTGCTCACGACGACCGGAGCCTGTACCCAGGTAATCGCATAACTGAAGGGTCCGGACATGGCGATAATCAACATGATGGCGCCGTTATCCTTGAGAGTCGTGATAAGCGCCCCCTTGAAGTTCTCCCAGGTAAGTTCCTTGTAGACAAACTTCCCGATAATGAGCGCGTACACAACGGCAAAGGCGCCGGATTCCGACGGGGTAAACACCCCAAAGCGGATACCGACGATCAGGATGACCGGGAAGAGCAGCGCCCAGATCGATTCTTTGAGGTTCTCAAAGAGTTCCTTCCACGAGAGGGGCGGAGCGTCTTTTTTCGGCGGATCGTACTTGTGGTAGCGCGAGGTGAGTGAAGTGGTCGTCATCAGGAAGAACATCATCAGGACACCGGGGATAAGGCCGGCGGCAAAGAGCCGTCCGATGGACACTTCACCAACGAAGCCGAAAATGATAAGCCCCAGGCTCGGCGGGATCGTTGCGGTAATCAGCGCAGTGATGCAGTTGACGGCGCAGATGTAGCCCTTCTTGTAACCGATGCGCATCATTTCCGGGCCTAAGATACGGGTTTCCATTGCCGCATCGGCGGTAGCGGAACCGGAGACGCCGCCCATCAAGGTGGACATGACGACGGAAATCTGCGCGGTGCCGCCGTACATGCGGCGGGTCAGGAGCCGGGCCAGGCTGAGCAACCGGTCGGTGATGCCGGACACGTTCATTAAATTCCCGGCAAAGATGAAGAAGGGCACGGCGAGGAAGGCAAAGGACTGGCTCTGCAGCACAATCATCTGCACGGCGGCCTCAAAGGGCAGCATGGACTGTGAAAGGAAGAAACCGAAACCGGATATGCCGATGACAAAAGCAATCGGCATCCCTATTACGAGTAAAACAACAAATAGTATTAGTAATAATGACATGGGGTCCCTCCTTTAAGTTAATCTGGCCTGGTCGGCGGACTGTCCTGCCGGCGAGTCAGGGTTGTTAAACTCAAGAACCGCTTTCCTAATCTTGAGAATCGTGGATATTACTATTGAAAACGCCGCAAGGGTCAGGCTGAGGGTTACCAGGGAATAGGGGATGGCCATGGACTGATAGGTTCGTACTCGTTCTACCCAGGCAAGCCGTGCGCCAAAGACAAAGATGACCGCCATTGCGGCCAGTACCACCAGGTATACGAGGAGCTGAATGATTTTTTGCAGTGTCCGGGGAAGGTTGCGGGTTACCAGGTCAATGCCCACAAGCTGCCCGTCCCGCCAGGCAATGTCGGCGCCTAAAAATGCGGTCCACGCCAAAAGCAGCATGGCCATATCAATGTTCCATGATAAGGAAACCCGGAAAAACCGCAGGATAGCTGAACCGAAAACAAACAAGACGAGAAACATAAAGCCAACCCCGCAGAGAAACTGTTCCGCCTTGCAAAGCGCCCTATAAATTTTACGCATGCTTTCTCCTAATTATAAAAAACAAAAAAGGCACGCAAAGACTTCCAAATTAACAGAATCTTTTACGTGCCCTTTCTTGCAGGATGGCGGTTACAGGCCTAACTGGCTAAGCAGCTTGTCCTTCAAACCGTCCGACAGCTTGAGGTCGTTATTGTCATAAAGCGGCTGGATGGCCTTCTGCCAATCGGCAATGTTGACTTCGGTGATGGTCACCCCTTTTTCCTTCATCTGATCATAGAAACCCTGCTCTTCCTTCTCGACGATGGCGCCGTATTCCACCGCGGTTTCACGGATGGTCTTGAGGAAAAACGCCTTGTCCTCAGCCGACATGCCGTTAAGGAGCGTGGTTGAACAGACAAAGGAACTCTGGAGCATATAGTGCTTGGTCAGGGCAAGGTTTTTGGCAACTTCGTAGATAGCCGAACCGAAGGCGGTGGCAACCTGGACTTCGCAGCCGTCAAGGGTCTTCTGCTGGATGCCGGGGAATACTTCGCCCCAGGTGATACCGATGTTGGCAAAACCAAAGTACTTGGCAAGGGCGTTACCGATGTTGTTCCCAAAGCCGCGGATACGGAGGCCGGAAAGGTCGGACACCTGCTTCACCGGGATCGCCGTGTAGAAACTGCGGTACCCGTTATACATATCCGCCACAAAGGAAACGCCCTGCTTCTCAAGCTGGGCTGTCCAATCCTTAAAGAGCTCGGTATCGGGGAGCTTGGCCAGGGCTTTTGAGTCGGTCAGAACATAGGGGGCCATCAGGATGTTGAGGTCCGGAATATTGAACTGGCTGGCGAGACGGCCGGGGTCAGAGGGGATAACCAGGGGAACCCCCATTTTCGCCTGGGTAACCAGGGCGTCGGTGTCGCCGGAGAGGGCGCCGTTGACCAATACTTGGGCATCAAACTTGCCGCTTGCGTTGAGCTTATCGGCAACCGCCTGCATCATACGGCTCTGGCCGGTGGTGGCCGCTTCCGTACCCGCGAAGGTCACCTTGATTTTGCCGCCCTCAGCGCTGCTTTCTTTGCCGCCGCCTGCGAACATACCACCCGCAACAAGGGTCGTCATCAGAACCGCAAACAACACACTTTTCAATACTTTCATATTTCCTCCTAATAGAAATAAAACTTAGAATATTGTACCATACTAGTATGGCAGTGTCAAACAAAAAATGTAAAAACCGCTGCCGACCGTACCCTATGAAGCATTTTTCTGTTGTATGGACAACTGGAAACCGAGATTATCAAGTAGTTTAATCACCGTCTCAAATGCCGGACGTCCTCTTGGAGAAAGTGATTTATACAGCCCTTCACGGGTTACACCAAGCTCCCTGGCAAGTTGGGTCATACCTTCGGAGCGCGCAAGGGCGCTAAGAATTTCAAAAAGAAATTTTGTGTCCTTTTCCGCAAGGGCAACCTCAAGGCATGCTATGATGTCCTCTTTGGTATCAAGGACTTCTGCCAAATCCCAGTCAGCTACGGTTACTTTTTCCATTTTTTCCCTCCTCTTCATGGGGCATTTGAGCAAGCTCTTTTGCCCTTACAATATCCTTTTGCTGGGTGGACTTGTCATCACCGCAAAGCAGGACAATGATTTCTTTCCCGGTGTCTTTGTAATAAACCCGATGGCCAGGACCGTAATGGATACGCATTTCAGACAAGCCCTCACCAACAGGATCGGAATCACCGGGATTTCCTTCCCGCAAACGGCCAATCCGAGCGGAAATAAGAGCCCTGCCAGTCCTATCCTTGAGTTTTTTGAACCACTTGATGAAGACATTTGTTCTGCGTATCCGCTTCACGCCTTTAGAGTAAACCTTAGTTTACACCTTGTCAAGTGGTTGCATTGCGGATTATTTTTTAGCTTTCTTCGGTGTGCTTTTGACCGGGATAATGACGAACCCCGCCGCAGAGCGGTCGGGGTATCGTCGTTCTGTAAGGAAATTTATTTAACCGGGGTATGCACCCCATGCGAATCAAAAGCGCGATGGGGTTTCGGCAGATCCTGCTGCAAGGGCTTGAGCGGGTCGGCATTGAGTGGGATTTGGTAAGCGGAGACCTTTGACAGGGCAAAATCCTATTGACACCCTCGAAATACTATAGTATAAATCCCATGGTTATACTAGGGAATATCCCGGAGGATATGGTGGAAAAAATACGAAGGCTCAGAGACTTTAGCGACGGAAGCCGGCGGAGAAAGGCGCTGCTTACGGTGGTTTCTCTGGCCGGCGGGGCGGCTTTGTGGTATTTGCTTACCCGTATTCCATCGATTAACACTTTTTTGGCCGGTCCCCGGGAGGTGTTGGGCGCCCTGATTGCGGAGTCGAAGGCGGACGGGCGGTATTTCAAGGACATCAGCATATCACTCCAGCGGGTGCTGATTGGGTTCGGCCTGGCCTTCCTCTGCGCTATCCCGGTGGGATTTTTGATGGGATGGTACCCGGTGGTACGCGCCCTGGTTGAGCCCTGGATACAATTTATCCGCACCATTCCGCCTATCGCCCTTATCCCCCTGGTTATTCTGGCGCTGGGGCTGGGGGAATCGGCGAAACATACGATTATTTTTCTCTCCGCCTTCACGGTGATGGTGGTTACCATTTACCAAGGGGTGCGGGAGGTGGACAAAATTTATGTGAAGGCGGCCTACACCTTTGGCGCCCGGGACTGGAATCTCCTGTTTGATATTATGATTCCCTCGGCCTTTCCCTACATCCTGGTCGCGGCCCGGCTTGGCATAGCCTCGTCATTTACCACCCTGATTGCCGCCGAAATGACCGGTACTATTTTCGGTTTAGGCGCCCGCATTCAGGGAGCCCAGCAGTTTATGAACACCCAGGTTGTATTGCTGGGCATCATTACCATTGGCTTTGTCGGGTATGCCCTGGATAAGGCGCTGCTCCTGGCGGAGAAAAAACTGACCAACTGGAAATAAGTGAGCATGGGCAAAACACTGATTACTATTAATGATGTTCACAAGATCTACCACGATGCGGGGAACGCCGGGATACGGGCACTGGATGGTATCGATCTTACCATTGCGGAAAATGAATTTGTCTGTGTTATTGGTCCTTCAGGGTGCGGCAAAACGACGCTGCTCAATATTATTGCGGGGCTTGAACCCTACGATTCCGGCGAGGTGCTGATGGACGGCCGGCCCATCCTGGGGCCCGGGGTGGACCGGGGGGTGATTTTTCAGCAGTACGCCCTGTTTCCCTGGATGACGGTGCGCAGAAACATTGAGTACGGCATGAAGTTTTTACGAAAGGAGCCGGATGGGATCCGGTACACCGGGGCGGAAAAACGGGCCCTGGCGGATCATTATATACACATGGTGAACCTCCAGGGATTCGAGGATGTGTATCCAAAGGCGCTTTCCGGGGGCATGAAACAGCGGGTGGCCATTGCCCGGGGATACGCGGTAAACCCACAGGTGCTCCTTATGGACGAACCCTTCGGCGCGCTGGACGCGCAGACACGGGCGCAGCTGCAGGAAGAGTTACTCCTCACCTGGGAAAGCGAACAGAAAACCTGTTTTTTTATTACCCACGATGTGGAAGAAGCGATACTCCTTGCAAACCGGGTAGTTATTATGAGCGCCCGGCCCGGACGCGTTAAGGATATTGTGAACATTGATTTGCCCTATCCCCGGAGCCAGGCGACAAAACTGGACCCGGCGTTTATCGATTACCGGAACCGGATTTGGGATACGGTATATAAAATGTTTTTGGAAGTGCGAAAGTAAAATGGGTATCCATTTTAAATAGTAAAGGAGGTATATTTTATGAAAGGGTTCATAAAAAAGACGGCAGTATCGGTGTTTTTCGCACTGATACTAGGTTCTCCCCTGGCGGCCGCCCCGAAACAGGATGCGGCGCAAACCGGGGTAAAGACCGTGAAGGTGAATGTGGGTATCCACAACAACGGCGGCGGGGCAACGGCTGTGGCGGTGGCCATTGCCAAGGGCTATTTTGCCGAATACGGCATTGACCCCAACGTGGTGATCGTCGAAAGCGGGCCCGTGGAAATGGCGGCCATGCGCGCCGATACGCCGACCCTGGACATCGGGTACATCGGGCCGGGGGTAGCGTGGAATCCCATTGACTCCAGCGGCAACTCGCTGTCCTTTGTGTTCTTCGGCCAGCTCGGCAATTCGGAGCGCCTCCTGGCAAAGAAGGGGTTGTTCACCGACACCAACGGTAACGGGACCTACGACAGCGGTGAATTGTACGCGGGGCTCCGGGGCAAAACCGTGTACTTTGAAGTGGGAACCACCCCGGGGGGCTGGTTTAAAAACCTGATTTCCGCCATTAACAGCGAAAGGCCTGTATCCGATCAGCTCTGGCTCCAGTGCGAAGACGCCGCCTATCTTGCGGGATATCAGGCGCCGAACAATAATCCTGCAAACCGGGTATTGGTGGTAAACTACCAGAACGCCAACATCGGTGTGGGGATGATCTCCGCCGCGGGAAACCAGGCCGTGGAAATTGCGGTTGCCTTTGAGCCGATTCCCAGCACCGTTTTGAAGGCCGGCAGCAATATTGAAGTGGCGGCGGATATTAACGCATTGCCCAAGGACAAGGTTTTCCCCTCAACCTTTGTGGCAAACACCAAATGGCTTGCGGCAAATCCCGAAACGGCGCAGAACTTTATCAACGCGTTGTATAGGGCGTCGGTCTGGATTGCCGACAACCGGGACGAGGCTTTGCGGATCGCGGAAAAACTGTGCCAGCGGCCGGAGGGGACCTTTATTGTCGATTCCTACGCCCCCACGGCGGATGATTACCGGCAATGGTTCGCCGCCGCCGATTCAAAGGGATACGGGTATATGCGCTCCCTCTACGATGAACGGCTCCCCAATGTTCCCCAGGGGGTTACCCCAAAGACCCTTGAACAGGCGCTTGATTTCAGCTTTCTGCTGAAGGCAATTGCCGGCAATTAGTAATACTAACGGTACTTCTTCCTCAATGACTGGGCGCCATCGTGGCGTCCGGTCGCTTCCAGCCGCTCCAAATAGGCATCCAACATTCCCCAGGTGTGATAGGGGCCGTTTTCATGCACCACGGTCCAGAGCGGATCGACCTGGCTTTCGGAACCGAGCATCTGTTCGTCATGCCAGTCCAGAATAATCTTTGCACCCCGGGCGCAGACTTCAGGATACCTTTCTTTAACATCATGCTGCTCATGGGGATCTTCGGCAATGTTAAACAGCATTTCCTTATCGAAAAGATGGAAACCGTCGTGGTAGGTCCTGATATAGAGCCAGTTTTCAAACCGGGCGGAACGCTGACACACATGGGCCATCTGGGAAAGCACCAGGGAATCCCAGCCGCCCCCCTTCCCGCCACGGAGCGTTTGGGCATAGCTTTTGCCGTCCCACTTTTCATAGGCCCTTATGTCCAGCAGGTCCGCCATGGTGGGCGCTAAATCCAGATTGTAGTGAAACTGTGCGTCTGTCTGCCCGGCGCCAGCACCGGGCCATTTGATGATCATGGGAATATGGCAGGTAGCTTCGTCGGCCACGCCGTGTTCACAGTAGATACCGAATTCCCCCATGGTTTCGCCGTGATCCGAGGTGATGATAATCGCGCAATCATCAAAGATGCCAAGCTGCCGCATCCTGTCAAACACCCGGCCGACCAGAGAGTCGGCGTAGCGGATCCCCGTATCATAGCCGTCGAACACGCGGCGCAGACCCGCATACTCCGTTACCTTACCGGGCATGCGGGGATATGCCGCGTTTTCGGCATCGTCAAACATACGCAGTTCCCACAAACCGTGGGGGCCGGTTTTTTTCAGATGTTGTTTGAAAACAATTTCGTCCACCCAATCGGTAAAAGGCTTATCTTCAAAGGGATTGCCGAAATCCGCCGGCGCACGGTACGGGGTATGGGGGTCCCACAAATGAAGGTGCAAAAACCAATTATCATCGGCGCCCTTACGATCCAGCCAGTCCAGCGCCACGGGTAACACGGTTTCCCCGGACTCCATGCCCCCGCCGCCCACATTGTGCATCTCGTGGAAACCGGCGTTGAACCACCATGCGGAATGCCGCTCCGCAAAGGTGCTGATAGACGCGGTGTACAGACCCTTCTTCCGGAAAATATTGAACAGATTATTTTCATCATCCTGACTGCAGAATTCCCGATCCCTTCCTATGATACGTTTATCTGCCGTGGTGCCGCCGTGACCCACCACGCCGGTTTTGATGCCGAAGCGGCCGGAGAGCAGCGCCGACCGGGAAGGCAGACAGGGCGCGTCCGGACAATAGTACTGATCAAAACGCACACCCTCCGCCGCCACCGAATCGATGTTCGGGGTGGTGTCCCGAAAATAACCATAACACCCCATATGGTCGGGGCGCAGGGTATCAATATCTACCATAAGAATACGCATGTTATACACCTCTCCGAATAATTCATACTATTCCGATGGTTTTTTATACCCGGAGATACAAAACAGGTCAAGTATGCGGCTGTGCGGTTAGCTGCTTCGCCAGATCCCGGAAAACCGGCAGGGTTTCCGCGTAAAAGAGTTTCCACCCTTCACATAAAAAAGAACGGCCATCCCGGGTTCGGTACTTGGGGCAATCCCCTCCGCAGTAAGTACAGAGTTCACAATCGCTGCAGGGGGTATGCAGAATCTGTTTGCGGGCGGCGAACTCACCGTATGCGGGAGACGCGCGCAGGGTTTGCCATGAATCGGTTTGAATATTGCCAAGCTTCAATTCGCTGTCTACAAAAAAATCACAGGGATATATATCCCCGGTATGTTCAACCAGAAAATAATGATCGCAGGAATTGCCCATGGAGCAGACATTGTGCTGCCCGTATACCAGATAGTTCAGGATTGAATCAAAGAGCCGGATCGACACCCTGCGGATATCCCGGGGATACCAGCGCGAAAACAATTCCAGCAGGAACCGTCCCCAGTCTTCCCCGGTGATTGCCCAGGGCTGCCGCTTTCCCTGGGAATCAAACTCCACGCAGGGAATGTATTGATGATACCGGAGATCCTCGTTCCGCAGAAAATCATACACCTCCCCCGCATGGTGTACATTAGCCTCTGACACCAGGGTTAAAATATTGAATTCCCCCTGGCGCCGCCGCAGCGTTTTGATTCCCCCCATAGCATTTTTAAAAGAACCCCTGCCGCCAATGGTACGGCGGTATCGGTTATGGATATGCTCAGGGCCGTCAAGGCTGAGCCCTACAAGAAACTTGTATTGGGTAAAAAATTCCGCCAGGGAACCGGAGAGCATGGTTCCGTTGGTTTGGAATCCATTGCTGATTACCGCGCCCGATCTGCCGTATTGCTGTTGAAGCGTCACCGCCTGTTGAAAAAAACCAAGCCCCATCAGGGATGGCTCGCCGCCCTGCCAGCCAAATGAGTACACCCGCTGTTCGGTTTGCATATATGACGCGATACATTTTTCAAGACAGTCACCGCTCATACGGTGCAGGGCGCTTCCGGGATACAGGGCGCTTTTTTTCAGATAAAAACAGTAGGCGCACCGGAGATTACAATCCGCGCCGGATGGTTTTATGAGGAGTGAAAAATGGCCGGTTTCCACGGGTACCAGTTTAGCCGGTTTTAGCAAGGCCGTAAAGACGGCTCAACAACCCCGCCGCAGAGCGGCTAACCGGCAACCACTCCCGAAGAAGCCTATGAGAAAGTCGGGTATTATATACAGCGGTGGAAAATCGAATGGGATAGATTGGGCTGTTTCAAACAAAAGATATAAACGAATGGGTGCAGGCATTAGTCAGATGTGAGAGTTGCCGTTGCAGAGTCCGTAGACACTACAACGGCAAAAGGCCCTACCAGCGGTTGTTTTCGCGGCGGGGTTTGTCCATCGCTTCGTTTACTTTGAGTGCGCGGCCATCGACATCCGTGCCGTTGGTTCCGCTGATGGCGGCCTGGGCTTCTGCGTCGTTGCCCATTTCCACAAAGCCGAAGCCCTTGGAATTGCCGGTGTCCCGGTCGGTGATGATTTTGACCGATTCTACGGTACCATAAGCGGAGAAGAGGCTTCTGAGGTTATCCTCGTGGGTATTGTAGGAAAGATTGCCTACGTATAATTTTTTAGCCATTTGGCTTCCTTTGCCCGGCCTTTACCGGGTCTTTTATAGTCCGCTCATCCATGATAAGCGATCAAGCTGGGAAAGGACGGACACAGGACTTTCTTTTCATGATTGCTAAAGTAGTAGATAATCCGGATATTTTGTAATAGAACTGAAAACCAGTAACTAAAAATAGCAGACTTTCCAAAAGTACTTAGAAAAGATCATAGTAATGTCTGGGAGTTTCCAACTCTTGAGAAAAGTATCGTAGGAAAGGGGAGAAATGTCAAGGGGAATTTTACAAAATTTTACCTATTTATCAAAAATAAGTGCCTTGACATTGATTCCAAATCCCGTTATTGTTAAAAATCAATTCAGGGCGTTTTGGGGGGCGGACAGGCCGCTGTCGCTTTGGAGCGGTGTCCGAGTGGTTTAAGGATGCGGTCTTGAAAACCGTTGAACTCGTGAGGGTTCCGGGGGTTCGAATCCCCCCTGCTCCGTAGGTGAAGACCGGTAGGTCTCAGATAAGTCTTGTTTGAAATGGTATTTTGGGGTATAATCCCCTTCATATAGTGATTGGTTAACTTTTGGAGCGGTGGGTGAGTGGCCGAAACCAACGGTTTGCTAAACCGTCGTACCCTAACCGGGTACCGGGGGTTCGAATCCCCCCTGCTCCGTTTTTCGAGGTTGTAGCTCAGCTGGATAGAGCATTAGATTGCGGATCTAAAGGTCGCACGTTCGAATCGTGTCAGCCTCATGGTAATTCCTTGCTGCATAAGGAATTACGCCCATCCGGAAACGGATTCTCTGATTCGCAGGGGGGTGCATACTCCGTTGCCCTGCGCGGGGTTCGTCATTGCTGCATAATTAGTTGAGCTAGTTCTAAAATTGAAGAAAAAACCACGAAAAAGAAAAATTAATGTGCTTTTCTTACTTCTTTATCGGCCTTTTTCCGTGTGTTTCCTGTCTTTTTCGTGGTTGATCTTCTTATTTTGGAACTGGCTCAGTTGTTTGACTAGCAGTCGGTCAATATTGCCGGCCCGGGTTCCAGAAATTGGAATGCCCGGTCTAAAGGGAAATTTCTCGTCCTTTAAATCGGTTTTTTCTGTCTGTTTTCAATGCCGGTAACAAGGTTTTTGTCACTCCCGCCAATTCCTAACCAACACTTCCCCCACACTCCCCCGCCCCGCAGCGTCCGAATTGATTGCCCGCTTCGCCTGCACCGGTATAATCTCAAAGCCCTCATGCCGGTATATCTCCCGCACAAACCCTGTATCCGAATTGCTTAACAAACACTTCACCCCCCGCTCCGTCATGCGTATCATAACATCCCTCAGCCGTACCTGCTCATCCTCACCAAAACCCTGCGACTGGTATCCGGTAAAATTTTTCTTGTCAGGGCTATGATAGGGCGGATCAAAATAGATAAACGAATTTCTATCCGCAGTTGAAACGGCATCTTCAAAATCAGTATTAGTAATACTAATGTCGTTACTGTTCAGATAAACGCTGATTTGCTGTAACATGGTTTCATCAAACACCGCAGGGTTCTTATAGTTGCCATAGGGGACATTAAACAGCCCCCGGGAATTTACCCGGTACAGGCCGTTATAACAGGTTTTATTAAGGTATATTAGCCTGGCAGCCTTCTCAATACCGGATAAATGGTTAAAGGTTTCCGTATCGCGATCTAAATTCCGAATTTCGTAATAGTATTGCTCACTATGGTGATTTTTGTGCCCCCGCAGTATTTCGATGAGCCCTTCCACATCTTCCTTTATCGCCCGGTAGGTCAGGATCAGTTGGGTGTTACTATCGCTGATCACCGCCTTCTCAGGTTCCAGGGCAAAAAACACCGCCCCCGCCCCGACAAAGGGTTCGTAATAGGTGGATACCTTGAAGGGGACAGGAAGATGGCGCTTGATTTCAGATAGTAATTGGCGCTTTCCTCCGGCCCACTTTAAGCAGGGCCTTAAAAGAGAATCATTCCCGGTCATCATTTTTATCGTATCAACTATTTTAAAAAAATGATATGCCGAATGTCGTGTTTTACATACAATCGGTCCACTCCGGAAAATACTGTCTGCGGAGATGTTCCAGGGACTGATTCAGGGAGACATCTTTCACAGCTATTCCAAATTTAACCACTTTTCCACCCAAAGAGTGGAAAAGTCGACCACACGGACAAAAGAAAAAGACAGGCAAAAAACCAGTCCGTCCTGTCCGTGTCCGTGTCCGTGTGATCAGTGTGGTCCGTGGTTATTTATTCTTTCGCCGGTATACACAATTTAGTACATGTCTACCCCGTAGTCCACAGCCCCAGCGCAGGGTTGCTGATATAGTATATCTCTTCCCCCTCCACCGTGTTAAACCCGTCCTTGAGCTTCCGGATATCGTACCGAGCCGCCGCCTCATCATAGGGCATATAGTCGAAGGCCGCCCCCCGCACTTCGTCTTCACGCAGTTCCTTTGTGCAGTACACTATCCTGAACTTGCCGTCCGATGAACCATGGATAAGGTGGGCCGCCGCGGACATATTGTTTCCCAGGTCTTCTTCGGTTTCCATAAGCTGCAAAATTTTTTCCTGCCCCACATAGCCGTACTTGCGGATAAGCGCGTCATTGCCATCGTCCTCACCAAACTTCCGCACACCCGGGGCGAGGATAATCAGCTCACCACCACGGGCAATGGCCATTTTGACCCGGTAAATAGCTTTGTTCCCAAGCCAGGCAGACTTGAATTCCCGGGGGTCAAGGTAGACCACTACTTTTTTCAGGGGCTTATCCACCTTGATGAGGTTCAATTCTTGGGAAAGGCTGACCGCCTGTTCAAATAAACCTCGGTCCCGGCCAATATACAGGCCGCGTATTTGGGCGGCGTCATTTTTCGTGGTAGTAACGGTAAGCACATAGAGGAGCGGGATATTTTTAAGAAAATGCTCCTCCGCATAATCAAACACCTTTCGCACCGGAGAAAAGTCCTTCCCCATAAGCCGTTCAATGCCCCAGCGCACACTAAGCATGTGGGATGAGTTTATCATGCTGTACCCGCCACAGCCGACAAAAATATTTTTTGAATAGTTCGCCATACCAACCACTTCGTGGGGCACTACCTGTCCGGCGGAAATGATAAGGTCGTAGGAGGGATCCATGATCCGCTTGTTGACCTCCACGTCAATTTTTGCGGCGGACCGGCCTTCGGATACTTGGGACACAAAGGTTCCGGGCACTTCGCCGATCTTTACCACGTCGGTTCGCCAGTTATGAACCACAAGCTTTTCGTAGGGGATGGCCCCTTCAAAAAAAGATTCG